>JAESUT010000089.1 GCA_016762995.1 Gammaproteobacteria bacterium | reverse complement strand
AGCAAGCCGATGCGGTGTTGATACTCGGCGAAGACGTAACTAACGTGGCGCCGCGCATCGCGCTAGCGCTACGTCAATCGGTACGCAACAAAGCGAAGGACCTTGCGAGCGAAAGCAGAATACCTCAGTGGCAGGATGCAGCAGTCCGCGAACTCGCGCAGCACGAGCGCAGTCCGCTAAGTATTATTAGCCCGGCAGTAAGTAGGCTCGATGACGTGGCCTCCGATAAAGTTATCGAATCACTTTCCAACGTGGTGGCGATAGGGCATCTGATAGCGAATAAAATCTCAGCCGCAGCTCCTGCCGCCGCTTCCCTCCGCGAACATGACGAAGTAATAGATAAGATCGTTATGCAGCTAAGGTCTGCGAAACGACCTCTAATCATTGCGGGTAACAGTAATGGCAGCGACGTGATCAAGGCCGCCGCAAACATCGCCAGGGCTTTGCATAATCACAGCGACAAGTCAGCTATTGATCTTTGCCTGATAGTGCCTGAAGTAAATAGCGTAGGCATGGGGTTGATGGTTCGCGCAGAAAACTCACTAGGCGCTGCATTGGGAAAGCTACAAACCGGCGAGGCGAAGCGCGTCATAGTCTTGGAGAACGATCTCTATCGTAGAGCCGCGAAGGGCTTAGTTGACGCAGCGCTTAGTACTGCTACAAAAGTTTTGGTGCTGGATCAATTGGCCACGGCCACAACAGCGAATGCCGATGTGATTCTACCGGCCACCGCGTTCTCGGAACACGAGGCTACATATATTAATTACGAGGGCAGGGCGCAGCTTAGCTTTCAAGTACATCAGTGTCAGAAACAGGCGAAACCTTCTTGGCGTTGGATATGTGACGCCGAGCATGTCGATGATTTGATCGAGCGTTGCTGCGATGAGGCGCCAGGCTTCGCGCGACTACGTGAAGTGTTGCCGAAAGAGAACCCGTTCATAGCTGGCATGAAGGTGCCACGACAATCCCATAGATACAGTGGCCGTACCGCGGTGACTGCAGACGTCAGCGTGCATGAACCCAAGCAGATGGAAGATAAAGAGTCTGTTATGTCTTTCTCGATGGAAGGAATGCCGGCGCTGAAGGACGCGAGTATTCTCGCGTCTTCATGGGCTCCGAGGTGGAATTCGAATCAATCCATTAGTAAATTTCAGGATGAGGTAAACGGCGAGTTGAAGCAGGGGCACGTGGGTTGCTTACTGATAGAGAGAAAAAATTCCAGCGGCAGTTACTTCGAGGCCGCGCCCGATTCTATAAAGCCATCTACCAAGCAACTACGCTTAGCCTTCTCCTATCAAATATTTGGTAGCGACGAATTGAGTGCGCGCTCCAAGCCTATTCAGGCACGAATGACAGATGCCTACATTGGTCTTTCTCCAGAGGATGCGCAGGAAAGAAATTTGAGCCAGGGTGATGTGGCGACAATCAGTCCCGTGGGTTCTCCTGTAGTTGTCTGTATTCGTACCGGCATCAAAGCCGGTACTGCCTTGTTACATTGCGGCGATAGCGGTATTAGCCCGGCTGATTTCTCTGGCTTGATCGAGGTAGAGAAGAGCGACGCTCAGTCTACGGTTCGAGGCATTGGTAATTTGATAGTTAGTGATTTCCATGAAGAGGAAATTAACTCATGACATTCGAAGTGGGTTCAGGTTTAAGCATAGGCGTGATATTGACGACGGTTATCCTCGTGGCAGCTATGTTGATTTGGGTGGAACGTCGACTGCTAAGCTTTTGGCAAGAAAGGCTAGGCCCCAATCGCGTAGGCCCTTTTGGCCTGCTGCAGGTCGTTGCTGACATGATTAAGATTTTTACTAAGGAAGATTGGGTGCCGCCTTTCGCAGACAAATTCAGTTTCGTGCTGGCACCTGCCATCATCATGTCTGTGATCTTGCTGAGTTTCAGCGTGATCCCCTTTGCTCCTGGCGTTGGGGTTGTCGATTCGAATATAGGCGTGCTCTTTGTTCTAGCCATGGCGTCGCTTGGAGCCTATAGCGTCATGTTGGCCGGTCTCTCTTCCGACAACAAATATGCTTTGTTAGGTGCATTGCGTGCTGCGGCACAGATGATTAGCTACGAAGTCTTCATGGGCATCTCTATTCTTGGTGTGGTAGCGCTTGCAGGTACGTTTAATCTCCGAGAGATCGTGTTGGCGCAAGAAGCGAACGGTTGGTATGTCATCCCGCAATTTATTGGCTTCGTGATCTTCTTGATCGCTGGCATTGCAGAGAGCCACCGGCTGCCTTTTGACATACCTGAGGCAGAGCAGGAAATCTGCGCGGGTTACCACACAGAATATTCAGGCATGAAATTTGGCATGTTCTTCGTCGGGGAATACCTTGGCCTGGTATTGATAGCTTCATTAATCACAGTGCTATTCTTCGGTGGCTGGCTAGGCCCTGCATTTCTGCCGCCCATATTTTGGTTTGCACTGAAGTCATTTATGTTTATTGCCTTCTTTATCTTATTGCGCGCGGCAATTCCACGGCCGCGCTATGACCAACTGATGAGTTATGGCTGGTTATTCCTATTGCCGATTTCACTAGTCAATCTGCTGATCACTGGCGTAATTATTTTGAGTACATCCTAATGTTGCAAAGTTTTGGAGAAAGACATGCTCACCCTGATTAAGGACACACTGACGAGTCAGGTGGTTACCCTCTGGCGGGTGTTCTCGCATCTGTGGGTAAAGGCTGACACCGTCGAATATCCTGATGAGCAGCCGTATATGTTTCCGCGTTGGCGCGGTCGCATCATACTCAGTCGCGACCCTGATGGCGAAGAGCGTTGTGTCGCCTGCAACCTCTGTGCTGTAGCGTGCCCTGTGGACTGCATCGCCCTGCAGAAAACTGAGGATGAGGAGGGGCGTTGGTATCCAGAATTTTTCCGCATCAATTTCTCTAGATGCATTATGTGCGGCTTCTGTGAAGAAGCCTGTCCAACGAACGCTATACAACTTACGCCCGATTTCGAGATGGCGGAGTATGTCCGGCAAGACATGGTGTGGGAGAAGGAGGATTTATTGATCAATGGCACTGGCAAGTACCACGATTACAATTTCTACCGCGTCGCGGGTAAGAAGATCGGTGGCAAGGACAAGGGTGAGGCGCTCAATGAAGCTGTGCCGGTGAATGTAAGGAGTCTGTTGCCGTGATCCTGCTCTTCTACATCGCCGCTTTCGTGGCTGTTGTTTCAACGGCGGCGGTAATCTTGCAAACGAATATTGTGCACGCGCTCATTTACCTGATCCTGTCGCTCTTAGCTGTCGCCGTTTGTTTCTATACGCTAGGGGCGCCATTTGCCGCGGTGCTGGAGGCGATCGTCTACGCGGGAGCGATCATGGTTTTATTCCTGTTCGTGATTATGATGCTCAACATGGGGCAGGCGAGTCTCGATCAGGAGCGTAGTTGGATGGGGCCGAAGGTTTGGATCGTACCTTCAATATTGGCTGCGGTGTTGCTTGCGCAGCTACTTGCTGTAATTACCCAATATGATCATGAGCTCGCGTTAACGACGATCGATGTCATGGAGGTGAGTGCCTTGCTGTTTGGCCCCTATGTGTTGGCGGTCGAATTGGCTTCGATCTTGCTGTTAGCAGGCTTGGTTTCCGCCTACCACCTAGCAAAAAAATGATGGCTATTAGTAGAAAGAGAGAAAAATGTTGAAGCCGTACGCGCAAGCAATTCAGACGAGTGAGCAGAGATAGACAATGGATTCAATCCCGATAGAACATGGACTGATATTGGCGGGCATACTTTTCGTGCTCGGTTTGGTCGGCGTGCTTACGCGGCGCAACATCGTGTTTGTGCTCATGTCGCTCGAGATCATGATAAACGCGAGCGGGCTGGCCTTCATCGTGGCGGCATCGCGATGGGAACATGCCGACGGCCAAATTATGTTTCTCATGATACTTACCTTGGCCGGCGCTGAAGTGGCGGTGGGACTGGGTCTAATTATTCAAATGTATCGGCGCTATCACACAGTCGATATCAACGTGTTAAGTCAGATGAAGGGATAGGGGCAGGAAGCTAGAGTGCAAGAATTAATTTGGCTATTACCGGCGTTTCCGTTACTGGGCTTTCTAAGCCTAGTACTTACTAGTGGGAATTTGCCGAAGAAAGTCGTTGGCGCTATTGGTGCCGGATCACTAGGCCTGTCATTTTTGGCCGCCGCCATGATTGCCTATCAGTTCCTTGGCTCTGGTGAGACACATCTTGTCGTAGAGATGTGGACCTGGATGGCGGTGGGAAACTTCACCCCGGGTTTTAGCTTCTATCTAGATGGCCTCTCGGTGGTCATGATATTGATCATTACTGGGGTGGGTTTTCTGATTCACCTGTACTCCGCCGGTTTCATGTTGGACGATCCCAGCTACAGTCGCTTCTTCGCGTATATGAATCTGTTTGTAGCTTCGATGCTTGTGTTGGTTTTAGCTGATAACTTGCTGCTCCTTTATTTAGGGTGGGAGGGAGTTGGGCTTTGTAGCTATTTACTCATTGGGTTCTGGTACGAGAAGCCAGAGAATGGATACGCAGCAAGAAAGGCATTTATTACAACTCGCGTCGGCGACACGTCGATGGCGATTGGCCTGTTTCTGTTGTTCGCTCAACTAGGCACGCTCAACATACAAGACATGTTGCAGGAGGCGCAAACACAATGGGCCGTCGGTTCCGGCCTAGCAGTTGCAGCTTCCTTGTTACTACTAGGAGGTGCGGTGGGAAAATCCGCACAGCTGCCACTGCAGACCTGGTTGCCTGATGCGATGGCTGGTCCTACACCGATCAGCGCGCTGATTCACGCCGCGACGATGGTTACTGCCGGCGTCTATTTGATTGCGCGCACTCATGTGTTGTTCGAGCTTGCGCCTAGCGTGCAGCTCTTGGTTGCGTGGATTGGGCTGATTACTCTGTTGATGGCTGGCTTCACCGCTATGACACAACACGACATCAARCGAATTCTCGCSTATTCAACGATCAGTCAGATTGGCTATATGTTCCTAGGTTTRGGTGTTGGYGCCTACTCTGCCTCGGTTTTTCATCTGATGACCCAYGCGTTCTTCAAGGCCTTGCTGTTCCTCGCTGCGGGCACGGTGATTCACAGTCTGCATCACGAGCATGACATCTTTAAGATGGGTGGCAAGCGCAAGCAGCTTCCAATAGCCTTCGCCTCCTTTCTGATAGGCAGCCTCGCTTTAGCGGCGTTTCCATTTACCTCGGGCTATTTCAGCAAGGATGAGATCCTGATTGCTGCTTTGGAGATGGAAGGGCCTGGCATGATTCTCTGGTTAGGCGGTGTACTAGGCGCTTTTCTTACCGGCATCTACAGCTTTAGGCTTGTGTTCGTCGTGTTCTTCGGTGAGAGCAAGGAGCATCATCGCGATACGGAGGTAGCAGGATTTAGTATGGCGACTCCGCTAATAATTTTAATGGTACTCGCGTTGTTTGGCGGCTGGATACAGATCCCCGTTGACGCAGTATTTAGTCATGGCGAGGTGCATGCAGAAGAACACCATATCAGCGGCTTGATGCACGCGATCATGACCGCCGTGCCGCTACTAGGGATCGGGGTTAGTTATCTATTTTTCATGTCGAAAACATTCTCGGTAGAAAAGCTTATGGCCAATCCGCTTGCGGCACAACTACACCGATTCTGGTTCAGCGGATGGGGAATGGATGCGCTTTATAACTTTCTCTTCGTGAGGCCATTCGTATTCCTAGCTCGGGCAAATAAGAACGATCTAATCGATGCTGTGTACGCATCGCTGGTGGAAATCTCTCGGGTCGCTCACGTTATGCTGGCGCGCACGCAAACCGGACAGCTACATTGGTATGTGCTTAGCATCGGCTGTGGTGTGGTGCTCTTGATCACCCTAGGAGTGGTGCTATGATTTTAATAGTGCTCATAAGTATATTGTTTTTGGGCGGTGTACTGGCCTGGTTGTCTGAAGGCTTGGACTCTAAGTTTCCAAGAGTAGTTGCGCTGACAGCTGTAGTGATCGATCTATTGGTAATGATGGCTCTGGTGGGAGCAGACCCCGACGGCTCTGCCTGGATCGTTCAGCTAAACGCGCAGTGGATACCACGTTTTGGTATTTCCTTTCACTTGGCGGCTGATGGACTAAGCGTCTTGATGATGGTGCTAACAGCCTTTCTAGGAATTATTGCCGTTGCCTCGGCATGGGACGAGATTACCGAGCGAACTGGGTTTTTCTATTTTAACCTGCTCTGGACCCTAGCCGGCGTTATCGGTGTCTTCACGGCGCTCGATCTCTTCTTGTTTTTCTTCTTCTGGGAAATCATGTTGATTCCGATGTATTTTATCATCGCGATCTGGGGGCATGAGAACAAGAATTACGCCGCGATGAAGTTCTTCATCTTCACGCAGGTCAGCGGTATGTTGATGCTGATTTCGATACTGGTGTTAGCGTATTTTCACTATGTGCAGTTTGGCTGGTTCAGTTTCGATTACTTCGATCTGCTGAAGGTAAACACTAGTGGTGCATTAGGGATGTGGGCAATGCTGGGGTTTTTCGTAGCTTTCAGTACCAAGCTGCCGAGTTTCCCTTTTCATTCTTGGCTGCCCGATGCCCACTCACAGGCACCCACTGCTGGCAGCGTAATTCTAGCTGGCGTGCTGTTGAAGACTGGTGCCTACGGCTTAATAAGATTCGCCGTGCCGCTATTTCCAGAAGCGTCTATGCAGTTTGCGCCGTTCGCCATGACGTTAGCGGTCATCAGTATTCTCTACTGTGCAAAAGTGGCATTCGCGCAGACAGACATAAAACGCCTGATCGCCTACACCAGTATTAGCCACATGGGCTTTGTTATGCTTGGTATCTATGCGTGGAATGAACAAGCACTACAGGGTGCCGTAATGACGATGCTGGCACACGGGCTAAGTGCTGCGGCATTGTTCATGTTAGCGGGCGGCTTACAGCATCGAATTCATACTCGTGACATGGATCATATGGGAGGGTTTTGGGCGAAAGTTCCACGGCTCTCCTTCGTAGCTTTGTTCTTTTCGATTGCGGCACTAGGCATGCCTGGCCTCGGAAATTTCGTTGGCGAGTTCCTGGTCCTGTTAGGCGCGTTTCAGGCGAGCATTGCTTTTACGGTTGCTGCAGCATTTGGTCTCATCTTCGCGTCGGTGTATTCGCTGTGGGTAATTCAGAAAATTTTTCATGGAGCGTATCGAAATTCAAATTTCGACGACACGCATCTAAGCGATCTGAGCCGCCGAGAGATGTTCTATTTTGGGGCGATGATGATTGGTCTGATCTGGATGGGGATGTATCCGCAGAGCTTCTTGGATATGTCATCCGCTACCTTGACGAATTTGCTTAACGAAACTGGGCAGCTTATCTTCGCACAGGGCAGCGAGTTATGATTACGTCGTTCAATGATTTACTCCCACTACTGCCATTGCTAATCGTCACTGCTACGTCCGTCTTGGTCATGCTAATGATCGGCATTCGTCGCAGCTACATTACCACCGGCTTCATAACGATTACTGGCCTATTGGCGGCAACGCTGGTCGCTGTGTCAATGATGGACTGGACCAATCAGCAGCTTACTCCACTGCTGATTATCGATCAGTACAGTCTACTATTTACCGTTGTCGTCTGTGCTTCGTCCATGGTGCTTGCGATTCTGAGCTTTCCCTATTTCTTCGAGTTGGATGATGAGAGGGAAGAATATTTTCTGCTGCTAACGATCGCGACCATCGGCGCTATCGTGATGGTGAGCAGCAATCATTTCGTGAGTACTGTGTTGGGCCTCGAGACGCTGAGCATGTCTCTGTATGGCATGATCGCCTATCCCTTGCACAGTGCAAAGTCGGCGAAGTTTCCGTTGGAGGCGTCGTTTAAATACCTGGTCCTCTCAGCGGCGGCATCGGCTTTTATCTTGTTCGGTATGGCGCTAATTTATGCGCAAACTGGGACGCTTTCATTCGCCAGCGTTAGCAAGCTGCCCGCGGCAGGATTGGGAGATGCTTATACGATTGTGGCGTTGCTGATGGTTGTTTCTGGCATGGCATTCAAACTTTCTCTAGCGCCGTTTCACATGTGGACTCCAGATGTTTATGAAGGAGCTCCGCTACCTGCTACTGCGTATCTGGCAACTGTCGGTAAGGCGGCGATGTTCGTAGTGCTGCTACGCTTCATATCGATCAGTGATGCCTTGAGCTTCGATTCGATGGTGACGGTCCTCACGCTTATCGCAGCTGCGTCCATGCTAGTGGGCAATCTTCTTGCGCTGTTGCAAGACAATCTGAAGAGAATTCTCGCCTACTCATCCATCGCGCACATGGGCTATCTACTGCTGGCCCTGGTCGCCAGCCACTATGTCACGGGCACAATTGCTGTGGAGGCAATCACCTTCTACCTGATCGCCTATGTGATCATGTCCTTAGGTGCATTCGGGGTGGCGTCAGTCATTTCTTCGAGTGAAAAAGAGTTCGATTCGATAAAGGAGTACCGGGGTCTTTTTTGGCGCAACCCCTTGCTGGCTACAGCTTTCATCGCGATGCTACTTTCTTTGGCAGGTATTCCTCTCACCGTGGGATTTATAGGAAAATTCTATATATTCCTAAGTGCTGTTGAGGCGGGGCTTTGGATGCTGCTAGGCGTATTGGTGTTGGGCAGTGGGATAGGCCTTTATTACTACCTTCGAATCATCTATCGCATGTTTATGCCAGAAAAGCATGTGCAGCCTTATCGAATTAGTGGTGTGGAGGGTGTAAGCTCCTACGCTGTGCTCGCAATCCTATTGTTCCTACTACTGTTGTTTGGTGTCTATCCCGCACCAATCATGTCGATCGTTGCAACGGCTTCTGCATTCATCTAAGTCTCATTTAGGGTAACCCTAGAAGTAAATAGCATCTGCTCGAGGTGTCTTTTGTAGCGGTGAATAGCATGTCTCAATTTATAAAAAACAATCTCACTCAGCTTGCGGTGCTGGCCATCTTTCTTGTGCTGCTAGTAGTGCTCAAACTTGTAGCGAGTGATGGCTTGTTGGAGGCGCGGAAAGAATTTGATCGGCGCAACCTTTATCAATTTTTCGAAGCAGTTAGCTTCGACAACGATCTAGTGTTGGATACCTATCTGCTTTCAGCGTCGGCTGGGATTGAGAAACTTAGTAATCTTCACCTATTAAACTTAGATAGAGATCGACTTGCCTATATCGCGAGAAAGGATGGTCAGGCAGTGGCTGTGGCGGTGCCCGCGATCGCAGATGATGGGTTTAACGGTAAGATCGACCTGCTAATCGCAGTCGACATGTTTGGCCGCATTAGCGCCGCTCGTGTAATCGAAGATATTAATTCCGATCAAATCTACGGGGTGGTGGATGTTATTAATTCGAAATGGATGAGGGAGTTTACTGGGAACAGTATGCGCGACATCTTGCGCCTAAGCTGGCAAACGATTACTCCAGAGAATGAATACGATCAATTTGTAGGGGCATCGATTACCCCTAAATCAGTGGCTAACCAAATCTATGATGCGCTGGTGTTCTATCAGTCTAATAGAATCGAGCTCATGCGGGGTAGCCGAGAAAATGGCGAAGGTTAAGGGGGTAAAATGACATTCAAAGACCACTTTTCCGGACATGCGCAGGCCTATGCAGACGCGCGACCCAGCTATCCCGATGAATTATTCGAGTTTCTGTATTCCGAGTGCCAGCAGCATGATTTGGTTTGGGACTGCGCGACAGGAAATGGACAAGCGGCGATGTCACTTGCCAAGACCTTCAGGCGCGTAATCGCTACTGATGGGAGTGCTGAGCAGATAGAGCAGGCTCAGGGAAAAGAGAATATCGAGTACCGGCAGATGACTGCCGAGCAGCCACTACTTGAGAAAAGCTCCTGCGATTTGATAACTGTTGCCCAAGCGCTGCACTGGTTCGATACCGATGTGTTTTTCGAAAACGCTAAAACCTGCCTGAAGCCAGAGGGTGTCTTGGCCGTTTGGTGCTATGCAGTGCATCAGATCAATGACCCAATCGATGCCGTTGTAGAGAAGCTATACGAAGGAATATTGGGTGAGTATTGGCCGCCAGAGCGTCGGCTAGTAGAGCGTTCCTATCGAGATGTTAGCATTCCTTTCGGGACGAGCTTCGAGCGGGATTTTGTGATGACCCGTGAGTGGAATCTAGAGCAGCTTTGCGGCTACTTTACTTCGTGGTCAGCGCTGCAGCGCTATAGGAAAAAGAATGGAAGTGACCCATTAGAGCTCGTGATTGAAGATCTCCGGGAGGCATGGGGTATGGACCCCGAGAAAACCCACGTTGTAAATTGGCCGCTGAAGGTCAAGCTCGCAAGAATGTAGCCTGCTCTCTAGCTGGGCCTCCTTGGTATTGGGGGCCAATCAGACTATCATTGTCAGCTCGGCAGATAGCGAAGGGCACTTATGTCTACAAGCAAGGTTTCGGTTATTGGTGGTGGTAGCTTTGGCACGGTCATAGCCAACATTACTGCGGAAAATGGCTATGACGTTAGTTTTTGGATGCGTAGCGAAGCGCAGGCAGAAAAGCTCAATAGCTCTCACGAAAATTCGCAATACCTACCTAATTATCGGCTCAACGAAAGAGTTGTAGCTACTCACGATATGGC
>JAESUT010000036.1 GCA_016762995.1 Gammaproteobacteria bacterium | reverse complement strand
CAGGGCATGTGGACGAGTAACACGATAACCCCTTTCTCTCGCCCGGAAGAATTGGGCAACAAGCTGGTACTGAGCCCCGAAGAAGCAATGCAATTGGAACAAGCTGTGGCCGACTACACAGCTGAGCAGGATCAGCCTAGCGACCCAGATCGCATACCTCCGGCGAAGGACCGCATCGAACTCGCCGACAGCTACAACAACTTTTGGTTTGACGACGGCACTCAAGTTGCACGCTATAACAGTGAGTTCCGCAGCTCCTTGCTAATAGACCCACCCAATGGGCGCATGCCTGCCTATACACCTGAGGCTGAAGAACGGCTGCGAATTGCCGTCGAGCTACGTGCATCACGTGGTGCCTTTGCCGGACCTGAGAGCCGCCCTTTAGCCGAACGCTGCCTTATGTCGTTCGGGTCCAGCAGTGGGCCTCCCATGCTGCCTATTCTGTACAACAATCACTATCAGATCGTGCAATCGCCAGGCTATGTAATGATTCTGGTAGAGATGGTTCATGACGCAAGAATTATTCGCATCGATGCCAAGCCGCTGCCAGACGCATTTCGACCTTGGATGGGAGACTCAATTGGTCATTGGGAAGGAGATACGCTAGTCGTCGAAACCAGCAGATTGAACTCTAGCCAAAAATTTCGTAACTCGACGGAAAATTTCCGCATCACCGAACGCTTCACCCGCGTAGCAGACAATGTCATGAACTACAGTTTCACAGCACATGATCCGGACACGTTCGTGCAGTCATTCTCGGCCGAGATTCCAATGAAACTGACCGACGACATCCTCTATGAGTATGCTTGCCATGAAGGCAATTATTCACTTGCTGGGGTACTTGCTGGAGCACGACTAGACGAAGCCAAGAAGATTGACTAATTGCTAGTGAACAACACACGAGATTTCTTATGAGTAAAAAGCAAGATCAAGGAATACATGAACTCTACAGCAAGGACCCAATTGCGGCAGATCGATTTCTATGGGGCCGTCAAAGTGACCCGCTTACGCGTCGTGGCTTCTTAAAGAAAAGCGGCCTAGTTGCTATGACTACCGCGCTAGGCATGAGTATCCCCTTCTCTCGGTTCATGCCTGCGGGTCTTATTCCGGCAGCCTTTGCCGCCGAAAGCTCTCCCCTGCAGATACCCGGCAAAGACGGCCTCATCGTTCTTAATGACCGGCCTATTAACGCCGAAACTCCCGCGCACTTACTCGATGACCCTATAACACCGAACAATCGCATGTTCGTTCGCAACAACGGTGTAGCTCCAGAGGACATTGATTCCGACACCTGGCAACTAGAGATTGGTGGCGAATCGGTTGAGCGCCCTTTGACTTTCACACTTGCCGAGCTTAAAGAGCGCTTCGAAACAGTCACGTTGCAGCTGCAACTAGAATGCGGCGGCAATGGGCGCAGTGAATTTGTTCCAGGGGCAAGTGGCAATCAGTGGACTACCGGCGCCATCGGCTGCCCTACCTTCACAGGAGTGAGGTTGCGCGACGTACTCAATTATTGCGGCGTACTCGCCGATGCACAATATATTGGCTACTACGGCGCAGACACACACCTTAGCGGCGACCCCGATCGCGATTCGATATCTCGTGGCGTGCCTATTGCGAAGGCGCTAGAACGAGAATCACTCATAGCCTGGTCTATGAATGGCGAAGACTTACCCTTGCAGAACGGATATCCACTACGCCTCGTCTGTGCTGGCTGGCCTGCATCTGTGTCGGGCAAATGGCTAAACCGAATCGATATTCGCAATCAGGTCCATGATGGCGAAAAAATGTCTCCGCCTTCTTATTCGGTTCCTGCCGCACCGGTCGCACCTGGCACACGTGTGCCGAATGAAGATATGCGTATCATTGAATCGATGCCGATCAAATCACTCATTACTTTTCCTCAGTCGGGCATTACTCATGATTCTCGAGAGCGAATGACCGTCCGCGGTCATGCCTGGGCGGGCGACGATCAAGTGGTCGCTGTCTATATCTCCATCGATTTCGGCGTCACCTGGCTGCCGTCGGCATTAGCAGGGGCAGCAAACAGATTGGCATGGCAGAATTGGGAGACTTGGGCGCAATTTCCTGAGCCTGGCTACTATGAAGTGTGGGCTAGGGCGATGGATGTTCAGGGCCGCTCTCAGCCCATGGTTGTACCCGGCTGGAACCCGCGCGGCTATCTAAACAACGCCTGTCACAGGGTGGCCGTGCAAGTCGACTAATTAGGGCTCACCGTCTCGCGATATTGGAACTGGAAACAATGACGAATAAAATGAAACTAATCTGGCTAGCTTTGATCGCGCCATCGCTACCACTTCTGTTTAGCGGTGCAAGCTCGACTGCGCAAGAAAGCACGGCACCAAGTGAATTGATTAGAGAGGAAGGCTGGCAGCTAGTGCACGACAATTGCACCGAGTGCCACTCGAGCCAAATCATCGTTCAGAATTCAGGCACTCGAGAGGTCTGGAAAAGCCGCATCGAGTGGATGCGAAACTCACAAGGGCTTGGCGATCTTGGCCCCGAGCTCGAAGACTCGATACTCGACTATCTAACATTGAACTATGGTCAAAAAACAGCCTCTCGCCGTCGAGCCCTACCCCCACATCTCATGCCATCCAACCCTAACTTACAAGCAAACTAATGAGCACTGATCAACTTTCCATGTTTGAAGACGATAGTGACCCAGTTGAATTACCTGGCGCAAAATTCAAAACATTTAGTGTTTCGCTAAGCAGAACTGTGGCTGCACCTGCAGAGAAGATCTTCGATCGCTGGCTGATACCCACTTTCGTGGGTAGCTGGATGTTCGGCGCTCATATTGGTAACGAGAAAGTAGTCGACCTGCAGAACGAAGTTCGCCCCGGCGGCTCCTATAACTACCACATCAAGCGCAATGGTAAGGAATTTTTGCACGATGGCGAATACTTAAAAATAGATAGACCAAAACGTCTGAGCTTTACCTGGCGCGAGACTGCGAAGAAGAATGCTCACAAGAGCAAGATCAACTTAAGCCTCGATACTCAAGATGGCAAAACGAAGCTCAGATTGTCGATGCAAATTGACCAGTCCCTAGAACTCTACGCTGACGAGATAAAGCAGCAGTGGTCGGAGCGACTCAAAGTACTAATAGCGCAGGTCAGCAAGTAGCTTTCCTAAATTTCTATAGCTTTAAAAAAATATATTTCTTAATATTCGCATTTGAAAAAAATCAATCTGACAACAATTTTCTCGCTGAACAATACACGAAAAATTCAAATCGGATGCGATTTTAATCTTCGAGGCATAACGTTTATCAATTAAGATTTTGCCGCCAATACTACCCCGCTGCACTGTAGCTGTAACCGACAATTTCGGCCCAACCAAAACTACAGAATTTTTAGTCTTACCCTATTTACCACCCTATCCATCCCGATCCCTTTTATTCTCGGGAAACCATGCCAAATTTCAACGTACAAACAGAGTAAAGACAACACCTACAGCTGCCTTAACAGGCTGTATACAAATGTAAATTGCATAGCTTATAATAAGTAAGGTTAATGTGTTTCCACTAACAACCAGATTAAGCCCTTACTCTGAATTCGTCAGCGGTTTATCAATCTGTTACGAGCGGTACGATAATGATTAATAGGTACTTAATAGTAGACGATTTTTATGACAATCCAGATGCACTGGTTAAAGTTGCTTTAAATTCGCTAAAAGAAGAAGACTCGCCGAGTGGAAACTATGCGGGTGTAATGACCACAGAGTCTTTTTTTGGAGAACAGCATAGAGCTTTATTTCAAAAACTCACACTAGAACCGTCTATAAACTCTTCTACAAACGCAAACGGAAGATTAAGGTTTACCAAAGCGAACGATTCATTCAAATTTCATATCCATTATGATGTGGATGTGGAAACCAAATGGGCAGGAGTTGTCTATCTTTCAAAGAACCACCCTACCACAGATGGAACATGCTTCTGGAAACACAAGAGAACCGGCCTAGAAATAGCGCCCAATACCATCGAAGGCTTTGCTAAATATGGGTGGACTTCTTTTCACGACCTGAAAGCATTTTTAGAAGTAGAAGGGCTTGATGAATCATTGTGGGAAAAAACATTAACTGTACCCTACAAATACAATAGATTGGTTCTATTTAGACCTTGGCTGCTTCACTCCCCAGGACCCTCTTTCGGGGATTCATTGGAGTCTTCTAGAGTAGTTCAAACAATATTTTTGGGTAGCTAATATTAGTAGATCGAGTCCGGATAAAAGTGCAAAACACCCCCCTCAAATAGTGAATTCTTAGCATACTCTGTAGCATCCGTTGATTTCCCTTCCTTAACTCATCGAGTTAAATACAAAATCGGCGGCCCTTCCACTAAAAACCCTCCTATCTATAGCTCGTCTAACAGCGAGTGCCGACTGGCAAATAGAAACATTGCCGCTACGAGCTAATGTAGACCCCGAATGCTTCGACTCACAGCATGCTTTAGCGATCACACTAGACGCTAATATTACGCCGCGAAGTATGGCTTATTGCCAGGAGCTAACTAGTTCATCGTAATCAATGGTGATTCCCTGCGGCTTCTCGTTAGCTAACTTTTGCTTGGGCGAGCCGGGCTGGCTCAACCAATAATCTCGGCTTTGTGGCTCATTGAGTCGCGGCCCACATGCACCCAAGACGTCAGCTCGCTCTAACCTTTGCATCAAGCGTTCTTGGGCCACGGCAAGCGACGTCATCGCTTCTTGTGGCGTCTTTGCACCAGAGGAAGCATCACCGATGTTCTGCCACCAAAGCTGCGCTAATCGAGGATAGTCAGGCACGTTAGTACCGGTAGGTGTCCATTGAACACGGGCAGGTGAGCGATAAAATTCAACCAAACCACCAAGCTCCACCGAGCGCTCACTGAAACTCTCATGCCGAATATCCGAATCACGAATGATAGTGAGCCCAACATGGCTCTTCTTTAGAGAGACTGTCTTCGAGGTAACGAACTGAGCATACAGCCATGCAGCCTTCGCTCTGTCCACCGGCGTCGACTTCATCAATGTCCAGGCACCGGCATCTTGATAGCCCAGCTTCTGTCCTTCTTCCCAATATGCTCCATGGGGCGAAGGCGCCATACGCCACTTAGGCGTGCCGTCGTCATTCATTACCGGCAGGCCTGGCAGAATCATGTCTGCGGTAAACGTTGTATACCAAAAAATTTGCTGAGCTATGTTTCCCTGCGCAGGAACTGGGCCTGCTTCGCTAAATACCATACCCGAAGCCTCAGGTGGCGCATAGCGCTGCAGCCAATCTACGTATTTAGTAACTGAATACACCGCTGCTGGTCCATCCGTCGCACCACCGCGCTCTACTGTGGAACCTACGGGCCGACAGCCATCGACTCGAATACCCCATTCATCCACAGGAAGGCCGTTAGGAAGACCTTTGTCTCCCGCGCCGGCCATCGACAGCCAGGCATCGGTGAAACGCCAACCTAGAGACGGGTCTTTCTTGCCGTAGTCCATGTGTCCATAGACTTTCTTACCATCAATCTCGCCGACATCGTTACTGAAGAATTCGGCGATGTCCTCGTAGGCAGACCAATTCACTGGCACACCCAACTCATAGCCGTACTTGTCACTGAACTGTTTTTTCAGATCGGGGTCTGTGAACCAATCGTATCGAAACCAGTAGAGATTGGCGAATTGCTGATCTGGCAATTGATAAATCTTTCCATCTGGGCCGGTGGTAAAGGAGATGCCGATAAAGTCTTCTAAATCTAATGTGGGCGACGTGACATCACTTGCCTCGCCCGCCATCCAGTCGCTCAGATTACGCACCTGCTGGTAACGAAAATGCGTGCCTATCAAGTCTGAGTCATTCACATAGGCATCGTAAATATTTTCACCCGATTGCATCTGCGTCTGTAGTTTCTCTACTACATCACCCTCGCCTATCAGGTCGTGAGTAACTTGAATGCCAGTGATTTCGGTGAAAGCCTGCGCTAACACCTTCGACTCATACTCGTGAGTCGTAATGGTCTCTGATACCACCTTGATTTCCATTCCCACGAAAGGCCGTGCCGCGTCGATAAACCACTGCATCTCTGCAAGCTGTTGCTCTGAATCGAGTGTGGAGGGCTGAAATTCGGACAGCCACCTCTGCGCATCTTCAACATCAGCCGAACTTGTCACTATTGTTGATAAAAATACCACACAGCTCAGCAGCGTTTTAGGAAATCTTGTCTTTGGAAATATTGGTTGGCGAACAATCATGCAAAACCCCTTCTAATTAATTTCAACCACGACTTGTTGCGCGGCATACTTCAAATTTTTTCTCTAAACGAATCTAAAAACCAACAACGCGTAAACTACACAAGCAGCAAGCCCCCACCACAGACTCAAACTAGCCAGGATCAACCAAGCCATGCAGATAAATGCACTGCCAAGCAAAGAGACGAATAACCTATCTCCGCGGGTGCTTTCGAAACGAAGAATGCCGAGGCGCGGGCCACCACCTGGGCTAAAATACTCCCAGACCGTCATAGTGAGGAGCAGCGAGGCAATTACCGCGAAGAATATCGCCGTTGGCTGTGTCCAGGCCATCCAAGTGAGATCCATTGATACCTTCTTCTCTAGGGTAGCCCTAATGTTTTACTAGTATTTCGAGAGGTTTGAGCTTAGCAAAGTTTTACTCTCACCCCAATTGTTTATATGCTGAGCCGATGACTCTCAGCCCTGTCACTCAACCTCGTCAAAGTAGTCTAGCCCAAGCCTCTCTATGCTTCTTCGGAGTAATTGGGATCATCGCTGTAGGCCTGTTTTTGCTGGGGGTAAGCCTGCATAGCTTGATGTTTCTCTGCCTGCTCTGGGTCGGACTGCACGCTCGCTATCTCGGCTATAACTATTTAGATATTCGTTCTCTTATGAACGAAGCCATCACCCGTGCACTCCCTGCTATCTACATTTTTATACTCATAGGCATGGTAATCGCTAGCTTCATGCAAAGTGGGACTATCGCGACGCTCATGTATTTTGGCCTGGATTGGCTCTCACCTTCTCTGTTTCTCGCTGTCGGCATGTTGCTGTGCGCCCTCATGTCCCTCGCCACCGGCACCTCTTGGGGAACTGTCGGCACTTTAGGCGTGGTCTTCATAGGCATTGGTGGAGCCATGGGTATCCCTCTTCCCCTAGTAGGGGGAATGATAATCTGCGGAGCGACGTTTGGTGACAAGATGTCACCGATTTCGGATACAACAAACTTGGCGGCGATGAGTGCGGGAACGAACCTGTATCGACACATTTACGCCATGTYATTCACTACACTGCCCACTTTCCTACTCACATTCGTAATCTTCCTTGTGCTCGGTAGCGGCTACGGCGATAGCGAGTTTGCAGCCACAGAAGTTAGCAATATCCAGAATGCACTTGCAGCAAACTATAAATTGTCACCGCCAATTACCCTAATCCCGTTAATCACTCTTGCTGTTCTCAGCATTCGCAAAGTCCCGGCGGAGATAACCATGTCRATCAGTGTMTTGACCGCCGCTGTCATCGCAATCCTCTATCAGGGACAAGATGGCGTGGTGGTGCTCAATGCCTTGTGGGAAAACACCCGYGGCAATACCGGCATCGACAATCTAGACGACCTACTTGGTCGTGGCGGCATAGCGAGCATGAGTTGGACCTTGATACTTGCGCTGATGGCGCTTGCACTAGGAGGAATTCTGCACGGAGCTGGTTTCTTGGCCACGCTACTATCCGGCATCATCAAACGCATACAACATACCGCCGCCTTGATAGCGGCAACCATCTGCTCTAGCCTAATTGGCAATATGGCGATGGGCGAGGCCTACATATCCATTATTTTAAATTGTCAGTTATTCAAAGAAAAGTACGAGAAACAGGGATTGGATAAGTCCATTCTTTCACGATCGGTTGAAGAGGGATCGACGCTAACGACGGGATTGATTCCCTGGACCACAGCGGGCGCATTCTACGCGGCAACGCTAGGCGTGCCAGTGCTCGACTACCTGCCCTATGCATTCTTTAACTACTTTAATGCATTCGTCTCTGTAGGGTTCGCATTCCTCGGGATCGGGCTGCTTAAGCAATCCGATCCCATTGATGTCGAGGAACCAGTCGCCAGCCGCTAGTTGAGTTTATTCCTATAGACTTGACGCGCCTCCTCAAACTGCGCGAAGACGTGAGCCTTCTCGGTCTCGGAACGCCAGCCTGGCCAAGCATCGGCGAGCTCCTGTAGTTTATCGATCCAGCGAATCGCATAATCAACCGACTGCGGGTTTCGAATCGGCTGATCGCCTACCTGAAACCAAATGGGATTAGTGAATGCCTGCGCATAACCGACGTCTAAGGGAAATCTCTGATCTCTTTCCCCTTCCGTGCGTAAGTGACACCAGCCACTGCGTTCAATTGAATGTTCAAAAGAAATATCCAAGCTATTTTTGTTTCTACCGAGTGGAAAAGTTTCAACGAGTTCCCCGTTGCAAACAAGCGCTACTTCTTCGAGCTCAGTGATAGAACGCAGGCGTCCAGATACCGTTACTTCACCGCCGCTAGCTGGTAGCTGAACTGTGTCGCCCGGTAATGCTGTACCAATTTGCATCTCCAGCAAAGGGCCAGAGCTTACAAAGGCGCGGCCGCGCTTCAAGCCAGTAAACCAGGCATCCATATCAAGACCGATGTTTCCGGTATAGACATAGGTACGATAAGAGCCAATTAGCTTGCTACGATGCAATGAGGATATCGAGTCTTCACCACCGGTTGCCGTTACTCGCAAACCGTTATTCCAAACCGCGTACAGCGGGTAGAAACCCGCTGTCGCAGAGTCCGACCATTCCAATGCATCGGTAGTGCCCAAGGCCGCATCCACCATAAATCCCTTGCCACCGCCTAGATTGCCATCCAGAGGGTCTTCCTCTCCTAAAAAGGGATGCACATAGCCGGTTATCGCACCCTGCGCCTGCGCCTTGCGGAGCATGTCGGTATTACTTGGGTACAGGCTCTCAACAGCGGTACCCTCGTAGCCGGTAACAAACGGCGAGATTAAGTGCTCGCGCATACCAAACATGAATACATGGCCATAAAATGGCGGTCTATACTCCTGACCCACCACCACAATCTGATCTTTCTCCGAGATGGGATGCTGCCCACCGCCGGGAATAAAAAACTGATAATCGAGGATGCGATTGTCTTTATTCGCCACCTGCTCTAGCACCAAGTCCTGGTCCTCAGAACGAGACATCATCATCAAGTTCTCAAGAGTGTTGTGCAAATTTCCTCCGTAGTTTGCATGCACGTGGGTAGAGGCGCTATACCAACCTTTCGCCCCCATATCGGTCATCTGTTCCAACTCAACCGTCAGCTGAGCGACCCCTCCTTCTTCGATTTCCACCTCGATACTCTGCGGCAGGTACTCGAAGCCTTTTACAAAATTCAGCGAGGTCTTTCCTGCGGGAAGCGTCAGCTCAAACTCGCCAGTATTGTGAAATATCTGATCGCCTCGCGTGCCGGCACGGGCATACGCATCGTTCGGGGTGTAAAACTTGCCATCAGAAGCCTGCATGTGAACCCGGTTATGAATGGCCGCGCCGCTGGCATCCACAACTCGAACTTTCAAATATCCCATAGGGCGTTTGAAATGCAGCTCACTCATCGCAACGCGAATTAGCTTTCCACCATAAGTTTCAAGTAACTGTAGCTGAGGCAGACCACCCTCATTTGAGATAAAGGCAATCCATTCCCCATCGGGCGACCAGCGCGGATGAAACGCATCGTGCTCGAAAAACGTCATCTTATAGGGCTCGCCTCCGATGGTTGGCTGCACATACAGATTATTAAATTGATCGGCAGAGCCGCTGGTAGAGGTATAGACGAAGCGGCGGCCATCGATAGACACATCCGGTCGCGTGCGATACAGAGTCTGTTCAGAGAGAACCGTAGTGGCCTGCAGAATTCCATCTTCCACCGCAGGTACACGCAGTACATTGCCCGAGCCAAGTGGCACGTTTCTATTCGATACAATCAATAATTCATTGCCACTGGGTAACCACGCAGGTGTGATGTGCATGTCGCCGCTACCGAAATAAAGCCTGTTACTGCCGTATTCATTGTCACGACTAACCGCAATCGGCTCGCCTACCCACTGTCCGCCCGAAATCTCCCTAACATACACATTGAAATAACCACTGGGATTGGTAGACACATAAGCAACTCGACTGCCGTCGGGCGAAAAGACTGGATCAGTATAGATTGCCTGGTCGTCGGTAAGCTTTTGAGACTCACCAGTATCAAGGTTTAGGATTTCAAGCTGAATACGCTGGTGCGCATAGTCCGCCGTATAGATTATCCATTTACCATCGGGCGACCAATCCGGTGAGGAGTGATAGGCATCGTTGTAGGTGAGTTCATAGGCTCCACCCGTATCCGGATCTACTTTCCAGATACTTCCCTGCATCGCTACCGCTATCCACGCACCATCGGGTGACCAGTCCGGCGCCCAGGGTGTTGCACTCGGCGAAGGCGGAAAATAGAAATTATGCATGTAATTTCCGCCGCTACGCGCGGCGGGATAGAAACGCGCCTGTGCTGCAAGCTCGACACTAAGAAAACTCACACAGATAAAGAGGACTAGGGAATAAAGGCGAATCGGCTTCATAGAAATTCGAGCTCCACAGTGCTGATATAAAAATTATTGTTATATATGACTACCCCAAGACTATACCAATCCGCGAGAATTCGCATCCGCCAGAAAT
>JAESUT010000155.1 GCA_016762995.1 Gammaproteobacteria bacterium | reverse complement strand
GCAAGATGAGCGAGGACTTGCGCGGCCGCCCCTACGACATCAGCGCAGAGGAAATAGCCCGGCGCACTCGCGAAGCCTGGGACAGAGGCGCCACAGAAGTCTGCATGCAGGGAGGCATTCATCCTGACTACACTGGCCAGACCTATCTCGATATCATTGCAACGGTCAGACACGCCGCAGAAGATATGCACATCCATGCCTTCTCACCACTCGAAGTTTGGCAAGGTGCAAATACGCTTGGCATTTCACTCGAAGAATTTCTCAAGAAGCTTATGGCGGCAGGCCTGAATACCCTGCCTGGCACGGCGGCAGAAGTGCTGGACGATGAAGTCAGACAAGTGCTCTGTGCAGATAAATTAAACTCGGAAGAATGGTTAGAAGTAATGGAGACCGCCCATAAGGTCGGATTCAGAACAACCGCAACCATCATGTATGGGCACATTGATCGACCTAAACATTGGGCTAACCATCTACTTCGAATTCTCGCTCTCCAAAAACGAACAGGGGGATTTACCGAATTCGTCCCCTTACCCTATGTACATATGGAAGCACCCATGTATCTTAAAGGCCTTTCTCGGCGCGGCCCAAGCTTCCGCGAGGCAGTGCTAATGCATGCTGTAGCCCGGCTAGTTTTCCACGGGCAGATCGAGAACATTCAGGCCTCTTGGGTGAAGATGGGTTTAGACGGTGTGGCTGCCTGCCTGAATGCCGGAGTCAATGATTTAGGCGGCACACTAATGAATGAAAGCATCACTCGAGCGGCCGGCGCCAGCTACGGTCAGGAATGGACTCCTGAGGCAATCGAAGACACAATTCGTAACATGGACCGGCTGCCGCGCATGCGCAATACACTGTATGCTAACGCACCAATCGAGCGCTACCAAAGCGCCTGTGGTGCACAAGAGTTGCGCGAAATTAAGAATGAATCTGCTGCAAAGAAGCAGCGAAGCAAGAAACTGGAAAACCTAGCGCAAGCTATCTAACGAGTTTCGAGCCATTGATGCATGCACAAATATTTATTCACACCGAACTATTGATCTGAATCCACCACGGGATCGTACCCCTTGGACGGCACAGCAATCAGGAAAATTACACTCAGAATGAAAATAGCTATTACTGGAGCTAACAGCAGTGTTGGCCTAAACCTATTGAAGCATATCGTCTCCGCGACTGATATTAACGTTATCGCCGGAGTTCGCTCTGACCGCGCCATGCAATCGTTGCCCAGTTCGCCGCAGGTAGATCCACGCATCATCTCCTATCAGGACCCTGCCAAATTGGCGGCAGCCTTGGAGGGAGCAGATTGTATCGTGCATCTCGCCGGAATTCTCATCGAGGATAAAAATACCAGCTACACCAGCGCAAATGTCGACGCAACTGAAGCCGTAGTAAAAGCAGCTCAACAACTGGGCGCCAAACACATGGTCTTTATCAGCGTAATCGGCGCCAATAAAGATTCTAGCAATGCCTACTTCCGCTCGAAGGGCTTAGCTGAAGAACTGGTAAGAAATTCGGGCCTTGCGGCGAGCATCATTCGAACACCCATCTTGCTTGGGCCTAATACTGCAGGTGCCAGTGCTATGATTGGCGCGGCCACGCAACCCAAGACGAAGATTCTAGGTGGCGGAAAATACTCCATGTGCCCACTAGACATTGATGACCTCAATCAGGCCATCTTAAATTGCTGCAATGGCGACTCCAGTGATGCGAAGTTATACGAATTGGTAGGGCCAGAGCCCATCAGCTATCGCGACCTCATTCAGAAGGTAGCATCGATGATGAACAACAATGTTGAGATCGGATCCGTCCCTATTGTCATAGCCAAGTTAGTTGCTGCCATAAGCTCCCGCATCAAAGGAGGAGGCATCACGCCTACCGTAATCGATGTGATTACGATGGATGAAGTTGTAGCTAATAACGCAGATGGCGAGCTGAAGATCACTCTCACCCCCCTACAGAAAACTCTGGAAAAAATCTTGGAGCATAAGAAAAACAAATGAGCGAAGAAACCAAAAACAATCCAGAAGCAACAACAGAGCCCGCGGCAGACATAGCACCTGGCAAGAAAAAACCCAGCCTGATTGGGCGCGTCCTTTTTCTCGCTCTTACCGCGCTCTGCTTCGCATATCTTTATTACCGATTAGACGGCGCAGCTGCTCGCGAAGGGCTTAGCCTCATCGAATATATGACACAGGTATTCGCTACAGTGAATTGGATACCGTGGCTTGCACTAATGGTCTGCTACTCTCTCTTCTACTTCGCAATAGACACCCTAGTGGTAACAAAAGCACTAAATTGGTTTGTGGCTGATATCAAATACAAAGACATTATGCCGATCCGTGCCAGCGCCTACATCATCTCTATATTCAATGAGCAGATCGGTAAGGGCGCCATGGCCTACTACCTTAACAAGCGCGATAAGATCCCTGGCTGGGAAGTTGGCTCGGTTATGTTATTCGTGATGTTCTGCGAAGTTTATTACTTGTTGGTATGGGCGACTATTGGCTTCGCCGTCGGCGGTGATTCTCTGCCGGAAGTATTCGGATTGATACCCTATATTGCCGCTGCTGCCACTGTATTCTTAATCCTTTGGATAGCCTATTTTCAAGGAGCGATCCTTCCAAGCAATAAATTCCGTGAAAAAATTGTCTTCCACGCCTTTCGCCAAGCCAAACCTTGGCACTACGGAGCCTTCTTTTTACTTCGCTCACCAGCCCTAATGGCGGCGATTGTTGTCTACACCATAGCCCTCAACTTGTTCGGTGTTGAAGCGTCTCTACTGACTTTGCTACCATTCTTACCGGTCATTTTCTTCGCTGCAGCTGTCCCCACACCTATGCGTGCCGCAGCAATAACATTCTGGGTCATCCTATTCCCTGAAAATGAAGGCCAGATGGCAGCATTCGGTTTCGTTCAGCATAACTTCTTCATACTGTTCAATGCGGCCATAGGACTCGTCTTCTGGCGCAAAGCCCAACGGGATCTGTTCGGCAAGTAATGGCTAACCTGCTTACCGCTATTCGCCTGCTACTGGTTATTCCAGTAGCTATGGCAATAGCAAATGCATCACTTTTCACGAGTTGGCTCTTATTAGCGCTAATTGTCATCGCCATCGCTAGCGACTACTTCGATGGAAAGGTAGCCCGCGCCTTCAAGACAGCTTCTGCTAGAGGCATGTTATTCGACCATGGCACGGACTTCATTTTCGTTACAACTGCCTTGTTTGCGCTTTCAACAATCGGCCTGTCGAGCATTTTACTGCCACTATTGATAGTCGTTGCATTCTCGCAATACGTATTCGATTCCTACTATTTATTCAAACAAAAACAACTCCGTATGAGTTTCCTCGGGCGCTGGAACGGCATTTTTTACTTCGTGCCTATCGTCTTGCTTGCTAGCTCTAGACTTCCTATATTCGAGCAAGTGCAGGATATTTTTAATCTATCAATTGTCTACATCAACTATGCTTTAGCGGTCTCCACCCTCGCCTCCATTGTTGATCGTGCTATCGCACCACTACTGCAGAAAGACAAATAGGCTCGCCATCATGAGCAGAGTGAAAACCAAGAAATCTCTCTTTCCACCATTGACCCTTGCAATGATGTTTTGCGCATTCATCTTTTCGAGTGCAGTCCAAGGATCCGAATCTGCACCCATTCTCTCCTTATTCCAAGCCATAGATGAAAGGTTGGGATACATGGAGGATGTCGCTCTATTCAAGGCACAAAACCAAATTCCAGTCGAAGATATAGAACGCGAAAAAATTGTTCTAAGCGATGCTAAAAAGCTCGCAGTAAGCCATGGACTAGATCCGAATTCGATGGAGCGCTTTTTCCTTGCCCAAATAGACGCCGCGAAAGCGATACAGTACCGCTACAAGGCTGAGGCGTTGACTCGCGAGATATCTACCCGAAAGATAAACCTTCAATCGGAACTACGCCCGGCACTGGATCGACTAGGCAGTGATATCGTCACATTATTCGCCGCGCACCTACAAAGCCGATATCCAATAGAAGAAGAGAATCGCGGCCTTTTCACAAGAACACTGCAAAGCCGATTACTCGCTGACTCAGAAAAAAACACCCTATTCGATGCCATGCTTGAAGTCCGAATACAACAGTAGCAAGCCATCCCGTATTGAACAATTCTGCTTCGCAGGGCACACTAAGCTCCCCCTGCTGATCTCGGTTAGCAGTGGGATTAACAAGAAGCCTAGATGGGCCGTATAAGGGTAATTTTGAAGACAGGGGCCAAAGACAATGCCGTTCGATATAACCATCACCCTCAGCGACAGCGACCTGCATAAATTTCAGGAAAGCATCGACAAGGGCAAGCTCGCCGTCAACAACCAAGAAAGTGCCGAGGCCATCGAGCAAAAGGCCTCCGAGCTGATCGAGCTCGCGACGGGCGGTAACTTGCCACAGTTCGTGCACGACCGAATCCTCAAATTACAAATCCTACTGAATATGATTAGGGATGCAGAGTGGAAACTTACGGAAGCAGAGAGGCAGAGTATTCGCGGGGCACTTTATTACTTCGTCGATCCAGACGACTTGATCCCTGATCATATTCCCGGAATCGGTTTCCTAGATGATGCCATGTATGCGGAGATCATCGTTCAAGAACTTAGAACCGAGATAAAAATGTATCAGGAATTCTGCCAATTTCGCATTTCTGAAGAAAATCGCAGGAAAAATAAGGGCATAGACCCCCATGTCGGACGTGAAGATTGGATCTCTGACAAACGTGCAACGCTTCACGCGCGTATGCGCGAGCGTCGCGCCTTACGTACCGGAGGCCGCGGCCTTCGTATGCGAATATTTTAAAAATCTGGAGTTATCCTTGAAAATAAAGACTGTCTTCTGCGCTCTTGGCGCCGCAGCACTGCTTAGCACGTTCCATTCATCGGTGTTGGCACAGCAGTCTGTAGTTCCCATCGACAGCGCAGTTCGAACCTCGTTCGATGCCATTTCCTCCGACCCGCGTGTTACCTCAGCTCTAACAAGAATAGAAGCCAGAGAAGCAGAGATGATTCGGGAACAGTTTCGACTAACCGAGATTCCTGCACCTCCGTTTAAGGAAGAAGTACGTGCTGCTTACTACTTAACATTGATGCAGGACCGCGGTTTGGAAGACGCCTATATCGACAGTGAAGGCAACGCAATTGGAATTCGCCGTGGCAATGGCGACGGGCCAACCCTCCTGATAGCCGCCCACCTAGACACAGTATTCCCTGAAGGCGTGGATACCAGCATCGAGCTACGTGGAGGACGCTACTATGCCCCCGGCATAGGTGACGACACCCGCGGCCTTGCTGCCATGCTTTCCATAATTGAGACGCTGAATAATTCAGGAATTCAGACTCATGGCGATATCATCTTTGCCGCAAACGTGGGTGAAGAAGGCAGGGGGGATTTGCGCGGAATCAAAGCGATTTTCCGCGACCACCCTGAGATCGATGGCTTCGTCTCGATCGATGGCGTTCGACTTCGGCGCATTACCACTGGCGGCACCGGCAGCCGACGCTTCGAGTTTCGATTTAGTGGGCCTGGCGGACACTCCTTCGGCGCATTCGGCCTAGCAAGCGCGATACATGCCATGGGTAGGGCTATCAATAAGATAGCCGACTTGGAAACCCCAAGCTTCCCGAAAACTACATTCACTGTTGGAACGGTAGCCGGTGGCACGTCAGTTAATTCAATCGCAGCAGATGCAGTCTTCGCTCTCGATATGCGATCTAACGACCGGGAACAGCTGGCACTCTTAGAAGAACGTGCCAAGGCAGCAGCTCTGGAAGCCGTGAATGAAGAGAACGCACGCTGGAGAAACGGCGAGATTAGCGTGGATTTTGTGTTGATCGGAGACCGGCCGGTAGGACGAACCGCTACAGAAGAGTCACTAGTTCAGGCGGCAGCCCTTGCTTTCGACAAGCTTGGTATTGAACTACAACAGCTGAGTATCTCTAGCACCGATTCCAATGTCCCCATGTCAATGGGAATTCCAGCAATAACAATCGCCGGAGGTGGCAATGGTGGTGGTGCACACTCTCCGGATGAGTGGTTCGTGCCAACGAATTCCCATGAAGGGCCGCAGACTTCCTTCCTCATCATCTTGGCCATGGTGGGAATCCAAGGCGTCGACACCGGCCTCCTTGAACAACGCAGCCGCTGAGTTATTCAGCCAGCTCAACAACACAAGTGTAAACTCGCACTTCCTAGCCACTTAATCTAACGAAGATTCGGTATCCAAGGGCGAATCGGGCGTAGCCTCCCTCTTCGCTCTCTCCACCTTTTCGGTCAGTGCCGACTTGCCAAAACTAAGAGGGTATTGCGGATAGAAACGATAGAAATCTTTGAGACTAAATTCGTTCAACACTTTCTGACTATAACCTCTGCGCCTGTTACGGAATTCATCAAAGTCCCTATAACGTAGCGTATGTAAACAATGCTTACAGACCACAAGCCCGTATTCTGACAACGATATTTCACCGCGACCGCGAATTTTTAACAACTTGTAGTCATCCGACATCTTTGTAGTAACGAGATATTCCAACACGGGGTGCTCCGCCAACTGGGCATCTAGGCGTGAACACCAAGCAATATGATAGGTGGGATATTCTCTATGGTTTCTATACCAAGTTTCATCGGGGATATACGCCAGCACGCGACTATTCTTGATAGCCAGGGTCTTATCTGGCAGCACTCGCAGCTCATTTGCCCTCAGTAACATACCTGGATTTTCCAACGCCGAACGCTCGCTGCCAGTTAGATGAATAACCGGATCGAACAACTCGAAGAAGCCAAATTCTTTCGTGCCAATCTTCTCACGCAGCTCATTGAAGGATTGAAAGTCTCTGAAGTCAGGTAGTTTCACAGCGCCGTTCCTAGCGAATTTCTTCTAGAATCGTAGAGAGGCGCTTCTCGGCGTCCGTAACCACAACAAACTCGACGCGCCGCGATCGCTGTGCGTCCTCAAGGCCATCGTCTTGTAGAATCAATTGGGAAGAAGAAAGGCCATTCGCTGTCATCCGCTCACGCAGCCAAWCCTTTTCATGTGCGGCGGCTTCGAGTGAAAATAGAAACCCCAAGGTCGTCCTAGTACGTTCTTGGGAAAGCGCCATGTTTCTCATATACGCTTCGTCGCTATCTGCAGCGAAAGACCAAGAGCTMGAGGTATGCCCTTCGATTCGCATCTCGAGAATGTCATCACGGTATGCTTCTGAGGTAAGGATAGCCGTATACCGAGGAAAGAAGTCACTAAGTATCGCCCGAAATTCAACCTTGAGATCCGACTCCCCTTCCTCGAACAGTAAGCTAGTGTTCGTGAAACGAAGCTTTAGGTCTTCCCCCAGCTCTGCTCCCCACCGTGGCAAGTCATCATTAAACTCCGTAAGTAAATCCGCATATAACTCCTCRCGCAAATCTTTATAGAGAATTACCACTCGCTCAATTTCGTCGTTTTTGCGCTCCAAAATAGCTAGGTACATGACGGAAATAAGCAGAAAAAGCATCATCAAACCGCTCATTAGATCGCTAACCGCGATCCAGTGCTCTTCAGTTTCTGCTTCTATTTCAGCACCTAGCATAACGACCTACTTGGATGATTGCGGACGCTTGCCCGATTGCTGTTCTGCCATCAACAGTAATTCGCGAAGCCTATCGGTCAGCGGAACATAATCGTTCACGAACTTTTCCGATAGCGCTGTCAGTTGATATCCGAAGGTCTGCAACGCTGCTGTTAATTCTTTCTCCATTGACTGATCGAGGAGCTGCATCTGCTTCTCTGTCTTTTCAGTCATCGCCTCAACATGTACCGCAAGGCCAGAGTGAGCCTGATTTACCGAACTCGCTAAGCTCTGTGTAACCTGCTCTACAGTTTCAGAAATATCGCGTGCCGCAGATGCTAGCACTTGCGTCAAGCTTTCGTTGTTCTGCTCAATACTCGCGCTCAGTTTTAACGTCAATTCGGATACATAGTCACCGAGCGCCGGCAGCCCCTCCGATGCCTGACCGACCAGTCCAGACAACCCCGAAAGATACCCTTCCAAATTTGATGTCTGTTGCTCGAGACCACTCAACAGCTTGCCTAGTGATTCGGCAACTTTATTAAAATTTTGCGAATGCACCATCATCTGCTCAAAGGAGTGGCTCGCAAGGCTAATAACCTCAATACTCGCCTTTTGAGCCTGCAGCATATCGTCTAATTGACTCGAATAGCTTTGCTGCCATTGCAGCAGGCGGCCTAATGATTCGTTAAATTTCTGGAAGTTTTCGCCATATTGCACCTCAATGCGGCTATTAAACTCCGACATTACCTTAGCGAGAGCAGACGTCAGGGCATCGGTATTCGCGACTACCATCTGCTGCTGATAGGAGCGCGTAGCTTCCAACAAAGTCTGACTGTCGGCATGGCTCTCCTGACGTAGCTGCTCGATATTCAAATTTAGGGTAGTGATGCTATCGTTTAGGTCGGAGGCCGTAGTCGGCTTTTCAGCATTACTCGAATCCGCCCTGATCAATGACAAAGTATTCCGCAGCCTGATACTCAGACCGCCCAATATCCCAACAATTGAGGACCACACTGCTACGCCTAGGCCATCAATCATTACCGGAACGCTAGCCTCTATATCGGCGCTATCGAAACGCATCAAGCCGAACGCGATACCTAGGAAGGTACCAAAGATACCGAAACTGGTGAGAATTGAGGGTGCGCTTCGCACCGTATGGGACGAATAACTAGGACCGTGAAAATAAGCGATGAGCAAAAGCATGAAGCCTATTAGGCCCCAGGTTACAAAACTTAAATCATTCAATTCAGTCATGCTCTCTCATCCACACAAACTCATTTAACCGCCGCTTTCTCGCCGCACTCTCTCAAGGTAGCCTCAAATTCGAGCAGCCGATAAAATTTTCCACCAAACTGACAAAAATTACTAATATAATCAAATAATTAGAGATCACTCTTATTCCTTTTCCACTCCCTTGCGCAGGTGGCCGTAGATGAGCTCCTCAGTAAATTCGACGCATTTGAATTCAAGGATCTGCATGTTTTCATCGAGCCTTCTGTATAGCGGGAACCTTAAAGTCCACGCTTCGGTATACACATTGGGGTCTTCCAACGTGGCCTCGTACATAAGGGTGTTGGGGCCCATATGTGTATAACGCTCAGTAACCTGCAGCGCATCGCTGTGATGATTACCCGCATGATCTAACCATGTGTCAGGTACTTGGTCGGTTACATCAACGACCAAGCTATCCCCTTCGAAATGCCCCCGTGAATGCCCCATCCAGCTAAATATTGGTGCCTCGAAATCAGCGCGATCCATATAGACAATACGGCTCGCACTGGCAAACTCATAAGCCATAACAACATGCTCTGGAGACTGAATAATCTGGAAGGGAAACGGCAGATAGGTCGCTCTCGGCACGCCTGGCATATAACACTTCACGACCGGGTCCCGCGCCAGCCAATCTGCCCTGTTCTCCTGCGCTTTAGCGCGAGCCTGAGAGGTATAGGGAATATCCCCTCCCTCGACGATGCCCAAGCCGGCAGGAATCGCCCCTATAGCACCAAGCTCAACCAGGGGGCCAAAGTCTGCTGCGTGAGGCTCTATATCCCAATGCGCACTGCCGATTGCCTGCCAGATACCATTAAAATCTGGCTTTCCGTCAGCCGTTCTTGGTACAAAATCACCCTCTGCAGCTACGCTGATAACACTCAGCACTACTAAAAATGGCAGCACTAGCAATGCATTAATTCGCGGCGTTACAGCACTTTTTATCGAATGCTCTGTCATTGTTAACCCCCACCCCCAGAATTCTTATTTGCACCCACCATATCATTTCCAGAAGAGCAGCCAAATCTTAAATAGACAGCAAAAAGATGGTACCGGTAGATTCGCATTGACAGCGGCGCCACCCTCAGCTAAATATTCAACGTCAGAAAAGGCTACGTTCACCAAGTAGTCCTAGAGCAAGCAGGTACAAGTCTTCGTGCTGCAATGGAGCGTTTCATCGACCCGCTTCTCGCCTAAGAATGAACGCTACAAGTTAAATAAAGTCTCACGAATAAGGGTTAACTAAACTGGAAATACTAGCCAGGCTTGAAGAAACCACACTCAGCATACTGATGCGGGAATCTGGGGTCGCGTTCTTCAGCTCCTTGACCCTGCATTCTCTCGCCATGGCCTTTGTCGTGGGAATAAATTTTGCTGTCGCACTGCGACTCATTGGCTTCGCGCCTCGCTTAGAGATATCAGCCCTAAGTCGCTTTTACGTAATACACTGGTACGCTGCCGCTGCGATCTTCATCTCCGGAGCCGCCTTGCTACTGGCGTATCCGGCCAAGGCGCTTACCAATCCACTATTTTATGTAAAACTTTGCGCCGTAGTTATTGGCCTGCTGATAAGCAAGCGCATTCAAAATACCTTTTCAAATAAACCTGAGGTCTCGATCGACAGTGTCTCCATCAAACTTGCTTATCTCTCTATTGCACTATGGCTGATTACGTTAACCGCTGGACGATTTCTCGCCTACACCCATAGCATTCTTCTCGCCTCGCGATTTTATTGAACGGCCATGATTGATTTTCTACTTAATTTTTCACAAGCAACCGGCATCTATGCTTTCATGAATTCGCCCTGGGGTTGGCCTATCGTCGAGTCCCTCCATTTCTTCGGCCTCTGCCTATTAATTGGAACCGTCGGCTTGTTCGATCTACGGATGCTGGGTTTTGCGAGTGAAATTTCACTTACCGAGCTACACCGATTGGTACCCATCGGTGTAGGCGGCTATTTATTAAATGTAGTTACTGGCACCATGTTTCTAAGCACTGCTCCAGATCAATATCTCTACAATCCTGCGGTGCAAAGCAAATTATTCTTCATGCTGATTGCTGGCATTAATATGCTGCTTTTCTATGCAACTACGGCCGCAAATGTCAGGTCTGAAATCTACACTTCACAGGCAATTGTACGCGCCAAAATCTTCGCCGGAGTTTCTCTTATCTGTTGGTGTG
>JAESUT010000154.1 GCA_016762995.1 Gammaproteobacteria bacterium | reverse complement strand
TGCCCAATGCGAAAAATTTACCTTTTCCTGAATTATTGAACGAGGGATCAATGAAGCCGGTGGCCGAATTGCAAGAAATTTTTAGTGCATTCATCACACAGGACAAGCGGTTAATCACTAGCTGTGGTTCGGGTCTCACCGCCTGCATTCTCACCTTTGCGGCCTATCTTGCAGGCCATCGAAATCACTCTGTCTATGATGGCTCTTGGATAGAGTGGGGAGCCCCGTCGAAACTCCCTGTTGTGACTGATTGATAGCATCTAACACCGGTCCCTCTCTAAAAGCTATTTTTTACAAGCTATCGTATTTTTAATATAATCTCGGTTACCACTAATGCGCTGAATTTACGGTTCAGTCAGCTATAAGGATGATTATGAATATTGCCCCCGACGGCGTAGTTGTTGCCGCTCTCTATCGCTTTGCGAAATTCCCAGACTATGAGTCCTTCCGCGAGCCCCTGCTTGAGGTAATGCTTGCTTCCCAGGTGCGAGGAACATTGCTGCTCGCTGCCGAAGGAATTAATGGCACCATCGCTGGAAGCAGGATCGGTATCGATGCTGTGCTTGCTTGGCTGGCAAAGGATCATAGATTCGCTAGCATACAGGCGAAGGAATCCACTGTTGATGAGAATCCTTTTTATCGCACCAAGGTGAAACTGAAGAAAGAGATAGTTACCATGGGTGTCGAGGATATAGATCCGACCCATATCGTGGGAACCTATGTGGATACTAAGGATTGGAATGCACTGATAGCAGACCCCGAAGTTCTCCTTCTCGATACGCGTAATCAGTACGAGGTTGAGATAGGTACCTTCGAGAACGCCATTAATCCGAAAACGGATTCCTTCAGAGAATTCCCCGAATACGTGCAGAAGAATCTCGATCCTAAAGTGCACAAGAAAGTCGCCATGTTTTGTACTGGTGGCATACGCTGCGAGAAATCGACGGCTTACCTTAAGCAACACGGTTTTGAAGATGTGTTTCATCTTAAGGGTGGGATATTGAAATATTTAGAAGAGCAGCCTGAGACGGATACCAAGTGGCAGGGTGAGTGTTTCGTTTTTGACAATCGCGTAACGGTAAACCACAAATTACAGAAGGGTAACTATGACCAATGCCATGCCTGTCGTAGACCGATCCTTGAGAAAGATAAGAGCAGCGAGTTCTATCAGAAGGGTGTGAGTTGCCATCACTGTTACGATAAACACAGTAAGGAACAGGTAAAGCGCTACGCCGAGCGCGAACGCCAGATGGAACTTGCTAGGCAGCGTGGTGAGGCTCACATAGGCGCCCCCATGGAATCGGCGATACAGCGGGGCAGGCAGGAAAAGCTGCGCTTCAAGGAAGAGCAGAGGATGCGGGAAAAAGAGAAGCTAGGCAATTAGTAAGCTTCGCTGCTCCCCAGCATAGCTGCGCCGCTTCTTTTTGAGGTATAGTCTTTTGTTAATGCTGCGTGACTCTTGGTTGTAGAGAGATCAAGAGCTGAATAATAACAAAAGGCGAGTACTATGAATGCTGATTCAGCCAGTAAAGCTCCTCGTATTTTTCCTATCATTCTGTTGTTTTTCGCCGTTCCAATGATCTTAGGCGGCCTGCAACTGATTATTCTGGGCGGTTCATTCTACTATCTGTTTGCTGGATTTTTGCTGGCATCTGCAGCCGCGAGATTGTGGAAGCAAGACCCGGTTGCGCCCATGATCTATGGCGCTCTTATGATTATCACCGTGCTGTGGTCACTGAATGAATCCGGCACGAATCACTGGGCATTACTGCCTAGAATACTGCCCTTCGCCGTACTTGGATTATGGTTTCTAACGCCCTGGCTGCGCAGGTCCCTGCATCAAGGCAACCCACCGCCACTTCTTGCTGCTAAATATCCGCTCTATGCAGGTGCGCTTGCTGTAGCGCTAACGGCGTATGTGGCCATAGACGGTGCGGGCTATGAAGTGAACCCGCTGACCGAGCGCTCTGGTGTCAATACCGTGAACACGGCAACCGACTGGCCCAGCTATGGCAATACCCTTGGTGGTAGTCGCTACTCACCAATAGATCAGATAAATAGAGACAACGTAGACAGCTTAGAAGTGGCCTGGACTTATCGTACCAATGCGGGTGGCTCCTTTAAGGCGACGCCTCTGCAAGTGGGGGAGCTGCTCTATACTTGTACTGGAGGCAATAGAGTCATCGCGCTGGATGCGAATAGTGGAGAGCTGCGCTGGCAATTCGATCCGCTCATTGATCCTGAACACCTAGAATTTTTGCGGTATTTTACAACMGGTTGCCGTGGTGTTTCYTAYTTCGAGGCRCCTGAGAACTACCARGGTGAATGTCAGCAGAGAATACTGACCTCAACCACKGATGCGCGATTGATTGCYATCGATGCGYTRAGCGGAGAGCGTTGTTCTCAATTCGGTGAGCAGGGTGAGATCGACCTAACAATTGGTATGGGTAACGATCCGCGAGTATTCAATTTCCAAACTTCGCCGCCGGGGATCGTGCGCGGCAATGCTGTAGTTGGAGGATGGGTTTTCGACAATCAAAGCGTGGGAGAGCCTTCGGGCGTCGTTCGTGCATTCGATGCTCTCTCGGGAGAATTTGCCTGGGCATGGGACATGGGTAGACCGGGAGTGAATACCCAGCCGCTAAGGGGGGAGGTTTACACCCGAGGCACACCTAACGTCTGGAGTCTGTTCAGCGTCGATGAAGAGTTAGGATTGATCTATGCGCCGACAGGCAATGAGACGCCAGACTACTTCGGTGGACAGCGCATGGAGGCCAGCGAGCGGTATGCGAGCTCCATCGTGGCAATCGATGGCGAGACGGGATCGGTGCGCTGGTCATTTCAGACAACCCACCATGATTTATGGGACTACGATGTGCCGTCGCAGCCCGTATTGATAGATCTTCCTGGGGAGGATGGTGAGAAAATCCCTGCAGTTTTAGTGCCCACGAAGCGTGCGGAAGTCTTCGTACTCAATCGTGTCACAGGCGAGCCGATATTCGATATTCAGGAGTTGCCTGTACCACAAGAAGGTGGAGTGCCCGAAGACTACGTCGCGGCAACCCAGCCATTTGCTGTAGACCTGCCAAATTTTCGACCCGAACTGTCAGAGTCAACGATGTGGGGTGTTACTCCGCTAGATCAGCTCTGGTGTCGCATCGAGTTTAAGAAGATGCGCTATGAGGGGCACTTTACGGTACCCGGTGCGGACACGATATTTCAGTTTCCGGGCAATGCTGGCGGCCATAACTGGGGCTCGGTCAGCATCGACCCAGTAAATAACATCATGGTCGTGAATCCGTTGATCTTGGGCAATCAACTAACGCTGATTCCTAGAGACGAATTACCCCAGGGGCAGCAAGGCAATCAACTCGGCACGCCGTACTCCCACAGGACCGTGCGTTTCATGTCGCCTTTAGGAATCCCCTGTAATCAGCCTCCTTTTGGTGTTCTGGCAGCTATCGATCTCGAGACGAAGCAACTGCTTTGGGAGCGGCCTATCGGTACAGCGAAGGAGAGCGGGCCATTTGGTATTAAGACGCGCCTACCGATCACCGTGGGCACTCCACAGAGCGCGGGCACGATAACGACGGCGGGTGGTCTGATTTTCAGCGCGGGCACTTTCGACAATACAATTCGTGCTACAAACATAAGTGACGGAAAGGAGTTATGGAGTGCCGACCTGCCTTTTACGGCGCATGCGACTCCGATGAGCTATTTGTCTCCAGCAGGAGAGCAGACCGTCGTCATTACGGTGCCGGTTTTTAACTCAACCAGCGGCTCCGGCTTTAGAGCCCTCCCTGCAGACCAAGAAGATCCAGAGGGCGGATACATCATTGCCTATCGCTTGCCACAATGAGGAATTGAAATGAATCGAAGTAGAAGTGGTGCAGTAGTCTTGGGATCTATGTTTGCGTTTTTGGCTAGCATGACCTTGCTTGCTCAGGAATCTGAGCTGGCAGCACTATCAAGTTGGGTGGCGATCGATGCGCCTACCGGTCATGAACACTTAGCAATCGAGCAGATTCAGAATGAATTCGCTGGCTGGGATCGAGACTCGTATGGCAATTTATTCAAGGTGGTAGGTGGCGGCGAACCGAGACGCGTAGTTGCCTGCGCTCTAGATTCTTATAGCTATGCGGTGAGTCAAATTACCGACACAGGCTATCTTCGCCTGCATAGGATAGGGGCTGGGTCAAGTCACCCACTTTGGGATCAGGCTCATGAAGGTCAGCAGTTACGCATTCTTGCGCGCAGCGGTCCTGTGATTGGTGTGACTGCTGTAGCGAATGGGCATTTCGCTGCGCAGCACAGGGACGAGACTGCAATCATCAGTCAGAACGATCTCTGGTTGGACGTAGGTGCCGAGTCTGCCGCGGACGTAACTGACATGGGTATCGCTCTGTTAGATCCAGTTCTGCGCCATTTTCCGGCATGGTCGTATGCGAACGAGGTGGCTGGGCCTAGGGTGGGCGCAAGAATAGGTTGTGCAGCTACGTTTGCCGCCGCCGAGGCGGGCGTCAACGGATCGTCGGGCAGCACGAAATACTTAATTAGTGTACAGCAGGTATTTGGCTGGATTGGTCTAGGTGCGGGAGTCAGTAGTGACACCAACCCCACTGAACTCATCGTGCTTGGTACTGGGGCTGCCGAATTTGATAACCGAATCGTAGACGGTCTTGGAGTTCGCGCCGATGTGGTGCTGGCCCGTAATGACAGAACAGCGATACGGCTCATAACCCCTGCTGTTACCGATGCCGATGCGCTTATGGAAAGAATAAGCCTCGCCAGCGCCAATCAAGTATTGGACGCAATGGTGGCGGCCATCAATCCGGGTGCGGTGAGGCCTGCCTGGATTGCAGCACCCAAGCAGACAACTGTATTGAATAACGAGCCTTCTCGCTGGGGCGTTAGCGAGAACAGCGAACGCTTGATAGAGATCGAAGGGCTACTCGATCAGGTGACGGAAAAGTCAGCGGTGCCCGGTCACGAGGGGCCGATCAGAAACGCTATCTTTGACGCAATGCCGGAATGGGCTCAGGAAATAGCGCAGATAGATGAGATGGGCAATATGTGGGTTGAGGTTGGCCCAGCCGGTCAGGCGACCGTGTTCTTGGCGCACATGGATGAGGTAGGTTACGAGGTCGAAAGTATTGATAGGAATGGAGTGGTCAACCTGACCCGTTTGGGCGGTGTAGTCGAGACAGCTTGGGAAGGTCAGCCGGCTCTGCTACAACTTGATCCCTTCATCAACAGAGAATCGCAGGCGGAGGCACCGTCACTGCGTGGTGTTTTTAACACCCGCAGTACGCCAGAGAAAAAACAGCCCGATGCAGTGACGGCTTGGTTCGGTATGGATAGAAGACAGCTGGAAGCGATTGGTGTTCGCGTCGGGATGGGTGTTACGGGATATAAAGAAGGGCATAGGATGGGCGCGTTTCGTTACTCGTCAAGGTCCTTAGACGATCGTGTAGGCACCACGTCTCTGTTGTTTGCTTTGCGCCAGATAGATCCAGATGCGCTAAAAAACAGAGTTGTCTTTACATGGACTGTTCGAGAGGAGGGCGGTCTGCGCGGGGCCGCAGCCATGGCAGAACGTCTGGGTAACAGAACTCGTCGAGTCTATAGCATCGACACCTTCGTCTCCTCAGACACGCCCTTAGAATCATCCCATTTCGCCTTTGTGCCGCTTGGCGCCGGGCCGGTGCTACGCTCGATTGAAAATGCGAGCATGGCAACCCCCTACGAATTTGATCGTAACCGAGGCATCGCCGAGGCGGCTGGCATCGATGCACAGGTCGGGCTCACACAGGGCAGCACTGACGGCACGACGTTCACTATCTATGGCGCGCCAAATGCGGGATTATCGTGGCCTGGCAGGTACAGCCATTCTCCTGCTGAAATTGCGGACCTTAGAGATGTAGCTGAGCTGATCGACCTGATACAAGCCATGGCTGAAGCGCCACAGGGTCCGTAGCAACAAATCCTTACAAAGCAGGATACAAAGATGAGTGAAGGTGAACTGCCGTCGAGCCCCTACGGGGATTTTCTCGGTATACAGATAGTAGAAGCGGCGGCAGGTAAGAGTGTCTGCCGTCTAGAGTTAAAGGATCATCACATGAACACCGGCGGCCGAGTGCACGGCGGCGTTCTGACCTCGCTAACAGACGCGGCGGCAGGATTTGCAGTTCGCTCTATTCGCCCCGCGGGCAAGTCGTCTGCGACAACTGATCTGAGCATCTCCTTCATTCGCCCACCGCTGGGAAAGACTATCGAGGCGCATGCCGAGGTGATTCATGCAGGAAAGCGCCTGTTTCGGACGGAGATCTCTGTTTTCAGCGATGAGAAGCTCATCGCGAGGACGAACGCGACGTTTATGATCGTGGATGAGAACTCAGCCAGAAATTGACTACTACCTATTCGCTACACCAATTTGCCTGAGGTTAGATTAGTCAAACTTAGAAAAATCGGATGCCGTTATGGGGCGGGACGACATCCTAGGTGCGTGTAGTAGGTGGTATTAGAAGTCAAATCTCAGTCCAGCAGTTACAGTACGGTCCTTGTTCGGGCGTGCACCGTAAGGTTGGCGTCCAAGAATATCTTCCTCACTCGTTAAGTTCTCGACGCGCGCATAGAAAGTCAGCGCGCTACTAATTTGATAGTTTGCAGCGATATCCACGGTAAAGGTGTCGTCAGTTTTCTCGAATGCATTRCATGACGCCCTTACACAGACCTCATCCACGTAGTTGCCAGTAAGATAGGCCGCCCAGTTATTCTTCTCAAAGCCAATCGAGGCGAGGAATTGATTCTCGGGAAGGTAGGGCAATGGGTCTCCCTTGCTCACAGAGCCGAAGAAGGCGGTATCTGCAATATCGGTATCGAACTCACCGTTGATATGGGTATAGCTTAGCGATACAGGGATTCGGTAGTCGCTGCCGCTAGCTAGATTCGCGCTCACCAACAACTCAAGGCCTGCAACCGTAGCGGCATCTCCATTGAAGGCATCTCCGATCACACAATCTGAGCCAGACGAAGAGGTACACTCACCGAGTATATTGTCATAATCACTCAGGAAGCCGATGAGTTCTGTCGACAGAGAACCATTGTTATAACGAAAGCCCAGTTCATAGTTGATCGCAGTCTCCTCGTCGACATTCGGTGAATTACTCGGAGCTGTGAAGCCTTTGTGTACACCACCCAACACAGAGAGCGAGTCACTTATTTGATACAGAATGCCCAGCCCAGGAAGAAATACCTGTGTGCTGTTCTTGCGCGAGTCGCGGAATGTTCGCAATGCCCCGTCTCGGTAACGAGTACGCTTCTGATCGATGTCTTCATAACGTAAACCTGGTGATAGCGTCCAATCGCCAATCTGAATGTTGTCGTGTATATGAATCGAGAGCGCCTGCGCCTCTTGAACACGGTTGCCTGCGTTACCGAGAATGCCGAAATCATCTAGGACGAGTGCACCATTGATCTGGCTGTAGCTGCTGTTGCGCTGCAGGCGATCTTCTTCGTCTTCGTGAAAGCGAATGCCGAACTCAAGGTCGTGTGATGTATTGCCTAGCGTGCCGTTCCAGTTTAGCCCTAGCTGCACACCTCGTGAGAAGTATTCGCGATCATTGGAACGCAGTTGAATGCTGCCCGCTTGAGTGTCGCTAGTTCCGTCTAAGATTGCTTGCAATTGAGCCGGTGCTAAGCCACGCAGATTCGAGCCGCTATTAATCGCTTGTATCACGTTAAACCAGCTGGTGCGGTCAAAGTCTTCTGCGGTCGCGCTGCCATCGAAATCGATGCCTTCGGTCTTGAACCAGTTGCGCTGATGCTCGTTGTTGTAGGCAGTAACGGACACGTCAAGCGAATCGCTAATGTCATAGCTGTAGCGAAGAATCTGCTGTTCGTGTTCGGTTTCGATGTTATCGAGTTCTGATATGCCGTAACGGCGGAAGGCGCTATTACTGAAATCGCTATCGGTCAGGCCAAGATAGCTCTGGTTAGAATCCTGATCAGTAGTTTGAAGTTTTAACTCGATAGCGTGAGGCGAACTCATCGGCGCATAGCTAAGCTTGAGCGTGTAGTCCTTAACATCTAATCCAGTATTGTTGTTGCCGCGATCGATAGACTGAAATCCATCGGACTGCCACTGGTGAGTTTCAAGCAGAAAACCGAAACCGGAATCTGTTCGCCCGCCGTAAGTTGCATGCACGCGATAAGTGGAATTTTCACCGGCTTCGGTAACTATATTGCCTGACATTTCAGTTGGGATAGGTGTAGACACCATATTGAGTGCACCACCAATTGTGTACGGCCCCTGCGTGATTGCGGCAGGTCCCTTGACCACTTCAATAGCACTCAACCTGCCAACAGTAGGAAAGTAGTAGGCCGAAGGCGCGGAGTAGGGTGCTGGCGCGATAAGCACATTGTCTTCCAAGAGGGTAATGCGCCCGCTGCGTTCTGTAGCCACGCCACGAATCCCGATATTAGGACGTAGTCCGTAACCATCCTCGATCTGAATCACCACGCCGGGCACCTCGCGCGCGATGCGCTGAATGTCGCTATAGGCAAACTGTTGCAATTTCTCAGTGCCTATATAGTGTGCAGAGCCGGCAATTTTCTGTGCCTCTTCCCGACTACCGATGATAGTGACTTCCTCGACCGAGTTGTTTTGCTCCTGCGCGTTAACCAGAGGCGTGCTAACGGCTGAGATAGCCAAAGTAAGTAGTAAAGTAGAGTGATGCATAGATTTTTCCATAGTGCTGCAAATTCATAATGCAGCGATCTTAATCTAAATGAGAATGATTATCAACCGTACATAGTTATCATTTAGATTTGATCTGGATAGAGGGATAGAGGGATAGAGGGATAGGGTATTTGAATTACTTGCTTGCAACTTCAGGTAAACCGTTTCCTCTGTGCCGCGTTATAGTGGTTATGAGCATTGTGGAGCACATGGCGCGATGTCTTGCCGCTAGGTCGAATGCCTACGTGGTGTAAAAGAGTCTCATGGCCGCAAGCACTAATGCAAACTGTGGTCTACTTGGCAGTTAGATTGGTCGAATATGATTAAATAAGCCGTGTTTACTGGGATAGAGTGATTATGAATATGAGATATCATGGAACTAGCATTACGCGAATAGGAGGGAAGATACTGGCCTGTAGCCTACTATTTTCTTATTTTGGATTGTTTTCCTCCGCTGCCTCAGCGCAGTTGCCCGAGCTGGGGAGCCCATCTACGGCAACGGGCGTTCCGACCACGGCGAAGTTTTTCGGTGGGGCGACCGCAGATAATAGCAACACTTTTGGATCCAGCTTTGGAGGCGATCAGCCTCTGGACATCTTTACCGAAGTACAGGTTGAGAGCGCGCATGTGAACACGGTAGGCAATGTCTATCTTTTGATTCAACTCGGCGAGGACATCTTCATGCGTCTCGAATCGGGTGAGTATGTAATCTGGGATCAGACTCTGCCGAATTTACAGGCGACATTGCCTGACAGAACTTTGCAGGCGAGCGAGCCGATTACGATTCTGGAGAATGTGGCATTCGGGCCAGCGGGTCTATCGGGTGCAGCACTTGCGATCTTTCTTGCCTATGACACAACAGCTGCTCCTGATGAATTGTACTATAGCGGCGTACCTCTTACTTTTTCGATAGATGCAGAGGTTGCTGAGCCGGCGAGTTTAACTTTCTACATAGCGGATATCTCAGAGCCTATCGTTCAGACGCAGTGCATTGTCTGTCACACCGCTACAGGAGTTGCGTCGAATAGTGCATTGCACTACGTGAACAGTAACGTGGAGGGCTTTCAGCAGACCAACTACAACACGCTTCTAAATTATATTGAGAATGTGCCAAGTGGCGCTTCGCTGATACTTTCAAAGCCGCAGGGAATTAGTGCTCATGGTGGTGGCGTACAGCTCGTTGCGGGCACAGCCGAATTTGAAAATTGGTCGACTTTCGTGGCTGCGGCGGTTAACGAAGTCGCAAGTAACGGCACAAACGAGCAAGGCATATTCGCCGCAGTCGCGAAGATGAGCAATGAGCAGACACTGCGCAAGGCAGCTCTATTGTATGCCGGTCGTCTGCCGACGGAAAAAGAGATCGCCAGCGTAAGTGGCGGCAAGGAAGAAGATCTAGCGGCGACTGTTCGTGCACTGATGATTGGCGAGGGTTTCGAAAGCTTCCTGCTAGAGTCTGCAAACAACCGACTGTTAACACAGGCGTTCTCAGCGAGCATATTCGGAATCGTGGATCGCTTTTACTACCCCGGCTCTTCCCAATATTTTCAAGAGCCTAGCCCAATTGGCTCAGACAAACGTCTCGCATCTGAGGCGTTGGCGCAGGAGCCACTGCGCCTCATAGCGAATGTCGTGATCAACGAGAGACCCTATACCGAGGTGCTGACGGCCGATTACATCATGGTGAACCCCTATTCAGCAGAGGTCTACGGAGGAAATGTTACCTTCGACAATCCCGGTGATCCTGACGAATGGCGTGAGGGCAGGATCACCGAATATTACCGTTGCACTGTCTGCGGACAGAACAATCCAAACGTCAGTTATAACATCGCAACAGATTACCCCCACGCAGGTCTACTCAACTCTCCCGCTTTTCTAAGCCGCTTTCCATCGACAGATACCAACCGCAATCGCGCCCGAGCACGCTGGGCCTACTATTTTTTTCTCGGAGTCGACATTGAAGGGCTCTCCGAGCGCACTACCGATCAATCTGCTTTAGCAGATGAAAACAACCCAACACTGAACAATGAAAACTGCACCGTGTGTCACAACATCATGGACCCAGTAGCGGGTGCCTTTCAAAATTACGGTGATACGGGATTCTACAAAGACCAGCCTGGTGGTCAGCATTCCTTGCCCGGTTCAAACCGGTTCGATCCAGACGGCGGTTTTCAGATCGGCGACACCTGGTATTCAGACATGCTTGCGCCAGGCTTTGGTGCTGAGCTAGCCCCGAACAGTGACAATTCCATTCAATGGCTAGCCGAGAAATTTATAAAAGACCCGCGCTTCGGCTACGGCACAGTCTATTTTTGGTATCCGGCAATAATGGGCCGTGATGCGTATGCGCTTCCTGAGAATCCGGAAGACTCCGACTACGAATTCAAGCTTGCTGCGTACAGCACCGAGCAACAGATGATGCAAGGCGTCGCAGCCAGCTTTGTCGCTGGCAGCGCCGGCAACGGCGAACACAATCTCAAAGATTTATTGGTGGACCTGACCCTTAGCGATCACTTTAGAGCAAACTCTGTGAGCGTTATTACAGCCTTTCAATCT
>JAESUT010000088.1 GCA_016762995.1 Gammaproteobacteria bacterium | reverse complement strand
TTGCATCCATCAGAATATAGCTAGTTCCAGCTATCTGCGGCGGTCTTGGGATAATTGCCGGTGCAGCGGCGGATAAATTGCTCGCAAACATGACCACCACCATCATCAAAGAGAGGCCTCTCATTTGCGGCGCAGAATTTTTAGGAGGTGATGAAATCGATCTTGATGAAATAGAAAAAGATGACATAAAAATCCGTCTCGTTTGAGTGTAATGAGTTGTGAAATGACGAATCAATTGATGAAACTGGTCGTGGCTGTTACTCGGTGATAGCGATTGCGGCGCGCTATTCGGTAACAGTGTACGGGCTTCCCAAGTTAGCGGCAACAACACTTTGGCTAACTCGTTGGATTTGACCAGAATCAGAAATTGGGCCGACTCTTACTCGGTGTAAAATTTTGTTATTCGATGTATTCACCGAACGGATAAACACGGGCAAGCTGGTAATTTCTTCTACCCTGCTTGAGACTTCCCTAGCGGTACTGAGTTCCGAGAATGCCCCTATCTGCAAATATTTACTGGCGGTAGAGATTACCCGCAATGTCTCGTTTTGAGTGGAGGTCGTCGCGACGCCGCGGTCGCGAGAGGCGCCACTTGCGACTATCGATTCCAGCTGTACGCGAGCGGTGCCTCTATCCGCGTAACCGAGCTTAACAGCGGCCGCATAAGATAAGTCGATAACGCGATCGCCATGGAAGGGCCCCCTGTCATTGACTCTGACTACAATGCTTCTGTTGTTATCCAAATTYGTGACACGCAGGAAACTAGGTATMGGCAGRGACTTGTGTGCTGCCGATGCTAGAAACATATCAAACACCTCTCCGTTTGACGTCTTGTGCCCGTGAAATTTCTCGCCGTACCAGGAAGCCACCCCWCGYTCAAAGTAACCYTCTTCGGTTGCCAGCACTCGGTAACTCTTWCCCAACACCGTATAGGGGCTACGATTKCCTGCTCCGGTGCGATTTAAYGGCTCTGGAATAACTTCTGGAATTGAGGAAGGATCAAGAATCCGAGTCGGTGCTCGGTCCTGCGAGATACTRTAGCGGCCCGCATTCGGTGACTCCGGGGTAGGTGCGGGYRYGGGYGCTGAGCTACAGGCAATCATAGCCAGTAAAATCGSYGAAACTATCGAGATTCTCAGCACKGCACTACTYACAATCATATTCATGTAACTRCCCTATTCATGTAACTATCCTATTCACGTCGCTCTAGGCTTGGACTTTTAAATAGCTTCATTGATTCGYTAGTCTCAACAGGCYCTASTRTRGATGTGCCAGAAAAACCAATGGCACCTGAAGGGTAACGTCCAATCTGACAATTATTTTAGCTGCAGCAAAGAACCTTAACGTAGGTACGGCGCAGAAATAGCAATCAAGCGGTATTTTGAGACAACAAAGGCACATTAAATTCATTTAATTCAATGACTTATATTGCGCGGCTATGCCCGTGAGTTTGAATCGACATGAGTAGGCCAAATCCAATAAAAAGCGTGACAACCGAGGTGCCACCGCGGCTTATAAGCGGCAGCGGCAGCCCAATCACCGGCAATAAGCCCGACACCATGGCCATATTGACGAACACGTAAAAGAAGAACGTTAGGGTAATGCTGCCAGCGAGGAGACGACTAAATGTATCGTTCGCTGCATAGGCGATATAGCAACCGCGGGCTAGCACGAATAGATACACCGAAATAAGTAACAACACGCCGAACAGACCAAACTCCTCTGCAAGGACCGCGAGGATGAAATCGGTATTGCTCTCAGGGATGAAATCCAAGTGCGACTGAGCACCCTGCCCCCAGCCTTTGCCATATAGTCCACCCGAACCAATGGCGATCTGCGATTGAATGATGTTGTAGCCTGCACCGGTGGGGTCTCGATAGGGATTAAAAAACGTCAGTATCCTATTCTTCTGGTGCTCCTGAGCGAGGAAAATAAACCACGCCGGTGACGCAAGCAGCAACGCAATGAACCCAGCGATTACGATACGCCAGCGTATGCCCGCGAGTAGCACAACGAAGATGCCCGACATGGTCACCATGATCGCCGTACCGGTATCGTTCTGAATAATTATCAGCGCAGCCGGCACCAGTATCATCACTGCAGACCAAAACAGGTGTTTGAATCTTGGTGGGAGTGGGCGACTCGCGAGATACCACGCCACCAACATAGGTACCACGAATTTCATCAACTCCGAGGGTTGGAAGCTAGGCAAACCAGGCAAGTCCAGCCAACTCTTCGCTCCGTTTTTCGCCACTCCAACTACCAACACCAATCCGAGCAAGCCAATCCCGGCCGCATACAGTGTCGGTGCCCACTGCCTAAAGAAGTGCACGTTAAATTGCGCGACGATAAACATAACCACGAGACCGACGACCATAGTGAGTGCCTGCCTGCGCACAACAGGAACGTCCCCCCCACTTGCACTGAACAGCACAAACAAGCCAAAGCCACAGAGCAGGCTTATGCCAAGCAAAAGTGGAGGATCGGTATGAATCGCCTGCCAGATAGACTTGGCGTACCGGGACTTGGAATCGAGTCCGTCAGACTGTCGTATGAAATCTTGGTTATTCATTGACCAGAGAAATTAGCTCATCGTTGCCAGATTCCATCGCAGCGAAATCGATTTGTAAAATATCCAAGAGATAGGCGTCTGTTACGCGTTTCGCAATAGGCCCAGCCACACTACTTCCGTGTTCACCGTTCTCAACAAAGACAGCAATGGCAATCTGCGGCTTTATATTTGGGTTTTCTGCCGGCGCATAAGCTATGAACAAGGCATGATCCTTGTTCGGATCAGACACCTGAATATCTCCGCTTTGTAAAATTTCCTGACTGATACCGACCACCTGAGCCGAGCCAGATTTGCCTGCCATTCTATAAGGCATCTCCCGATCTGCCATGGCTATGGCTTCGTAGGCCGTACCGTATTCACGAAATACATCATTGAAAGCGCGATGCACTACCATCGACATTGACTCCTCAATATAGCGCCAATAGTCTGGATCATTCACTACGACATCAGCCACTGGATCTTGAATCTCTGGCTGATAAGGCACTCCATCAATGGCCTTCAACATACGCGGCTGAACGACTTTCCCCTTGTTTGCAATGATTGAGACTGCCGTGGCCAACTGCAGTGGAGTTGCCCACATGAAACCCTGACCGATAGAGGAGTTTATCGTGTCTCCGGGATACCAGGGCTCACCCCTAGTCGCTCGCTTCCAATCACGAGATGGCAACACGCCAGTCCTAGCGTAATTGATATCGACTGCAAAGTTTTCCCCAAACCCGAACTGCGCCATAAAGCTATGCATGGTATCAATACCCATGCGATTACCAAGATCGTAAAAGAATGTGTCACACGATTGATAAATAGCTTTCTGTAGGTTCGTGTGTCCATGACCACCGCCGATGGCCGTTCTCAACGTATAGTCACCCCAGCGATAACGCACCCCAGGTAATCGGAAATAGCCTGGGTCCTCAATCGTAAAGTCATAGTCGACGAGACCATGGTGCAGACCACCCAAGCCAAGAAACGGCTTAATAGTTGAACCAGGTGGATACGGGTTGGTCGATCTATCGAACAGCGGTGTGTTGATCTCGTCAGTAACCAGTACGCTGTAGTTCTTATTGCTAATTCCGGTCACGAACAGATTCGGATCGAAGCCGGGCTTGCTCACCATGGCCAAGATACCGCCAGTATTGGGGTCTATTGCAACAACGGCACCGCGAAAATCCCCCAGCGCTTCCTCCGCCACAATTTGCAGTTGGCTATCGAGGTAGAGAGAAATATTCTTACCCGCAATCGGGTCAGTGCGATCAAGCCTGCGCATGACCTGACCTCTATTGTTCTTTTCTACAATTTCATAACCCACTGTGCCATGCAGAAGGTCTTCATAAGTTCTTTCAATTCCAGTCTTACCTATGTGGTTTGTGCCACCATAGTTTTCTCGTTCTTCATCATCGAAAGAGTCCAGCTCAGCGCGATTAATTTCTGACACATAGCCTACGGAATGAGCGGCGAGATCAGCGAGAGGGTATTGCCGCACAAATTGAGGTTCGATTGCGATGCCGGGAAGCTTAAAACTGTTAACAGCAATCTTGGCTTTATCCGCCTCACTGAGAACATAACGTAGTGGCACAGAAGTAAACGGCACGCGATTTCTACGCAGTCGATTGCTGAACTGCTCCCTCTCATCATCAGACAAGTCTATTAGCGTGTCGAGATAGTCTAGAGTTTCCTCGAGATCTCCAACTTGCTCTCGTACTACCGTTAAGTTGAAAATTGGTTGATTGTCGGCGAGCAGTTGTCCTCTATTGTCGAAAATGAGTCCACGGGAAGGAGGAACGAACTGGGAGTGCAGTCGATTGCCATCAGAACGAGCTGAGAAGTACTCGTACTGGGAAACCTGCAAATTAACGAGTTTTATGATCAGTGCGGTAAATAACAGCAGGACAAATACACCAGCCACCATGAGACGGCCGCTGAATAGCGTTCGTTCTGCCTCGTGATCTTTAAGCTGCCATTTTCCTGTCATATCTAGAATTTCCTAGCTGCAAATAGCTTAGTCGGCTAAGGGGTTGGCGACTAAAGGATTAGCTGCTCTTTAGGTGTTCGACAACACGCCGAATAAATAGTTTTACCGCAATAGCAAGTTACCTGTAATCCCACAGTTTACCGCGCTTAGATAGAGCTTTCAGTGAAGCTAACGCAAAGTTAACAAGCATCTAATGCTCGCCCTAGCTGCGATGATAGGGATGCCCCTTGATGATGCTGATCGCTCGGTAGAACTGCTCAGTAATAACCACCCGAACCAAAGGGTGCGGAAATGTCAGCGCAGACAGCGACCAGCGCTCTGACGCCCTAGCCAAGCATTCTGCGCCCAATCCATCAGGACCACCTATCAGTAGACTCAGGTTGTCGCCTCGCTGACGAAAACCCAATATCTTCTCTGCTAGGTCCTCGGTACTGAATGATTTACCACCTACATCCAGTGCTACCACATAGTCCCTCGACGAAATTGAGGCTAGCAATGCATCGCTCTCTTTCTTCCTATATTGGTCACTGTTACCGTTCTTCGTGCGCTTAGCCATCGGGATTTCTACTAGCGAGAAATCCAGATCAGCCACCATGCGCTTCTGATACTCGTTGATACCCCCTAGCACCCAAGCTGGCATCTTAGTTCCCACACTCAATACCCTTACTTTCACGCCTCGGGACTTTCCGAGCCAGCATCAACTTCAGATTTTTCTTCAAAATTCCAAAGCTCTTCTAAATTGTAAAGCGCGCGCACTGGCGCCAGCATCAAATGCAGAACGACACCGCCCAGATCAACGAGGACCCATTCCGAGGCGAGCTTACCTTCCATACCCACCACTTCCTGCCCTGCTTCCTTCACCGATTTGTTTACCGACTCCGCTATTGCCTTTAGATGCGTGCTCGACGTTCCGGTAACGATGACCATGTAATCTGTAATCGAAGTCAATCTTTCCACATTGATACAGCGAATCGATTGACCCTTTAGGTCCTTCACGGATTCAACGACTAATTCTGATAACTCTGTACTATTCAAACTGCAGCCTCACTCTAGTTAACTAATTTTGATAAAGGGAATTGTCTTTAATGTAATGAATGACATCGGCATCAAGCTGCGCCGACACATCATCGCCTCTCACTAATTTCTTCTTGATCTCACTCGATGCCATGTCATAGTCGAAGTTCTCACAAAAAAGAATTTTGCCATGAACGCTGGCCAGCATCTGCTCACTCGTGTCCACACGCCTTAATTTACTACCAACTGCATTCAACGCTTCATTCGAAAGAATCACACCGTGTCTCGACAATACCAGCAGATGACTCAATTCCAGAATCTTCTGCCAATCGTGCCATTCGGGCAGGCTATTGAACGAATCCACACCGAGCACAAATACCAACACACCGTGTCGCTTCTTAAGTTCGGTGAGCGTATCGACCGTATAAGACACTCGATCCCGTTGCAGCTCGATGGAATCTACTTCTATTTGTGGATAGGCAGCAGTTGCCAGTTCAAGCATTGCCAAGCGGTGTTGAGCCTGCGTGGTAGGCACAGCCTTATGGTTAGGCAAATGGCAGGGGATCATTTTGAGCCGCTGCACAGATAAGAATTCTAAAGCAAACTGTGCGGCACTCACATGCCCCTTGTGCACCGGGTCAAACAATCCGCCTAACACGGCTAAGGGAGAACTTAACAGAGAACTCATTGCCTGATATGCCCGTCCCCCAACACGATATACTTCTGCGAAGTCAGCCCTTCAAGGCCCACCGGGCCGCGCGCATGAAGCTTGTCTGTAGAGATACCAATTTCCGCTCCGAGGCCGTATTCGAACCCATCTGCAAATCGTGTAGACGCATTTATCATCACCGAACTTGAATCAACTTCTCGCAGGAAGCGCTGCGCGCGCGTGTAGTTCTCGGTCACAATAGATTCCGTGTGTTGCGAGCTATAAGTATTGATATGACTAATCGCAGCATCCACATCAACGACGACCTTTATCGACAATATTGGCGCGAGGTATTCTGTTCCCCAGTCTTCAATCGAAGCCGGATTAACACCGTCTGCAAGCGCTCTCGTATTTTCACAGCCGCGTAACTCTACGCCCTTCTCAATCAATTGCGCACACAGAGCGGGCAACACCTCGCCGGCTATCTGTTCGGCGACCAACAGCGATTCCAGCGTACAGCATGTGCCGTACCGCTGAGTCTTCGCGTTAATCACAATCGGTATCGCCTTCTGGATATCTGCCATGTCATCGATATAGACGTGACAGTTTCCATCTAGGTGTTTGATTACCGGCACTTTAGCATCGGCACTAATCCTAGCGATGAGGCCTTTCCCGCCCCGTGGAATAATCACGTCGACAAATTCGGGCATGGTAATCAAAAGCCCAACCGCGGCTCGATCGGGTCGATCTAGAACCTGAACCACGTGTTCGCTCAAACCTGCCTGCTCTAACCCTGTCTTGATGCAAGCAGCTATAGCTTGGTTCGAATGAATTGCCTCTGAACCACCGCGCAATATTGTGGCGTTGCCAGACTTCAGACAGAGACTAGCCGCCTCGCAAGTTACATTGGGTCGCGATTCGTAAATTATGCCAATTACACCAAGAGGCACTCGCATCCTGCCAACTTGAATGCCGCTGGGGCGATACTTGAGATCGGTGATGGCACCAACGGGATCATCCAGAGCGGCTACCTGCCGCAAACCCACGATCATGCTATCGATTCGAGCGGCGTTCAGTTCTAAGCGGTCGAGCAATGCGGCGTCTAGACCCTTCTCCTTTCCGGCCTGCATATCCTGCTCATTGGCCTTTATAAGCAGGCCTCGATTAGTATCGATCGCCTCGGCTATCGCGTTAAGTGCGGTATTTTTCTGAGCGGTGCTCGCCTTAGCGATCTGGCGTGATGCCTGCCTCGCCTGATGCCCCAACTGCTGCATATAATCTTCGATATCAGTCATTTTACTTACTTTTTCGCTTATCTAGTTTCATGCCTACTGGAAATGGCGCTCAATTCATTTGATCGCCATTCATTGAAATCGACAGCCACTAACGAGAAAGTTTCAGTGCAAACGAACTCGCAGGTGCTTAATGCTGCGAATTATAACCCAAATCCCCTCAATGCGGACCAATGCAAGGATATAGCGTAGACAGATGGTAACCCCAGCCTTTATGCTCTATGGCACCCAAATTAGCTCAAAACAGGTAGTAGTAATGGAATCGATACCAGACTCGGCAACTGACTCATCGCTACGCCCCGCGACAGTAATGCAGGCGCTAGTGCCGATTCTCGTGCTAATCAGCCTCCTCTCCTTCTCTGTGTATCTGTTCGGGGAAGATGCGAGTTACGGTCCCAATCAGATAGCACTCATCGTCGGTGCCGTAGTCGCCTCGATAATCGGCTGGAGAAACGGGCAGGACTGGCAGCAAATCGAGAATGCCATTGTATCTGGGGTTACTATAGCCCTGAAGCCTATTCTTATTCTGTTTAGCGTAGGCCTACTCATCGGCAGCTGGATTCTTTCTGGCACCGTGCCAACCATGATCTACTACAGCCTACTTATCTTGGACCCAGCTATCTTCTATGCGGCAAGCTGCTTCATTTGCGGCATAATTGCCCTCAGCATCGGCAGCTCCTGGACTGTCGCAGGCACGGTGGGCATCGCACTGATTGGTGCTGCAGCCGGTCTCGGCCTCTCGGTTGAAATTACCGCTGGCGCGATTATTTCTGGCGCCTATTTCGGCGACAAGATGTCTCCGCTTTCTGAGACCACAAACCTAGCTCCAGCCGTGGCGGGCACCGATCTTTTTTCACACATTGGTCATATGGTCTGGACCACCATCCCGAGCATCGTAATAGCTCTCGTTCTATATGCCATTATCGGCCTGAATATCGATACTGAGAATAGCGCTAGCGACCTCGCCGTGACGATGCAGTTAATCACTGACAACTTCACTATCAATCCACTCATGCTGCTGCCTGTCCTTGCCCTATTGATTATGGCGCAGAAAAAATTGCCGCCTATTCCTACTATTCTCGCCGGTGCATTTATCGGCGTGATACTGGCCCTATTGTTTCAGCAGAGTGCCGTATTGAGTTTGGCCGGCGATACTCCGAATGTTTTCCTTGGCCTGTTCAAAGGAACCTGGCAGACACTTTATGACGGCTTCTCACTGTCTAGTGGCAATGAAACACTGGATGACTTGATGACGCGGGGCGGCATGAGTTCAATGCTGAATACGGTATGGCTGATTCTGTGCGCCATGGTGTTCGGCGCGGTGATGGATCACACCGGGCTACTGCAATGCTTAGTTGACTACGCCCTCTCCTTTGTACACAACACTGGAAGCCTAATTGCCACAACGATACTCACCTGCATCGGCGCCAACATCATTACCTCCGATCAATATATTTCGATCGTGCTGCCCGGACGCATGTACAAAATGGAGTTTCAGAACAGAAATTTAGATGCGAAGAATCTATCTCGCTGTCTAGAAGACGCCGGCACCATGACATCGCCACTCGTGCCTTGGAATACCTGTGGCGCCTACATGGCAGGCACCTTAGGTGTGGCAACGTTCGCCTATCTGCCCTATTGCTTCTTCAACCTCATCTGCCCCGTCGTTGCGGTGATCTACGGATACACTAATTTCAAGATCGCTCCTCTCGTTCCAGAAGAGGCCGCTCAACCTTCCCCCGCCCACTAAATAGGATTCGGCAGGCTCATCTCGTCGGAGTCGAGATTCATGTACCAAGAGTTAGCAATGTATTCATCCGGATGCTTTCTGAAGAAATGCTTGAGCAGAGTAATTGGCACACTAAGCGGCAACTGACCGAGACGATACTTCTCCACAGTATCCGCCAACTCTAACTTGTCAGCCGCATTTAAAGGCTTCTTAAGATAGCCTTGAATATGCTGCAAGACAATGACGTGTTTTCCTCGTGTCGCAGGAATTTTTAAGGCCTGCATCAATTTCAGCAAATACTCCTCTGCCACCTCCAAAACATTGTCCTTACCTGCCGCAGCAAGCAACTGTTCGAGTTCACGATATCGGTCTTGAGTGTGACTCATAACAATTAGTTTGTGCCGCGCATGAAACTTCAAGAGATCATTAAACGTCATTCCCTGCCCTTTGAGTTGCATCCAGCGATGCATAATAAAAACTCGCCGGATGAAATTCTCCCTTAACACGGCATCCCCGAGGCGACCCTCTTCCTCAATAGGCAGGTAGGGAAAGTTTTCCATCATTTTGCCGGCGTAGATACCGGTGCCCTCTCGAATCGGCGTGGCATCGCCCCAGATTTTAACGCGCTCCATGGCGCAGCTCGGAGAGCCCTTCTTCAGAATGTATCCACACAAATTACCATGCCACTGCTTCTTCTCATTGGCAGATTTTTCGAGCGCATCTGTAAAGTCCAGCTTTGGATTATCGACAGCAATACAACGGATCGCACCTGAACCTTGCTGGGAGAGACGAATCGGCTTGCGGGGAACGCCTAGGCCAATATCCAGTTCGGGGCAGAATGCCTGAAAATCAAAATACTGGCCGAGAGTCTTCACGATATAAGGGTTGTACTTGTGCCCACCATCGTAGCGAACCTTCTCCCCGAGCAGGCAACTACTAATGCCTATGGGAATCTTGCTGTGCTGTCCTTCGATCTCAGCAGAAGTTTCTTCCACGATCACTTTTCCTGAAGCCACGCTTTCAATTCCTCTAGGTCGGCGGTACCGCTTATTAGCCGCTGCTTATCAGCTCTGCTCAACTGCTTGACCCTATACTCCAGCTTAAGCGCATCGGACCTATTCCCCACAACTGTTGTAAAGACCAGCGTAAGTGGCCCTCTGCCGCGCAGCGCCTTAGCTCCTTTATTCTTCTTATCCTTATTCTCGTGCTCAGAAAAACGCCGCTGAACATCTGTAGTCACCCCCGTGTAGAGACTGCCCTCAGCGGTACGAACAAGATACAGCGACCACGCAGTCGCCTCTTCACTCTCTGTATTCATAGCTTGTGACTAGCGCATCTCCCAAAGTTCGTTGTTGCAATGAATCCGTTCATCCTGCTGCAGCTTCACTAGATGAGCCAACAGCGTTCTCTTTGCCCAGGGGATAAGTTGCTTGGCCACGTCGTCGTAGACGGTTAATACCAGCTCATCCAAGCTGACAGCACCTAGGCTTTCGAGCCCCGCGATCACTTTCCTCTCGCGCTTTAAACGGTGCGCAATAAGCTTCTTAATCTCAAGGTGAGGCTCCCTCATGACACTGCCATGACCGGGCGCCAACGCCTTAAGCGGTATCAGCAACAATCGCTCTAAGGCATTGAGGTAGGCGGTCATGTCCCCATCCGGCGGCAAAATTACCGAGGTCGTACCCTGCAGCACATGATCCCCGGTAAACAGCAGCTGCTCCTCATTAAGTAGAAAGCAGATATGGTTCGAAACATGGCCGGGCGTTGCGATCAACTGCACGCTGTACTCGCCACAGTCAATGGTTTCAGTGTCGCGCCAGAGTCTATCCGGGGCAAATGTCTTGTCCTGACCAGCTACATCTGGAGCCTTCAATCCAACCAGTCTGGCCCCCGTCGCCTCTTGTAAAGCCAAAGCGCCAGGAGAATGGTCACCGTGTGTGTGGGTAATTAGAATATTCTCTAGCTTGGCATCGCCTATGGCTTGAAGAAAATTCTGTAGTTGAGTCGCATCTGCCGGCCCTGGGTCCAAAAGCGACAGGCGCTGCTTGCCAATCAGGTAACTATTCGTTCCCGGACCCGTCATCGGGCCAGGATTGAGCCCTAGTATGCGTCTTACTGGCACGGTCTCTGTTTCAATGGGTATCGCGACCCCAGCGTCCAATTCATTCATGGATTTTTCCTTGTGATTAAATTCGTCTCAGACCGCTAAATTAG
>JAESUT010000035.1 GCA_016762995.1 Gammaproteobacteria bacterium | reverse complement strand
GTCTCCGGAGTGATAAGGGTCACAAAAAACAACAGCAGCGAAAGTATTTTTCGTAAACTCGTTGAAAGAATTCTCTGGGCCGTCCCCTGAGTGATAAGAGTCACAAAAAACAACAGCAGCGAAAGTATTTTCCGTAAACTCGTTGAAAGAATTCTCTGGGCCGTCTCCGGAGTGATAAGGGTCACAAAAAACAACAGCAGCGAAAGTATTTTTCGTAAACTCGTTGAAAGAATTCTCTGGGTCGTCTCCCAACCCATAAGAGTCACAAAAACCAACCCCAGCGAAAGTACCTTCCCCAAGCTAGTTGAAAGAGTTTTTTGAGACGATTGACTAATGAAAAAAGTTACCAACACCAACAGCCGCGAAAAACTTTTCCTAAATCGAGTAGGTAGATTATTGAGTGTCTTCTCAAATAAAAACGACATGCCAAATATTCCTAACGCACTATTACCTCGATATTGCGTTGATATTATCGGATTGGCAATCATCAGTAGTCGATGCCCTTCTGAACTTTGACGCCGTCGTAGAACGCGTGTTTCTTTTCGCTTAGCTCGGTAACGGTGTCCGCCAACTCTATGAGCTCCTTGGCGGCACTACGTCCGGTTATTATAACGTGTTGGTCCTCGGGTCTGTTCTCCAGCGCGGACAGCACCATCTCCTTATCGAGATAGCCATAGGTAAGCATGTAGGTGAGCTCATCCAGAATCACCACATCAACCTCTGGATTCTTCATCATTGCAGCGCCGTGTGCCCAAGTGTTCTCGGCGGCGGCAATGTCCTTGTCGCGGTCCTGAGTCTCCCATGTAAAACCCGTGTTCATTACATGAAATTCAACCAACGGGTTGTCGGCAAACAGCATCTGCTCGCCGCATTCCCACTGACCCTTTATAAATTGAATAACGCCACAGCGGAGTCCGTGTCCAACACTGCGTGCGAGCATGCCGAAGGCAGAGGTGCTCTTGCCCTTGCCGTTACCGGTAAGAACCACCAGCAGACCCTTATCGATGGTAGCTGCGGCAATGCGGCCGTCTATGTGTTCCTTCTTACGCTGCATCGCCTTCTTATGGCGTAACGCTCTCTCTTCGCTAGTTGGCACGCTGGACTCCAGTGTTGGTTAAATGGATAACCGATCGAGGGTGGTGATGGACTTGCTGTCTCAAAACTAAGTAAGTCTTAGACAGCTTCCGATTGAATTTTGCAGTCTTTTAATTTCTTCTTGATAGCGGCGCTGATGCTTGCAGCATCGAGGCCTGCATCCGCTAACATCTGCGGTACCTTGCCATGTTCCAAGAATACATCAGGCAATCCTAGGTTCAGGACCGGTATCTGGTAGTTGGAGGCGAGCAGGAATTCGTTCACGGCAGACCCTGCGCCGCCCATCAAAGAATTCTCTTCGATAGTTACCAGCAATTGATGTTTTTCCGCCATGTCGCCGATGGTGCCGATATCTAGCGGCTTAACGAAGCGCATATCTACTACAGTTAAATCCAGTTTTTCAGCCGCTTCCAAGGCAGGGTTCACCATGCTGCCGAAGGCAAGGATTGCGACTTTGCTACCGTGCCTGCGGAGCTTGGCTTTACCAATCTCAACTGGGTCTAGTCCGGTCTCTATAACCGCACCAGGTCCTTTGCCGCGTGGGTAGCGAACAGCCGATGGCCCATCGAAGTGATAGCCGGTTGATAATAGTTTATGGGTTTCATCTTCATTGCTTGGTGTCATCACTACCATGTTTGGAATACAGCGCAGATAACTCAAGTCAAAGCTGCCAGCATGGGTGGGGCCGTCTTCACCGACGAGACCAGCCCGGTCGATGGCGAACATCACATTCAGATTCTGTAAGGCAACATCATGGATTAACTGATCGTAGCCACGCTGCAAGAAGGTCGAATATATAGCAACGATAGGCTTTAGCCCGTCGGTGGCCATGCCTGCTGCAAAAGTTACGGCGTGTTGTTCGGCGATGGCCACATCGTGAAAGCGATCGGGGAACTCTGCGGCGAATTTACTCATGCCCGAACCTTCCCCCATGGCAGGTGTTATGCCTACCGTGAGCTCATCATGCTGCGCAACTTCGCACAACCAATTGCCGAAGACTTCCGAATAGCTCAGTGAAGAACTACTCTTGGGATCTGGCTCAATGCCTTCTTCAGGAGTCTCGGCAGGTTCAGTATTTGGGGCTGCTCCTGGGCCTATTTTGCTCAGAGCGTGCATGCCGAAGGGGTCGTTCTCGGACTCTAGGTAGCCCTTGCCCTTTTGCGTAACGATGTGCAGCAGTTGTGGGCCACGTAGAGTCTTTATGTTCCTGAGTATATCGACAAGCCCATTGGTGTCGTGTCCGTCTATTAGACCGATGTAGTTGAAGCCTATCTCTTCGAACAAGGTGCCGGGTGACACCATGCCTTTCATGTATTCTTCTGCGCGGTGCGCTGCCTTCAATGCGGGAGGAATCTTAGATAGTACGCGCTTGCTGCCGGTGCGAATGAAGTTATAGGGCTTGCTTGCCCACATGCGGGCGAAATAGCTGGAGAGTCCGCCGACATTATTGGAGATAGACATATTGTTATCGTTAAGGATAACGAGAATATTGTCATCGAGATGGCCGGCGTGATTCAGTGCCTCGAAGGCCATGCCGGCAGTCATCGCACCGTCACCAATAACGGCAATATTATGCCGCTCTTTGCCCTGCGTTTTTGCTGCCACCATCATGCCTAACGCCGCGCTAATGGACGTACTGGAGTGGCCGACACCGAAGGTGTCATATTCACTCTCGCCGCGATTTGGGAACGCGGCAAGGCCACCCGCCTGGCGCATGGTCAGCATTTGGTCTCGCCGGCCGGTAAGGATCTTGTGTGGATAGGCCTGGTGACCTACATCCCAGACTAGCTTGTCATTTGGCGTATCGAATACATAGTGAAGCGCGATGGTTAACTCGACCACGCCGAGTCCCGCACCGAAATGCCCGCCAGTTTGACCCACAGAATAGAGAAGAAACGCGCGCAGCTCTTCCGCCAACTGAGCCAGTTGATCTAGCTCCAGCAGTTTTAGGTCGTCAGGATTGTCTACCTTATCCAGTAATGGCGTGTCGGGCCGGGACCGCGGTATTTCATTAAGCATAGCTGTAGTTCAACTCCAGATACCCTCTAGATAGCTTAAGGCCTGCAACGTCTGCAGCTAACAGCCTAGAGGGGGGTGAAAACCGGCGCAAGCACCGAATCGTCAATTATACCCTGATCAGTGCAATCTACTCACCACAAAGGCGGCTAGTTCTCGCAATCTGTCTGCGCTGGCAGGAAATTCCTTCAGGGCGGCGATAGCCTTATCTGATAGTGAATTAGCTAGAGCCTTCGCTTCATCTAGGCCCAAGAGAGAGACATAGGTGGGTTTGTTTTTGTCACTGTCTGAGCCCTGCGGTTTACCTAGTTGCGAGGTGTCTCCGATTACATCCAGGATATCGTCCTGCACTTGGAATGCCAGTCCTATATTGTCTGCATAGATTGCTAATGCGTCCATTTGTGAGTCGCTTGCCGTTTCGCAGCTCATGCCGCCAAGTAGTACGGCACAGCGAATTAGGGCGCCGGTCTTGAGGCTATGCATCTGCTCAAGCTGTTGGATGTTGAGTTTTACCCCTACCGCCTCGAAGTCCAGGCTCTGACCACCGACCATTCCTGTGGCGCCAGCTGCCTGACTCAGTAATTGGACCATGGCAAGGCGGTTGTTGGCGGCTAGCGCGTCATTTTCGGTTATAGGGTCGGTACTTAATATCTGAAAGGCTAGGGGCTGCAGCGCATCGCCTACCAGTATCGCAGTAGCCTCGTCGAATGCCTTGTGCAACGTAGGTTTGCCGCGACGCAGGTCATCGTCATCCATCGCGGGAAGGTCGTCATGTACCAGGGAATAGCTATGAATGAGTTCGATGGCCGCGGCCGCATTGTCTGCAGCGGGGAGGTCGCCGCCCACGGCGAGTGCGCTGCCGTATGTTAGGACGGGGCGAATGCGCTTGCCTCCGCCCAGACAGGCATAGCGCATCGCCTCTAGAAGCGTAGCGCTGGCGATATCGGCATCGAGTGCCGCATCAAGGCGCCGGTCGACGCGTTGCTGGCAATGCTGCTGAAATTCATTTAGCTGAGGGGTATTCGCTGTGCTCATCGGTTTGGTTTATTCTTCGACTTCGTCGAGATCTAATTCTGTAGTATCGCCGCTCTCATTCAACAATACCTGTACCTTCTGTTCGGCATTCTTCAGCGCGGTTTGACACTCGCGAGTCAGCTTAATGCCCTTCTCAAAGGCTTGTAAGGACTCCTCGAGACTAAGCTCGCCGTCTTCCATGGAGGACACCAGCTCCTCCAGCTCTTCTAGAGCTATCTCAAAATCGAATTTCGCTTGTTTCTTCTTGGTCATGTTCCTATTCCGGTATAGCAGCTACGGTTACTGAGCACTACAACTGGCAGGGTAGGGCCAGTTTTTGACGCGCGATTTAATCGAACCGAGATTATACGCCAAGTGAATTGGATTTCACGCCAAAACGGCGCTATGGAGCGATATAGTCGCTGTTGATCATCTCCGCGCTTTCTGCTGGAATAGAGGCCTTGTTGTCATTGCTGCGCGGTAGGAGGGTTCTGCAGTTGTCCAATTGTCATTCAAACACGCATTATTCTGCTTCGTTCTGGCCAATGCTGGGCTGGATTCTCGCTCTTTGTGTCCCTCAGTTGCTTCTTGCTCAGCAAGACAATGTTGCTCGCATGTTAGCTAGTTTAGAGGTAAAAGCCTTAGGCTCGATCGACTATGTCGAGATCAATACTCCCTCAGCGGCGATCAGGCAGAAGCAATTGATCGTATTCGTTCATGGTACACCTGGCTCTTATTCGGCATTCAGAAGTTATCTGAATGATCCAATCATGCAGGAAAAATTTCATATGATCTCTGTCACTCGACCTGGGTGGAGGAGTGATGATGACACGAAGGTGCCCTCTCTAGATGAACAGGCAGCGGCATTGCGCCCACTCTTGGACATGGACCGTTCCGGAAAGGGCGCTTTGCTTATGGGGCATTCCTATGGGGGGCCGGTGATAGCACGCACCGCGATGAACTATCCAGAGCTTATTGCTGGGCTAATCTTCGTCGCTACTACAGGTGACCCAGAGTTAAGTGCTCCACGTTGGTACAATCGCTTCGCCGTCTTCTTACCTCGCTTCGTGTTGGGTGCAAGTCTAAAGGGGGCGAATGCAGAAATTATTCCGCTGCGGCCACAGTTAGAAGCCATGTTGCCGCGTTGGCAGGATCTCACTATGCCAGTTCTTATCGTGCAAGGAGATAAGGATCGCTTAGTACATCCGGGCAATGCTTTGTTCATGCAACGCATGCTGATCAACTCCGAGGTGCGCTACCTGCATCGTGAGGGTATGGGTCATTTCGTATTGTGGGAGGAGGCCCCGCTGATAAGGGATAATCTCATCGAATTCTTCGCTAGTCGCGTCCCCTCGTCCAACTTCTCTGCGAATTGAAATGTGCAGCGGAAGTAATTGACCCATCCTAGTTAGCGCTTTACTCTACTCCACCATGAAATCCTATATCCCTAAAGACTGGCGCATCTGGTTTGCGATTGTCCTCACCTTCTTATGGTTCTGCTTTCTTGCTGTCTATATAGCGCGAAATGTCGGCTGGGGCTCTTTTCTTGACCTGCCCATAGAAGAGATGGGCACTTTCTTAGAGGGAGCGTTCGCGTTTTTGGCATTTCTCTGGTTGGTAGTTGGCTTGTTTATTCAGCAGTCGGTGTTAGCTGAGAATAATGAGGAGCTGCGTCGCAACAATCTACATTCGGAGAAGCAGACCCAGGCTATTGCTGCGACGGAGATGAATGCGCGGCAGGAGACTTTCTTTAAGATCGCAGAAAGTACGCGAAGGCAGTTGGGTTCGATAATAGGTCTATTGTTTCTCTCCTCGCAGAGCCCGATTGGGAATAGTAACTATTCATCTGAAGAAATGGCGGAAGTCTGGACGCAGTTTGCTGGTGGGGATAGTGAGATTTTCTCTCGCCTATTTCTAACGATGGCTGGGGTAGCTGACGTGGATTACGTCGACCTCTACTACGGTACCGAAATTCGTAGGCGCCACACCGAGAATTTTATAGTGGGCTTTGATCGCCTCGTAGAATTGGCAAAAGGCTGCGACACAGACAAGATTATTTTGGATACATTGCTCAATTCGGCGCACGGCATGCTAAATGTTAATATGCGAGGGCTGCATCCGGACATCAAGTTCGAACCAATCGTCGGCACTGACTCGATTGAGTATTTGGATCGCATGATCAATTCAAAAATTGAGAGCAGTTAACTATTTCAAAAATAAATCGCTGTAAAGCAGCGTGGGGAAGAATCATGGAATTAGTTGCATTAGTCATATTATTATCAATCATGGAATATCAGTTCTTTAGCTTTAAAGTCGGTATGGCAAGAGGAAAATACGACATTAAAGCGCCAGCGATAACCGGCCATGAGGTTTTTGACCGGTACTATCGTGTACATATGAATACCCTGGAACAGCTGATAGTTTTTATTCCTGCGATTCTTGTTTTCGCGTACTTCGGCAATCCGACTTACGCAGCGGGCCTAGGTGCGTTCTTCCTTGTTGGCAGAATCATCTACTTTGTGTCTTATGTTAACGATCCTGCAAAACGTGGCTTAGGGTTTATAGTAGGTTGGATACCGATGGTGCTAATGGTGTTGGCGGGTCTTGTATCTGTTGTTATCCAGTTGATTGGCTAAGCGCTCTTAAGCAACTTAGCGAAGATAAAAAAAGCAGTCAGAATCATTGTGATTTTGGCTGCTTTTTTATTTCAGCTGGGTGATGGATGTTGCGGTCTAACCTAGAAAGCTCTCACTTTTCTCATAGACTTTTAATCGTGTTCATCCAACTGGCGAACGATCTCAGTAAGCGTGCGAAAGTCCGTCTTGCCGCTGCCCATTCTTGGAAAGTCGGGCACGTGTACGTATTTTTTAGGCATAGCCAAGCTGGGCAATGCCTTAGAAAGACGCTTTTTGGGGTCGTGCTTATCTATTTCGGAATTTGTAACCGCGACTATTTTTGAGCCGCGTTTGGCGTCCGGTAACTCTACGGCGCAGCATTCGACTTCCAGCGGTGTTAACTCGTTCATGGTCTCCTCGACCATGACCAGAGACACCATCTCTCCGCCAATCTTGACGAAGCGTTTCAGTCGGCCTTTGTGCCATAGATAGCCATCTTCATCGAGGTAGCCCAAGTCTCCCGTGTCGTACCAGCCTGACTTGATCCTTAAAGAAGATTCTTCTATGTCATTCAGATAGCCCTGCATCACTCCGTCACCCTTGACGAGGATCTTGCCCGTTTCGCCCGTGGGGCAATCTGTGCCCGTGTCCAGATTCTGAATTCTTATCTTTGTTCCAGGAATCGGTGTGCCAATGCTGCCAGGCTTGTTGGCCCCGCGTGGGTTGGCGGATATTACCGGCGAAGTTTCTGTAGTGCCATAGCCTTCGATGATGTCGATGTTGTGCTTTTCTTTATAAAGCGCTCTTAAGTGCTCGGGGCATCTATCTGCGCCTGAAACCGCCAGCTTGATGCTGGCGAAGTCGCCTGGCTTCGATTGTTTGACATAGCCCTCGAGAAACAGCGGCGTTCCTATCAAGAGCTCTGGTTTGTTCTCGCGAATAATTTTCGCTACTGTTTTAAATTCAAGTGGATTGGCATAGGTGATAGAGGTCATGCCTAGGCACAGCGGTGTCCACAGATTGATTGTTAGGCCGAAGACATGGAAATAGGGCAGGATCGCCAGCAGGTTATCCATTTCATGGATTTCCATCATCTCTGAGAAAGAGTCGATATTGGAGAGAATGTTGCGCTGTGTTAGCTGAACAGCCTTCGGTTCCTTCTCGCTGCCGCTGGTGAATAGAATCACCGCAGGTGAGTCTAGGTTCGATATGCCAACAACTCGTTTCAATAAAGCGCGAGGGAGTTTCGATTTTAGAAATGCTAGCCCCTTCTCAATATTGCCTAGCGCGCCGAGAATATCCTCGATGAACACCATGTTGGAAAGTTTCTTGCAGTCGACTTTTTCCAACAGAGCCTTGGTAGTTACAATGACTTTGAAATCACATTGCCCTTGGGCGTAGAGGCAATTTTTTTCAGCGCCGGTCGAATAGTTAATCATCACTGGCGTGCGTCCTGCCATTAGTGCTCCGATTACAGCGAGCCCACCAGCGGACGAAGTCGGCAGCATTATTCCAATGCGGCCTCTCTCCAGTTTCTTAAATCGACTAGCGAGGATGAGTGAGGCGAGTAATGCCTGAGAGTAACTAATATTGCGGCCGAGGCTGCGATCGATGAAGGCAATCTTATCGGGGTTTCGCAGTGCAGCATCAATGAATCGGTGTTGGAGCATTAAGTTATAGTAGCGCAGAAAAGCAGGGCGTGGAACCACCGCGCCCGCAGTGCTAAAGTGCCGGTGTGCTCAATCGAATCGAGGGAAGATGATGTTTAAATTAGCTAGCATTTTGTCGTTGTGTCTTGTGTCTATGGCATTAATCGCCCAGTCGAGTACTGATCCCTATTTTACCACCTACCACGTGGCCGGCAAGGTACACATGCTGCAGTCACCCGATGCCGGCGGCAATATTGGAGTGTTCAGTGGTGATGATGGAGTGCTACTTATTGACGATCGCTTTGACCGCGAGACGCCAGCGTTATTGGAATCTGTGAGTGCGATAAGCGATGAAGACATACGTTTCTCGGTGAACACACATATTCATCCGGACCATATTGGCGGCAATAACAACCTTGCTGCTCATGGCGTGCTTATACTCGCTCATGACAGTGTGCGTTTGCGTATGCTCAAGGAATTGATAATACCCCGTCGTGGTGGAATTACTTTTCCACAGCCACCTGAGCAGGCACGACCGGTGCTCACGTACAGCGAGGCAATTAGTTTTCATCTGAATGGCGAGGAAGTTCGCGTCTTTCTTGCGCCACCTGCCCATACTGATGGTGATAGTTTCGTCTACTTTATGGGGTCAGATGTTCTGCATTTGGGCGATGTGTTTCGCACTAACATGTATCCCATTATCGACAAGCTCAATGGTGGAAGTTTCCTTGGCATGATCGAGGCAATGGACATTGCCATTGGTATGGCGGGCCCGGATACGAAAGTTATCCCAGGCCATGGAGTCGGCTTTACTGACAGAGAGGGCATGGTAGAGGTACACACGCTTCTCATAACGCTCCGTGATAGGGTGCAGGAGCTTATCGATTCCGGCAGTAGCCTCGATGAAGTGCTAGCGGCAAAGCCGACAGCGGATCTAGATGGTCGCTGGGGGCAAGTGCCTTCCTGGACCGCCGCCGATGTGCTGCCGATAGTCTATGATGAGCTGACGCAGTAGTTGAAGAGTCGAGGAAAGCTTGCGTCGGCGCCTACTCGGTCCTAAACTCTTCATTCCGCAATAAAGCCACAACTCAGTACCCAGCACTTTATTTTGGACTCCCTATGATCAAGCACCTCAACACCGTCTGGCTTGTCATGGTGGCTATGATTTTAGGCATGATAGTTGTCTATCCAGAGTGGCTGACTCGCGAATCAATATCGCAGTTGCTCAATGAAATGGGCTCAATGGCGCTGCTTATCTATGTATTGATGTCGCTAAGCCGTTCGGTACTATTGATACCCTGTACACCGTTTATCTTAGCTGGAGCTATTTCCTTTCCGCAGTGGCCCTTTTTGGTGTTCGCTATATCCCTTGCAGGAGTTGTGGTTGGGGCATTCCTAGTATACAGTTTCCCCTCTTTTGGCGGCTACGATAGTCTGCTGGAAAAGAAATACCCCGAAAAAATCGCTAACTTGAAGAACAAAATGCAGCACAAGAATGCGTTTTGGTTTGTAGTGGGCTGGTCTTTTTTTCCCTTAGTACCTACTGATGCAGTTTGTTATGTTGCGGGGGTTGCTAAGATGCCGCTTAGGAAAATGCTTACAGCATTATTACTGGGCGAATTACCCTTAATTGCCGTGTATGTTTTTCTCGGTGCCGAAATTGGCGAGTGGCTTAGAATATGAGTGCAAGATTGAAATTTAGTGATTCCTTGAATCTAATCAAGAGCTTTAAGACTTCTGGGACAATTACGCCCAGTTCTAAGGTCTTGATAAGGACGCTTCTTGCTCCTATAGATTTTACATTGGCGCGTTGCATTATCGAGCTGGGCCCTGGCACCGGATGTGTTACACGCTCGATCCTGGAGCGAATGCATCCGGACTGCGTTTTGATCTGCTTCGAAGTGAACAGTGATTTCATCGGTCAGTTAGAAGCTCTACAAGACCCTCGTCTCAGGGTGGTCAATGCCTGTGCCTCGTCTATTCGAACCCTGCTCGATGAGATTGATGTAGAAGAGGTAGACCACGTTGTTTCCAGCCTGCCGCTGGCTTTGATCGATGACGAGGTTGTTGCACGAATTCTTGAATCAGTGAGATCAAATTTACGTGAAGGCGGCCATTTTTTACAATTCCAGTACAGTTTAAGTAATTACGCGGAACTAAAGCCAATCTTCAAAAATGTGAGACTGAATTTCACGTTCCGAAATATGCCTCCGGCTTTTGTCTATGAGTGTACAAAATAACCTGAAAGAATGCCGTAGCTAAGACCTTAGGAAAGAAGTGAAAAGCTGACGCGCAATGCGCGTCAGCTTTTTTTTATGGCAGTTTGAAAGCGACGAGTTCGGGGCTGTACTCTCTGTCACCAATGGCGACGAGTATGTACTGCTCTCCGTCATGCAAGTAGCTGATTGGAGGTCCAGATGTTCCTGCTTCCAATTCGAATTCCCAAACGATCTCACCTGACTCTTTGTTGTAGGCTCTGAACATTGGGCCGCCACTATTCGTGGCAATCTCGACAGGCATGTCCACCGGGATACGTCCGCCAGGTCGCTGATTAGTGAGCCCCTCGCCGAGAAATAGTAGAGTCTTTGTAAGTAGTGGTGAGGGTCGGCCTGGCAGCCCAAGTTGGCCTAGCTCCAGRTCTACTAGATCAGGGTGGTCGGTAGGGCCATTTCCRTTTGGYACCATCCATACATGGTTGCCGGTGTTCATATCGATAGCCGTAATACGTCCATAGGGAGGCTTGAATAGAGGTAGTCCACGAGGGCCAGCGACCCAGCGTCTCGCGCCTTTCACATAACTGAGATTGGTAACTTCGGGATCGCCAGGAAGAATGTCGGCGACAAAAGCAGACGTTATTGACGGAATGTACAAGTATCCGGTCTCGGGATCAAAGGCAGCGCCCTGAACGTCAGCGCCACCTTGTGAACCGGGCAACTGAATCGTGCCCAGGGTGCCGTTCGGATCATCACTGCGAATCGATGGCGGCGTGAAAAGAGGGCCGGTTACGTAGTTATTGAAAATCTCCAAGGCCTCGGCGCGTAACTCCGGCGTAAAGTCGATCAAGTTGTCTACGGTTGCACCTTGGCGGTCGAAGGGGGCGGGTCGAGTTGGGAAAGGCTGCGTTGGCGAGGTGACTTCGCCTGGCACGTCGGATTGTGGTACTTCTCGCTCTTCAATCTCCCAGATAGGCTCGCCTGTTTCGCGGTTGAAAACGAAGGCGAAAGCTTGCTTGGTAAGTTGCGTGATGGCTTTTACTGGCTC
>JAESUT010000034.1 GCA_016762995.1 Gammaproteobacteria bacterium | reverse complement strand
TACGTAGGCAGTTTGCGCTATGGCAACATTGTTAAAGTTCGCACCTGGGTTGAAGAAAACAAAAGCAGACGAATTCGCTTTGCCTATGAGGTCTGTATGGAAGGTGACGAATCAATCCTAGTAACCGGTTTTACTCAACATATTTGGACTGACCACAGCGGCAGAGTTACCCGCGCGCCCCAGCAGTGGTTAGACATGATGACCAACTAAGCCCTCACAAGATTTCTCATAGCATGACAAGGTAACTAGGGCCTATTGCTATGCTTGCCCCACATAATGGTAGAGCCCCTCGAGCACAGATCTGCGAAGAATTCTCACCCAGTGAAGACCTTTCCTATAGGAATAATTGAGTCAAAGCGTCACTCGTTGGTTGATCTCTAATCTGCGCGCGCAAAAATGCCTGTAACCCTATAGGTCAGAAAGAACCCTGAAACGCCACTAAAATCGGCCAATACGAGAGATTTAGCGGGTTTAGACCAGTCCACAAGACGCTGTTTCCACTGTACGGAGGGCTGTTATACAGCTAATATTGGAATCTACGTGGAAAACCGCCCTTAATTTGGGCAAAGAAATACCATGAAAGAAGTCCTCGACAAAGTCAGACTTGTTGCGGTGAGAACACTCACGCGCCACGTCGTGGCTGCCTTGGAAAACTCAACTTTGCAGATTGAGGCTCAAGCGATGCAGTTCACGAACGCAAAGCTGCCGCCTATCCGCGAGGAATCCCGAGCGATTGCCGAGCGCTTCATGACCCTGCTAAATGCATACTTTGATGCCCTTACGAGTTTCAAAGCCAAGGAAGACGAAGAAGAAGGGGAGCCTGATTACGACAAACTATCTTTGGTTGATCACGACTACCTTGAGGCGATCATTGCAATGGAGGGCATGGTTACTCATGTTCGCAATAGTGATAGGCCTGAATATGTTCGCTTAACAACTCGGCTAAATTCCCTATTCCCCAATACTACTATCGATGAGACAAATAACCCTCTCGATCCTGAGCAAATTGGCGACTGCTTCAACGAAGCAATTCGGCCATTGGGCTTAAAGGCGCATTACCTACTCACGATTTATCGCGAATTCAATAAGGCAGCTTTCCACAACATGGAGGCCTGTCTTGCCGAGGCAAACCAGGTTCTAATCGATATTGGTGTTATGCCAAATCTCGACATGCGAGCGAGAAACAGAGAATTAGCCAAGCAGAAACGCGAAGCCGAGCGATCCATCGACGATTCCCCGCCGAGAGCGCTCACTGATCGCAGTCGCGGCAAGACCGAAATAACCCGGAAGATACAAGAAACGGTTGAGAACGCGAAACCAGAACATGATCAAGCCGAGATGTTTTCCATGATGCAGACGCTGGTAAAAGGCCTAGCAAGTCAGCAGAAAAATCAGTCCGCGCTACCGGTAAATATGTCGGTTACAACCACCCATCAGGCTGCAGATTTACTAGCAGAGAATGAATACCTAAAACAGCAACAAACGCAACTCATGTCTGTTCTCAACAATCTTCAGAATCACCTGAAGCTTGGCGACACGTCGAGCATCCCACCAAACAATGGTGACGGCAGCATCGGTGAGTCTATATCGCGAACGCTTGAGGAGAGCAGCAGATCGGGCGATATCGGCGCTATTGATGCGCAGTCCTCCGATGTAATCAATCTCGTCACCTTACTTTACAAAGAAATATGGAACGATGATTCTCTGCCAGTGGTGATGAAGGAACTGATCGGTCGAACACAGATATCCATCATGAAAATAGCACTGAATGATACTGAGTTCTTCGATGATGAGCAGCACCCGGGCAGAGTAATACTAAACGAATTTGCAATGGCCGGCATAGCCTGGACCGAACAAGAAATATTGGAAATTGATCCTGTGTTCAGTAAAGTTCGTGAGCTGGTAGAGCGTCTATTGGCAGAAGAGAATGCCGACAAGAAATTCGTGCAGGGCCTTATTAATGAACTTCGAGAGATAAAAAATGATTTTAGCCCAACCGACGCAGCACTCGAACAACGAATTCGCGAAACTGACGATCCCAGCGAACGACTAGAAGATGTCCATGAACTTGTTCGGCAGAAGGTTAGGGAGCGCATATTGCAAGATGGTCTCGATCCCTCAATTCAAAACATACTAGATACACACTTTCATGAGTTCTTAGTGAAGTTGATTTTGAGAGAAGGCCCCGGAGGAAGCTCATGGAAACCAGTCATGAGCACCATCGATGTCTTATTGTGGACCGTAAAGGAAGATAAACTTCCCGGAGACAAAAGTCGCTTCGAGAAAATCAATCCACGCCTCTTGGACAATATCGAAAAGGCTTTAGAGATTGGTGGCGCTTCGAAATCGAAGAGAAAGAAAATTCTTCGTCAGCTGAAGCAGGTCCAGCAATACAGTTTTCATATGGCGGAAATTCACGGAGCAGATAGACTCCGAAGTGTCGGCGGCACGACAGACAGTAGCACCGCTACTGCAGACCCACGTCGAGAACGCAATGAGCCACCCTCTCTGCCGAGAAACGACCCGTATCTTCGCCGAATAGACAAGCTGCCGATCGGCACTTGGTTTGAATTTAAAGGCGCAGCTGGCGTGCCGGTTCGTTGTTCGCTCGCTTCCAAAATCGACAGCATCGACAAGCTATTCTTCGTGAACAGCAAGGGCGAAAAAGCTGTAGAGCTCACCCGAATGCGCCTCGCACGCGAGTTGAAAGCGGGCTCTGTCAAGATACTCACCGAAGGATCTTTGGTCGGTAGAGCCATGGAGTCGGTCATCAGCAATCTCCGCAAAACTGCACAAAGCCAAGAGCCTGACGCCGCAGCGAGCTAACTATCAATACTTAAAAAGTAATCCATGACTTTCTAAGACTATCGTGCGACTGCGCGCCGCATTCAAATCCTCAATTTGCTAACTATAAACTACGAATGATCTTAGAGAATGTTCTATCCACTGGATAGCCCCCCGCTGTCCAGCCTAATCGGACAATGACTAGGTCAAGAGATGGGATTACCATAAGGTATTGCTGTCGATTACCTTGTGCCGAATAGGCATCTGCTGGGATATCGGGCCAACGCAGCTCCTCGTTACCTCGATTTAACCACCACTGATAGCCATAGGCTCTCTGATTCTCAGATGAATTTGGCGTCGTTGCTCTGACCACCCAATCTTCAGTCATGATGCGCTGGCCGTTGATGGTTCCGCCATTCAACATCAGCTGTCCGATGCGTGCCCAGTCTCGCGCCGATGCGTACAGATAAGAGCTGCCCACAAAAACACCGCTAGCATCAACCTCGAAGATGGCATTTTGGAAAGCGAGTGATTGGTGAATACTCTCCATGTAGGTATCGTAATTTCCTTGGCTGCCACCCGCCTCTTCGAAATAGATTCGCGCCAGTAAATTCGCAGTACCCGAGCTGTAGTTAAACCAACTTCCCGGCACCTGTAGCGCAGCCTTTCCCATCGCGAATTCGGATGACGAGGGCTCGGTAAATAACATGGCAGTCGCATCGTCGCCAGGATTGTATTCCTCAGAGAAGGCGAGTCCATCGGTCATAGTTAACATGTCGCTAATACGAATATGCGAACGCTCGTCACCCTGCCATAACTCAAATTCAGGCGGCGCATCCAAGTCCAGCGTTCCGCGGTATTCTAAATTCGCCAACATGATTGCCGTCAGGCTCTTAGCCATGGACCAGCCAAGCAGCGGCGTGTCGGCATCTGCTCCCTGACCATAGGCTTCCGCAATGATCCTGCCTCGGTGCGCAACTAGGAATGCTCGAGTGTTGAGACCCTCTTCGTTATCTGTGACGAGCAACGTTTCAAGTAGTCCATCCATATCTGCGTCGGAAAAATCTACAGCATCTCCTTCAGGCCACGGCGCATCGCTCATAGGAACACGCCCTACCTGCAACGAAGCGCGCTGACTAAAATCTGAGTAGTCGATCGCGCAACCAATATTATTCCTATAGCTTGCTGTCTTCTCACTCAAGCCAAAGAGAGACGTCGTTACGCTCTTCTGCGCTTCGTCGTACTCTACCGTTAGCCTCTGCAGAATTCCCGAGTACTGAACTAGGTCATCAAAAGACTGCTGCTGTGAAAACCCGGAGACATAACGCGCACTGCAGAGCAACTTGGAGCCTATTCCTGTGGCTACGCCCGGCGCAGCCATTAAGTAAGAAGGAGGAAAGCCTGCAAAGAAGGCTACACTTAACAAGAGCGCGAGAAAGACGAGTAATCCGACGAGTATTTTTTTCATGGTTTTGAATTCCAGCCATTCAGCCAATTTGAATTAATTCTAGCTATGTTAGAGCTCTCAATCTGCCACCGGTAAGAAATAAGATCAATCCAACTCCTGCTGCAACCGCCGCTATCCAATAGGACAGGCTATATAGGTTCGCATTGGCAACAAACGCTAATCCCAATACCGCTGGACCGGCGGCGGTCCCCCAGGAAGACATGAGGTTTGCTACTGCAAAAATTCTCGCGTACTCACGAATGCCGAATGCTTCTGCGATTAAGAGCGGCTGCAGCATTAACAGATTACCCACGGAGGCGCCGAACAAGGCGAGACCTATGCAGAGGGTCAGCACGTTCGCGCCTAACGCGAGCACACTGAGCGAAACCGCCTGCAAAACCATAATGCCAATTGCGAAAAGGCGAATCGACATTCTATCGATCAACCAACCACCGATCAGGCGACCGACGATGCTGGCAATAGGCAGTATCGCAACCGCCATGGCAGTCTGCGCCTCGCTGAGCAACTCTCTCGCCAAGCCGTATTGGTGGGTGATACCCCCAACCTGCGCCATCATCAAAAATATATAGCCGATGCCAATGCCCCAGAAGAAGCGCGTGCCCCGCGCCTGCTTAAAGGTAAGACCATCTAACGCTAAGTTTCTAGGAGCAACAAGCTCTTCGCTATCTGCTACATCCTGTTCTACGCTAACTGCCGCCGACTTAGTTGGGGGCTCATCACCGTCGGGTAGCAAGCCCATCGACTCAGGGCTCGCCCGCAGCCAGATCCAAGTGATAGGTATTACGCCTACTAAATAAAGCAAACCCATTAGTGGAGCGGCATATTCGAAGCCCACAGACTTAACAAGCAACACACACAGCGGTGTCAAAACGACGCCGCCTAGAGACAGGCCGGTGGACGCGATTGACAAAGCCATAGCTCTTTTCCTATGGAACCATCGGGTTACTAGGGTGGTAGCTGGAATCAACGAGGAGGCAGAGAAGCCTACACCGAAAAGCATAAAAGCCAGATACAGCTGCCAGATCTCTTGGACGAATGCCAGGGAACTCAGTGCGACGCAGGAAATTACTGCCCCAGCACTGATACAGATTCTCGGATCATAGTCCTGCACCCATTTCGCTACCCACAGACCGGCAACTCCACCGGATAGGAAGAAAACCGACACGGCAAACGAAGCTGTCTGCACATCGAAGTTGGGATTGGCGGCGAGCGCATTGAGATAGATGGCATGGTTGTAGAAACTCAAGCCACTCGTAACGGTCAGCTGAGCCAAAATGGCGAAGACAATCTTCCAGCCATAATATAAAGGAGAATTATTATCAGTCATGACTGCATATTTAACATCGTCGACGATGGTGCCACTTGCTGTAGCTTAGATTACGCCGTAAGCAACAGCAGACTATTCGTAAGCTCGATGCACTGCGCATGGAGCGATGGTTGTTGAAAAACTTCTAATCTACCTGAACCAGTTCTATTTCGGGATTACTGGTTATAGAACGTGAAGTAGCCAGTAAACATTTCTTCCCAACTCTCTAAGCCAAAGGTGACCTCTTTGCTGGGGTCAGGATTAGATGGGTTTGAGATAGAGTTGTCGAAGGCACCAATCACACGCAATATGCTGCCGGCGACTACGGGCTCCGTCTCATCTAATAAGTAATCAGGTTGCCATCCATAATTGTAGGCAGGGACGCTAAACAATTCTCGAATCTGCCCTTGAGGATTTTCCACAACGAACTTCATGCGCTTACCGCGGAAATTCATTCTAGCGCGCACTCCCGTGACGACAATATCTTGCTCGATTCTCTGCTCTGCCTGAAGCTCGAAATCGTTCTCATTCGGCGGCAGCACGAAGCGACTTGCGAGTGCCTGCGTTAATCTTTCTTTCAAGTTCGGCTCATCGCTGAAATACAAACCGAATTGCGTTTCATCAACCGTTGACTGACCGTTTGTCACATAGTGAAACTGCATCGAAAGTCTGTGCCCCTGAGGAACTAGCACGCCAGTGCCCTCATCGAATTCGATAGCGTTACTCTTCCCAGGAAGGTAGCTGCCGACAAAGCGACGCGTGACAGACTCACTTGTCCGTTCGTCTCCCCAGAAGTCTTCCTCCGGCGGTGTAACGAATGTCACTAAGTGGTGCAACACAGACTCATCGCCTGCAATGTATTGAATCGCCCGCAGCCATTTATCCTCGAGAAAAGGCAGCTCGGCATCTTCATAAACATAATCCATTATACCTATCGACGGTACCTCATTCTTTGGACCGATCACTATATAGTCCGGCTCGCCGAAAGCCCATTTTCTGCGATCTACAGCAGCGAACTCTTCCAAGGGATCAGTTTCACTGTCTCCCCTGGGGGCACGGTTGTTAATCCAATGCACAAGGGTCTGTAAATCGCTGGGGTCAAGATAGCGCGCCGATTGAGAGTGACCAATATAAGGGTCGACCTGTGTCGGCGGCATACGTTTGTTTAACAATACCTCTTTGATCATCGGTGACCAGCCCAGAACCATGATGTAACTATCCAGCGCAAAAGGCCCTACTCCACCCTGACGATGGCAGTCAGCACAATTCTCAATAATAATCGGCGCAATCTCGCTGGCATAGTCCGGAGGCGACTCGCTGTGCATTTCTTTCAGTTGATAATCGATAGCGCAGCCCACTCCGGCTTGGCGGATCGTGTCGCTCACGCCTTCGCCAGTGAGTGATACTAGGGTTGATTCGAGCCCTGATGAGGGCGGCCCCATAAAGAAAAGCGAGAGACGCTGGGGATTAAGCACCAGAACGTCTCCAGCGTTTACAATATTCAGTGTTTCCGATACCAGCTGGCCATCGTCCTCAAGTATCGGGAACTCAACACCCAATTCGCTAAGTTCGGGTCGATCTAAATCTTGAGAGTCGATCAGGAGAAATTCAAAATTGATTCCGGCGTATTCGTCCGCAATGCTCTTGTAGTTATCCAGCAAGGTCTCCATCGTGGCACACTCATCTGAGTAAGCCATAAGCACCAGCGCCTTGCGATGCTGATAACGGCTTAACTGATGAAAAGTACCAGTGTTGTCGATTAGCGCAAAGTCTCCCACGCGATCTAGAGCCGCCGAGGCAAGGGTTGAGAAGGCACTAAATAGTAGCCCACTAATAATGTGTAGCGAATATCTCCAGCACTTGCTGCCTGACTGAATCACATCACTGCTCGCTGTCTGTTTACGTTTCAATTCCACTGCTTACATTTCCTTGGGTGACGTCCTATGGGGTAACCAACAGACCGCTCGATGCGGTTTTAGGCACGACCTTTCGCACGGCTGATTGTCACTAAAATTGATGCGCGAATCCTCTCATACTCGGGACGAGTCTGACAATTCCTCAGCTTGTTACATTTTGTTTAAAACAAGCCCTCTAGGCCGCGAATTCTAGGCGGTTGGGAACTAGACTCCAAGAACAATGCCGTTTATCCTAGCGTCCCTGTTTGAATGGATTCAGTAGTTTAACTTTAAATACYGTCTTTACTCYKGCAGATTAACAATAAAGTAAGACAGAACAATCGAACCTGATCTTTGGAGAGAACATCGATGCGACAGTATCAAAAAACCTTTGCGCTAGTAGCCTTTGCCCTGACGGCAGTTTTTAGCCTCCAGGCGCAAGCCCAATCTGCAGATAATGGCCGCTTCCTRAGCCTTGCACCACCTACTGGCCTGCCAATCATCCCCGTAATGGARGGATGGATTGCCAACCCRGACGGTACAATTAGCTTTTCCTTTGGCTTCATTAATCGAAACGACGTACCAGTTGATGTTCCTATAGGCACGGCGAACTACATAGAGCCAGCAAAGTACAGCGGCATGCAACCCACACATTTCCCAGCAGGGCGTTCAACTGGCATATTCACGGTCACCGTTCCCGCTGATGAAGCGAACGATGACATCTGGTGGTATATCAAGACTGGCAGCGAAGAAGCATTGAAAGTCCCCGGCCGGTACGGTATCGGTGCTTATGAATTGGACTTCATCGTTCCTCGTCCACAAGGTGCCATGCAGCCTCTTGCTGGCTTCGGTGAAGACGGAGAAAGAACGGCTGGACTTTTCTCCCAGGTGGGCGAATATCAAGGCAGCGTTAAAGTAGGCGAGCCGGTGGTTCTTACGGTAAATGTTGAAGATATCTCGGATCGAGATCCTACCGATCCACGCTTCGTAGAGCCGATTCCAATAGGCGTTGAGTTCAGCAAATATCAGGGCCCTGGCATGGTTGAGTTCGCTCATCATGAGAGCACTGCCATCCCCGAGAACCCCTACAAGGAAGGTGACCGCCGATTCCGTTTCTTCCGTCAAATCACCCCCGGTCAGATTAAAGTAAACGGAGGCAGCGGCGTAGCCATGGCAATAGCCACTTTCTCGGAGCCTGGTGAATACATGATTCACACCAAGATAGACAACTTTGGCGCGCCAGACAGCTCAAACGGCGACCAGTGCTGCTGGACCAACATTGTTCAAAAAATAACTGTAAGCCCATAAGCGATTGTTATAATTTGTTTTCTGGCCGATCTTCGCGGTCGGCCAGAAAGCAACCAAGGGCATCTCTTCGAGATTCCCAACGGAGCCGGCGCCAGCCGCCATCTTCAGCGAAAACCCCCTCTCAAAAGTGTTTCAATTTGTTGCAATGATTCCTCGAAAATGGCCGTATTTATTGGACATTTAAGGAGTGGCGAATTAAAATTTTTCGCAGACATAAACACAAAAATACAAACAGAACTTTAATTTAGATCAACAACTCTCAATTTGAGGAGAAAGGCATGAAAACAGTACGCGTATTGACTGCTTCGGTAAGCGGCGTATTCCTCGCATTTGGCCTACAGGCGAATGCACAGGACGACCAAATTACCTACAACAGTCACGTTGCTCAGATTATCAACGAGAATTGCGTTGTATGTCATACCGAAGGCGGCATCGGCCCTATGCAACTCTCTAGCTATGATCAAGTCCGTCCTTGGGCGCCTTTGATCCAGCTTCGTGTTGCTAACCGCGAAATGCCTCCTTATGCATACGATCACGGCATCGGCATCCAGGACCTTCAAGGTGACTGGCGCTTAGATCAACAAGAAATCGACACTATCGTAACTTGGGTTAACCAAGGCTCACCAATGGGTGACGCAGACATCACTGCACCAGTTGCCAACGTTAAAGACCCTAGCGAGTGGAGTTTCGCTGCCGACTACGGCCAGCCTGATCTAATCGTTGCTTCTGTACCTATCGATATTCCTGCAAACGGAAACGACCTTTGGCACAAGCACTATGTTGACACTGGCTTGACACAAGATCGCTGCATCAAAGCAGTACAGGTTAAGCCACGCGGCGACGCTACTGCGGTTGTTCACCACGCTAACTCTTCCGTTGATGCGCAAGACGAAAACGGCGAGTGGCAGCAGTATGGTCAGCTTACTGAATACGCTATGGGCAAGTGGGGCGAGCTAGTACCTGAGGGTGTTTGCCGTACGCTTCCTGCGAACTCACGCGTTTCTTGGGACATTCACATGTTCCCAGGCGGTGTTGGCGCAACGGCTCCAGGCACAATGATCAAAGACAACGTTGTTGAAATCGGCCTTTGGTTCCACGATGACGACTACATGACTGCATCAGCAGAGACTCCTTTTAAACAGGATCTTAAGCTGTATCAACTACGCGAAGGCTATGAGAGCGGTGAGCTAATCATACCTCCTCACGGTTACACGATGACTCAGGGYTTTCACTCSTTCGATCACCCRGTTCGYMTYGAYAGYTTCCAGCCWCATGGYCACTTGCGCATGAATGCWGCCTCKCTGGAARTYTTYTAYCCAGAAACTGGYCGCACTGAGCAARTTAGCCAGATCTCTAACTGGAGTGCTACTTGGCACCAYAGCCATCTGTATGAGGTAGATGCTGCYCCTYTACTTCCAGCAGGCGCTGTATTGATMATCAAGCAGTGGTACGACAACACAGCTAACAACCCAAATAACCCTGATCCTGATCAGTGGGTTGTAGGCGGAAGCCGTACTGGCGACGAGATGTCTCACGCTTGGATCGCGGTTACTCACCTCGATGACGAAGGCTATGACAATATCGTTGCAGATCGCAGAGAAAAAGAAGAGCGTTCACTAGCCGCAAACGACTAGTACTTAGATAGTTAGTATTTAGGCTAACGCCTAATAAGTTAGAAAGGCTGGTTAATCTCGATTAACCAGCCTTTTTTATTGCTCGGGTCTAGTCAAACTATACGCTGTTTATCCTTTTTCCCGCCCCTGAAAAAGGGTAGACTCAGGGAGATCAATCGAAGTTGTGGGGCGCATCTATCCCACAGTCAGGAATACTCGACGCTTATCCCCACTCGAGACTTCCTACAAGAACAAAATCAATAGGAGAGATTTATGAGTATTTCGAAAGGCTGGTTAGGCCTTGCTGCGCTTGCAGCAGCAGGTTTTCAGGTTACGGCTCTGGCTCAGTCAGCCGCCGATCATGACGTCACCTACAACGGTGAAGTCGGCAAGATCCTCAACGAGAACTGCGTAGTCTGCCACCGCGAAGGCGGAATCGGCCCCATGCAGCTTACCAATTACGATCAGGTTCGCCCTTGGGCACCACTGATCCAACTGCGAGTCGCGAATCGTGAAATGCCTCCCTATGCCTATGACCACGGCATCGGCATTCAAGATCTCGAGGGCGACTGGCGCTTAGAACAGGCAGATATCGATACCATCGTCGCCTGGGTAAATCAGGGCTCGCCAATGGGCGATGCAGATGTTGTCGTGCCTATGCCTGAAATGAATGACCCTAGCGAATGGAACTTTGCGCCTCAATTCGGTCAGCCGGACAAGATCATTTCTTCCATATCCATCGACATTCCTGCCAACGGCAACGACCTCTGGAGTAACCACTACGTAAATAGTGGAATTACTACAGACCGCTGCATCAAGGCGGTACAGGTTAAGCCAAGAGGCGATGCGAAGGCTGTAGTTCACCACGCAAACTCATCCATTGTAATGCCGCAGCCAGACGGCTCTATGGAGCGGCTGAGCATGCTCACCGAATATGCCATGGGCAAATGGGGCGAGATCGTTCCTGAAGGCGTATGCCGCACAATCCCAGCAGGCGCGGTAGTGAGCTGGAGCATCCACATGTTCCCTGGTGGCGTTGGTTCAACGGCTCCCGGCACTATGATCAAGGACAATGTGGTTGAAATCGGTCTTTGGTTACACCCAGAAGGCTACGAGAAAGAAGCTCAATATAAGCAAGACCTGAGCCTCTATCAGATCAGCCCACAGGAAGACATTGTCATCCCGCCAAATGGATATTCCATGACACAGGGGTTTCACTCCTTCGATCACCCGGTTCGTATCGACAGCTTCCAGCCTCATGGCCACTTGCGCATGAATGCTGCCTCGTTAGAGATATTCTATCCGGAAACTGGCCGCACTGAGCAGATCAGCCAGATTTCTAAGTGGAGCGCTACATGGCACCACAGCCATATCTACAATGAAGACGTAGCTCCCTTATTGCCAACCG
>JAESUT010000087.1 GCA_016762995.1 Gammaproteobacteria bacterium | reverse complement strand
GCGGGCCATTTCCGAAATTCAGGAGATGCTGCAACCTGACGATGAAGAAGAAGAGCCGGATTACGCGGGCGCAAAGATCGAGTTAGATGAACTTCGTGAGCGTCGCTTCGACCGCATGAATGATTTTGAAAAATCCACTCTGCTTAGCTTTTATACAAACTACTATCTCAATACTGAAGATTATGTAGGCGCCATTGGTATATTCGAAGAGATGCTCCTTATCGAGACACTGCGAGCCGACCAGCGCTTACGCACCCACAGATCTTTGGGTCAGTTGTATGCATCTGAAGAGGAATGGCAGGGCTCAATCGAGAATTATCAGCAGTGGCGCAGTTTGTCCGAGTTCGAAGACGAAGTCGTCTTTCGCGGCCTTTCCTACGGACACTATCAGCAAGAGGAATTTGAAGAAGCTAAGCCATACTGGATAGATCGTTTGGAATTAATGCTTGCTGAAGGCGATGCTCTCGAAAGAGACGACTATGCTTACTTGAATGGCTTGTACTTTACGCTGGAAGACTTTGCGTCGGCACTAGACCTTACGAAGACCATGATCGTACTTTTCGATAACAGGTCTGACTGGCAGAACCTTAGTGCAATCTATTCGAGCTTAGAGGAAGACGATCGTGGTGTGCAGGCGTTAAATCTCTTTTACTTGAAAGGGATGATGGAAAGCGACACCCGCTACATAAACCTCGCTCAGTCTCTCGCCGGCATAGAGGTCCCTTATACGGGAAGCAAAATACTGGCCGAAGGTATGGACAAGGAGATCGTCGAAAGGGACGAGGAAAACCTAACCCGCCTAACTCAGATGCATTTAATGGCAAGTGAATACGAGGATGCGCTAGGGCCGGCAATGGCARCAGCAGAGGCCGATGAGACTGGTGACGGCTAYGACACACTCGGCTAYATCCATTACGTGCTTCATGACTACGAGTCGGCAGCAGAAGCTTTTCAGTCGGCGATTGATAAGGGCGAKYTAAGTGAYCGTTCTGATACTCTCATGTTCCTGTCGCGAGCCTATTTAGAGYTGCGTAATTTTGATGCGGCTGAAGAGGCGGCTACAGATGCGGCCGATGCAGGCGATGAACGTGCGAGTAAATCAGCTAGGGATTTCCTCCGTGCAGTAGCAGGGCGACGCACTTTCTATAATACAATTGCTGGGCGTAAGGAAGATGCTATAGATTTCTATCAGCCTTACCCGCCAATACGGTAATTTGAAACAGTGGGATAAGCTTGAAATACTAGGCTAAGCCCCCATTTAAGACCCAATCATGCAATGAATACTGCAGATTGGGTTTTTTTATGGGTCGGTTTTTCGACTTGGCTAGCGACACTAACGAGGATTGATAAATGGCGGCACAGAAAGCGGAAACAAGAGGATTCGAGACGGAAGCGAAGCAGTTGCTTCACTTGATGATCCACTCTCTTTACAGCAACAAAGAGATATTCCTGAGGGAGCTTATATCGAATGCCTCGGATGCAGCAGACAAATTGCGCTTCGCGGCCCTTTCTCAGCCGGAACTCCTAGAAAGTGGTGGGGATCCAAAGGTACAGATTGATTTCGACACAGAAAAGAATGTCCTCGTAATCAGCGACAATGGCATCGGCATGTCTCGAGACGAGGTGATCTCTAACCTGGGTACGATTGCAAAGTCAGGAACAGCGCAATTCCTTGAGACTTTGACCGGTGATCAGAAGAAGGATTCCCAACTAATCGGCCAGTTTGGTGTTGGTTTTTACTCGGCTTTTATCGTCGCGGATAAAGTTGAAGTACGAACCCGTAAAGCGGGCACCGCTGAAAATGAAGCCACTCTCTGGATTTCAGAAGGTGAGGCAGACTATTCACTGGAGGCAGTAGAAAAACCAACTGCTGGTACCGAAATTACATTGCACCTCAAAGAAGAGGAAAAGGAATACGCCGAGAGTTATCGCCTGCGTAGTATCGTCAAAAAATACGCCGACCATATTTCTATTCCGGTCTTCATGCTGAAGGAAGACACGGGATTTCCTGGCGAAGATGAGGAAGGTGAAGAAGGTGAAGAAGGCGAGGCTAAGAAAGAGAAAACAGTAGAGTATGAGGCGGTCAATGAAGCGAAGGCTCTTTGGACTCGTCCTCGCAAGGATGTAAAAGCTGACGAGTATAAAGAATTTTATAAGTCTGTCAGCCATGACTTCGAAGATCCTCTTGTATGGAGTCACAACAAAGTTGAGGGCAAATTGGAATACACGAGCCTGCTCTATGTGCCAGCTCGCGCCCCGTATGATTTGTGGAACAGAGATTCGGCAAAGGGGCTAAAGCTTTATGTTCAGCGTGTCTTCATTATGGACGACGCGGAACAATTTTTGCCGCTCTATCTGCGCTTCATGAAGGGCATCGTAGATTCGAATGACATATCTCTTAATGTCTCTCGTGAAATCTTACAGAAAGATCCCGTAGTAGACTCTATGCGCAGTGCATTAACCAAGCGTTCCTTAGACATGCTGGAGAAAATGCGCAAGAAAGATAAAGATAAATATAACGGTTTCTGGAACGAGTTCGGCCAGGCGTTAAAAGAAGGACCGGCTGAAGATTTTTCGAATAAAGAAAAAGTTGCGAAGCTCTTGCAGTTTACAACTACGCATTCGGAATCAGATGCACAAGATCAATGCCTAGATGAATACGTTTCACGTATGAAGGATGATCAAGAGAAGATTTACTATCTAGTAGCCGACTCTGCAAAAGCGGGTCGCAGTAGTCCTCATCTTGAAATTTTCAGGAAGAAGGGTATTGAAGTTATATTGATGCATGATCGAATCGATGAATGGCTTATGAGTCACTTGCAGAGTTTTGACGATCATCAATTTCAAGACATAAGCCGTGGGGAATTAGATCTCGGCAAGTTGGAAGATGAAGAAGACAAGGAAGTACATGAAAAGACCGAGAAGGAATTCATAAAACTAGTTGAGCGCATCAAAGAGAATTTGGGCGACAAAGTCAAAGAAGTTAGGGTTACTCATAGGCTAACTGATTCACCAGCATGTTTGGCAGTAGATGATCACGACATGGGCATGCAGATGCGGAAAATCATGGAGGCTTCGGGTCAGGCAGTGCCTGAGACGAAACCCATTTTCGAGATAAATGCGAATCATCCCTTGGTAGTTAAGCTAGATATGGAGGCAGATGAAGATCGCTTTGGTGATATCGTCTCTATCCTATTTGGTCAGGCTGGCCTCGCGGACGGTGTGCAACTAGAAGATCCTGCCGACTTCTCGACACGACTTAATAAGTTGTTGTTGGAATTGGTTGGCTAGTCTCGAGCGTAGTGATGTGAGACACGTCCTGGCAGCATCGCTGCTGCTAGGACCAGGCTACATCTTTTCGAGAGTTTCAATGCCTAATAGATCAAGGCCCTGCTTGAGCGCAGATGCAGTAAGGGCGCACAGAGCGAGGCGTGAATCTCGCAGCTGGGCATCTGCCTTTAGAATAGGGCATGACTCATAGAAACGCATGAATAAACCCGCGAGTTCATAGAGGTAGTTACACAATAAATTCGGGTAGCAATCTCGCGCCACCATATCTACGACCTCCGATAGCTGCATAATCTTCAGCAATAGATTTCGCTCAGCTGTCTCGGATACAGAAGTAATCTGCACGTCCTCTAAGCCGGAATCTCGTTTTCTTAATATACTGCGGATTCGTGCATAGGCATACATGAGGTAGGGAGCAGTATTGCCTTCGAATGACAGCATGGTGGACCAATCGAAAACGTAGTCGCTGGTTCTGTTCTTCGATAGATCGGCATACTTAACAGCAGCTATACCAACTTTCTCGGCAATCTCTGTGTACGCTGTTTCGTCTAGGCCCGGGTTTTTCTGAGCCACGAGCTCGCGTGCTCGGCGGATTGCCTCATCCAATAGATCGACCAGTTTAATTGTATCGCCTGATCGGGTTTTGAAAGGGCGACCATCTTTTCCCATCATGGTGCCATAGGCAATATGTTCCAGCGAGATATTTGCCGATGAAAATCCTGCCTCACGTGCAACGGCGAACACCTGTTGAAAGTGTAGTGATTGCCTAGCATCGACAACATACAGCGAGCGTTCTGCTTTAAGCTCAATCGAGCGATATTGAATAGCGGCGAGATCGGTCGTGGCATAAAGGTAGCCGCCGTCTGTCTTTTGAATGATGACTGGCAATGGATTGCCGTCTTTTCCGGTAAACTCAGGTAAGAAGACACAGCGGGCGCCATTGGAGATTGAGAGTAGGGATGCCTGCTCCAATTTTTCTACAACGCCTTTGAGATCCTTGTTGTAGAAGCTTTCCGCCTTGAGGTCTTTACGGCTTAGCGTTACATTGAGCTTGTCGTATATCGCCTGACAATGCTTTAGCGATTCGTCGATAAATTGTTGCCAAACTACTAAATGATCTGCATCACCGCCTTGAAGTTTTACTACACTGGCGCGCGCGGTATCGGCAAAATCTGAATCGGCATCAAAGCGTTTTTTCGCGGCCCGGTAAAAAGATTCAAGGTCGGCAAGCTGAGTTGGTAGGTCGCCTTGTGACGCGCTAAGTTCACGCATGTAGGAGATTAACATCCCAAACTGGGTGCCCCAGTCACCTACGTGGTTCTGTCGGATTATTTCGTGGCCTTGGCGCTCGAGTACGCGCGCCAAGCAGTCACCTATAATCGTGCCGCGCAAATGGCCAACGTGCATCTCTTTGGCCAGGTTCGGTGAAGAGTAGTCGACGACAATTTTCTCGGCTTGAGCTGTCTGCGGTATCAGTTTTTGCAGGTCGCTGCGAATCTCAGCGGCGCGTTGCATTAATGCTGAATCGGATAGATGGATGTTGATGAAGCCAGGCCCAGCTACCTCAAATCTCTCGATGAGAGGATTTGCATCAGCGGTCATTTTTTCGACCACATCGTTGGCAAGTTGCCGTGGATTGCTACCAGCCTTCTTCGCAATAGACATGACACCATTGCTTTGATAATCACCGAATTCTGGCTTGGATGCGGTTATTACATTCGGGTCGCAATCTGCCAGGCCGGAGACCTCGCTTAAGGCTGCGCCAACTTGCTGATTTAATATTTGTTTGAGGGTATTCATTGGTTTAGACAAGCGCGAAAAGGAGAGGATTGTACACCATTATTCGAGAGGCAGATTGGTGTAAAATAGTAAATTCTTGAATTTAACTAACTCTTACTAATTGTAACCTAGCTATTAACCGTTAGACCTTACCCAGAGGAAGACCGTGAAAAGTAATACTAGTGTCAGCAGCGGCGTCCAACTGGTTCTCGTCGAGAAGTCTCATATTGGGCAACGCCTAGATAACTTTCTTATTAGGCACCTCAAGGGCGTTCCTAGGACACGCATATATCGACTGATCCGCCGTGGGGAGGTTCGGGTTAATAAGAAGCGCTATAAGCCTGAACGAAAGCTAGAGTTGGGGGATGAAGTCCGCATTCCGCCCTACAGTTCTAACTACAGCGCGCAAACCGCAAAACCGAGTCCTGCGCTTCAGGAGTTCCTGCTAAATAGCATCCTGCTGGAGAACGACGAGCTGTTGGTGATCAATAAACCGGCTGGCATGGCGGTGCATGGTGGTACTAGCGTGGCCTTGGGCCTCATCGAAGCGCTTCGTCAATGCAAGCCAGAATGGGGTGAGTTGGAGCTAGCCCATAGGATCGATAGAGGCACTACGGGCTGCCTTGTTGTTTCTAAAAACTCTATATTTTTAAAACACATGCAGAACCAACTTAAAGCAAGAAATGTCAAAAAACACTATCTTGCCTTGGTACATGGGAACTGGCCGGATTCCCTCAAACTCGTCGATGCGCCTCTACAAAAAGACCCCGTTGGGGAGAACGAGCGTATCGTTCGAGTGCTTGAAAGCGGCAAACCTTCGTTGACTCGCTTTGTGGTGAAGCGGCGTTTCGACGGCGCAAGTCTGATTGAGGCGATGCCAGAAACGGGGCGAACCCATCAAATTCGCGTGCATTGTCAGCATTCAGGCCATGGAATAGTGGGGGATGATAAGTACACTTTTAAGGCCAAGAACAGCGCTCTAGCTTCGGTTAAAAACCTCTGTTTACATGCTTGGAAAATCGAATTTGAACTGCCCGATGGGGCCGCGCCTATCCGTGTGGAAGCACCCATCCCAAACCATCTAGACTCGTTAATACAAATGTTAGGTAAATAGCTGTAAATACAGGTGCTTACAGAATTATATAAGGGATAAAAATTGCGATAAATCTTTGACAGATGACAGCCATACGCCTATTATGCGCGCCTGATGTCAGATAGCTCTATTCCAGCCTACGCAGATTCCCGTAAAATCTTCCAACAAGAAGAGAATATCAGCGGAATTTTAGATTTGGGTAGGCTGCCTCGGTTCCGCAAGACCTTAGCAAATGATCAAGGGTCAGTGTCTCTCGAGTTGAAGTTCTCGCTCAGTGACGAAAAGAAGCGTTTAATAGAGGGCCGTTTGCAGGCTCAGGTAAATGTTTTCTGTCAGCGTTGTCTTAAGCCTCTAGCTATAGAGCTTGCGGACGACATAAAGCTGGTACTAGTGCAGGATGAAGAAGCAGCGCAGCGATTAGGCGCGGATATGGATCCTTGGATCTGTGAGGATTACAAGCTAGATCTGGCCGAGTTGGTCGAAGAGCAATTAATTCTGTGCACGCCAATTGTGAGTTATCACGACAGTGGCGACTGTATTCATCAACAGCATTATGTAGCAGGTGAAAATGCTACAGAGAATGTTACCAACGACAATCCGTTTTCAGTGCTTAGGTCACTTAAAGAGAGTGACAGCAGCGATTGAAACGGCTTAAAGAATTTGTATTAGGAGATTGAAATGGCAGTTCAAAAAAGCAAGGTCACCCGTTCACGGAGAGGCCAGCGACGAAGTCACGATTCCCTTACGGGACCTACGTTATCTACGGACCAGACAACTGGTGAGATTCACCGTCGTCATCACGTAACAGCTGACGGATTCTATAAAGGCAAGAAAGTCCTGGATATCGGCGAAGACTAGAGAGTTTAGCCTTGAGCTTGCTTAAGCGCATAGCAATCGACGCTATGGGCGGTGATGGAGGAGTAAGAGTTACTCTCCCAGCTGCCTTGCAGGCTCTGGAATTCAATTCCGACCTATCAATTACCCTCGTTGGCGACAAAGGCCAGATAGAGCCCTTCCTTGGCTCACTCTCTGGCGCGCTCACCGACCGCATCTCCATTGAACACACACTCGACGTCATCAGTGACGAGGATAAGCCCACGCATGTCTTGCGTAGCGGCAAGACATCCTCGATGTACAAAGCTGTACAGTTGCTTCAGAACGGCCGTGTGGAGGCTATGGTTAGCGCAGGCAACACAGGTGCACTATTGATGATTGGCAGGCACCTGCTGAAGACAATAAACGGCATTCAAAAGCCGGCCATGGTGGCCAGCATCCCCGGCGCTACACGGCAGTGTTTGTTACTTGATGTGGGTGCCAACCCCGAGGTTGATGCACAGCAACTGTTCGAATTTGCCGTAATGGGCTCGGTTCTCGCCGAATCTCTACAGGGCGAAGTCGCGAAAGTAGGGCTGCTTAATATCGGTTCCGAACAATTCAAGGGCACAGAAGAAGTGCGTAAAGCGAGTGCGCTGATGGAGCGTTGCCCAGCGTTCGACTATGTTGGCTTTATCGAGGCAAACGAGCTATTCGAAGGCAGGGCAGATGTAGTCGTCTGTAACGGCTTTGTAGGCAATGTAACAATCAAGACCAGTGCCGGCGTTGCCAATGTCGTCAAGAAACTGCTGTCCTCACAGAATTTCACAGACTCGATAAGTTCATCTGAGGACGCGAGTGAGGCTAGGCTATTTAAAAGCCTCTGCGAGCAAATCAACCCTAATCGTTTCAATGGTGCGAGCCTGCTTGGCCTTCAGGGCAGTATAGTAAAGAGTCACGGTAATGCGACTATAGAAGGTTTTGTCTACGCAATTCAACAAGCGGTAAGAGAGGCAGAAAATGCCGTGCCCGAATTGATAAGAGAAAAAGTAGCTGCGATCATTGAGGAGAGCTGAGCGACGCTAAATCTAGCTTCTCAGCATTAGATCGTAACTAGCAAATAATGAAAAGTGAGCGAGGATCGATAGAGAAATGAATAATATTGGATTTGTTTTTCCAGGGCAGGGATCGCAAAAGCTAGGCATGTTAGCGGATCTGGCGACAAGCTTCCCTGTAGTTGAAGAGACCTTCGCCGAGGCATCGGCCGTAGTAGATAAAGACCTCTGGGAAGTGAGTCAGCTTGATCAGAATGAACAACTCAATCAGACGCACATTACTCAGCCTGTGCTGCTGGCAGCATCAGTCGCTATCTGGCGAGTTTGGCAGGCTCAAAAAGGTGCGCTGCCTTCGGTTCTGGCGGGACATAGCCTGGGAGAATATTCGGCGCTAGTCTGTTCCGGCGTGCTTGCCTTCGGTGACGCGATTCAGCTCGTGCATCAACGAGGACGCCTTATGCAGGCCGCGGTAGGTGTTGGTACTGGTAAGATGGCAGCAATAATCGGTTTTGATGACGCAAAAATAGCGGGGCTTTGTGAACAAGCGGCTCAGGGACAGGTAGTGACTGCTGCTAACTTCAATTCACCAGGGCAGACTGTCATAGCGGGTGACTTCGATGCCGTTGAGAGAGCAATGGTTCTGTGCAAAGATGCCGGCGCTAAGAGAGCGCTGCCATTGAATGTCAGCGTACCTTCGCACTGCGCGCTGATGAAGCCCGCCGCGGAGCAACTGCAGGCGGAATTAGACTCCGTGCAATTCAACTCTCCGCAGATCCCGGTAATACAGAACGTGAACGCACAGCTATGTGAGGACCCAAGCCTAATAAAGGAAAACTTGATAAAGCAGTTGTATGAACCTGTTTTATGGGTGGATTCTGTGAAGTATATGCGCGCACGTGGCGTTGAGAAAATACTCGAATGTGGCCCAGGAAAGGTATTGAGTGGGCTTATCAAGCGGATCGAGCCGGAACTAAGTTGCTATGCCAGCGAGAATCCAGAAGGCCTGGCTAGTGCGATAGCCGAGTTATCGTCTTAGCCTAGAGACTCACCGAGCGATCGTAATTTAAGAATAAAGAGCTACAGGATAAGGGAATGATAATATGAATGATTCTACGACAATAGCGCTGGTAACCGGAGCGAGCAGAGGTATAGGCCGTGCCATCGCCCTGGATCTTGGCAATCGCGGATTTATCGTTATCGGCACAGCAACCACCGATTCTGGAGCGCAAAATATTAGTAGTTTTCTAGCTGAGAATTCGATCCAGGGAGAGGGTATGTGCCTCGATGTCTCTTCTGATGATTCCGTTGCCGCCATGATGTCAATTATTGCCGAAAAGCACGGCGCGCCGACTGTACTGGTAAATAACGCTGGGATAACTAAAGACAACTTGCTTATGCGAATGAAAAGCGACGAGTGGTCCGACGTAATCGATACCAACCTAGGCTCCATGTATCGCCTATGTAAAGCCTGTTTGAGAGGCATGACAAAGGCTCGCTGGGGTCGAATAATTAATATCAGCTCTGTAGTGGGCTCGAGTGGCAATGCTGGACAGTCAAATTACGCGGCCTCAAAGGCCGGCATCGAAGGCTTTAGTCGTGCCCTCGCTAAGGAGATAGGCTCTAGAGGGATTACGGTAAATGCCGTTGCCCCGGGCTTTATAGCAACCGATATGACGAAGGACTTGCCCGAGAAGCAGGCGCAGGCACTTCTATCGTCAATTCCCCTTGGCCGGCTAGGGCAGCCGGAGGAAATCGCCGCGATGGTGGGTTTCCTAGCCTCCGATAGTGGCGCCTATATCACTGGAGAGACGCTACATGTGAACGGCGGCATGTATATGGCGTAACGCTAAGTAATTGAGTTCTATAGGGGTTTATGACAGGGGGCTTATTTTTGAATTTAGGCATTACATCGCATGGAAATAGAGGTAAACTTGCGTCCTGAATTATTCGCTGGGCATCTGCGAGGCCCATGAAGGGCATCAAACTGTTACAAAGTTTGGTGAGAATAAAGTATTAAGATTGTATGAAATTTACCCGAATATCCAGTTACAGGGCTGTTCGAAAAGCCACTGGCAACACCGCTATAAAAACAGTATTAGGAGCTAATAATAGATATGAGTAGCATTGAAGAGCGCGTTAAGAAAATTGTCTGCGAACAGCTTGGCGTAAAGGAAGACGAAGTAAAACCTTCTGCTTCTTTTGTAGAAGACCTAGGCGCTGATTCTTTAGACACAGTCGAATTGGTAATGGCACTAGAAGAGGAATTCGAAACAGAAATCCCTGACGAAGAGGCCGAGAAAATTACTACTGTTCAATTGGCCTCAGACTATATTAACTCACACCTGTAACACTGAACATCAGCACTAAACGGAGCTACTCTAGTTAATTCTTGAGTAGCTTTTGTTTATCTGGCGTTTGCTGTTTTTAGTCAGGAGATCAACGCATTGAGAAGCAGTAGCAGAAGAGTAGTGGTGACTGGGCTAGGCCTTATCACTCCCGTTGGGAATGATGTAGAGACCACCTGGAACGCCATGAAGAATGGTCAGTCCGGTATCAATACGATCGAGCATTTCGATACTACTGGCTTCAGCACTCGATTTGGCGGTTCCGTCAAAGGCTTCGACTGCACTGACTATATGTCAGCCAAAGAAGCCCGGCGCATGGATATCTTCATGCACTACGGCATCGCTGCAGGCGTTCAGGCAATTCAAGATGCCGGCTTAGATGATGAGACTAATCTTGACCCTAGGCGCGGCGGTGTCGCGATTGGATCGGGTATCGGTGGTATCGGTAGTATCGAAGATACCACTGTCGTTATTCAAAAATCTGGCCCTCGTAAAGTATCTCCCTTCTTTGTACCCGGCTCAATTGTGAATATGGTTGCAGGCTCGCTCTCAATTCGATTCGGATTGCAGGGGCCTAATATCGCCGTTGTAACAGCTTGTACTACCGGCACTCATAACATTGGTCTAGCGGCCAATATGATTGTGAACAATCAAGCCGATGTCATGGTTGCCGGTGGTGCCGAGATGGCTACTACGCCGGTCGGGCTTGGTGGTTTCTGTGCAGCTAGAGCGTTATCTCAGAGAAACGATGATCCGCAGCGCGCGAGTCGCCCTTGGGATAGAGACCGTGACGGTTTCGTTCTCAGCGACGGCGCAGGAATTATGGTGCTCGAAGAATACGAACACGCGAAAAAGCGTGGCGCGAATATTTACGCTGAACTTGTTGGCTTCGGCATGAGTGGCGATGCCTACCATATGACATCCCCCTCAGTAGGCGGTGCAGGTGCGGCTCAATGCATGCAGAATGCATTGGACAGTGCAGGACTGAATGCAACAGACGTGCAATATGTAAATGCGCACGGGACATCAACAATGGCCGGAGATATTGCAGAGACACAAGCGATCAAGACTGTCTTTGCAGGCCATACCGATAAGCTTTGCATTAGCTCCACTAAATCGATGATCGGACACCTGTTAGGTGCGTCGGGATCTGTCGAAGCAATCGCATCGGTTTTGACGCTGCGTGACCAGGTGATTAGCCCGACCATAAATCTTGATAATCCAGACGAAGGTTGTGACCTCGACTACGTTCCAAATGAAAGCCGCGAGACGGAAGTTAATGTTGCGCTGTCTAATTCATTTGGCTTCGGAGGCACTAACGGCAGCTTGATTTTCTCTAGGCTTAAATAGCCGGTTCCCTCTCATGCCAAGCGGACTCTTGCAGAGTTTTATAAACGGACAGCAAGCGGAACATATCTCAATTCG
>JAESUT010000086.1 GCA_016762995.1 Gammaproteobacteria bacterium | reverse complement strand
CCCACACTTACTAAATTCTGCAACATCGATCCCCGGCATGAATGATGCCAGCACATTAACGGGCTTCTCTAAAGACGTTGTAACTGTGCGTAGTTGAGTCGCTGATCTTATACCTGGCGCATAAAGCACGTCAGCGCCTGCTTTCTCGAATGCCTGCAGACGCTTGATCGTATCATCAAGGTCATCTACTCCTCGAAGTAAATTCTCGGCTCGGGCGGTAAGCACTAGCGGCACTCCCAATTCGGCAATTGTCTCAGCCGCTGCCTGCACCCTCTCAACCGATTCATGGAAGCCATACAGTTGATGATTCTCGCGACTAAAATTTTCGATTGAGAATCCGGCGATACCTGTCTCTGCCAGTCTCTTAATATTTTCAACTACATCGATAAGACGCTCGGAGAAACCATTCTCAAAATCGGCGTTGATGGGAATATCCGTGGCTGCTGACAACAATCTGCAATGCTGCAGCTTTTCATCGAGGCTCACCTCACCATCTGCTCTACCTAAGGTATAGGCGAAGCCCGAACTTGTAGTCGCCAGCGCCTGAAAGCCTTTGCCCTGCAATAGCTTCGCCGAGCCTACGTCCCAAGGGTTGGGGATTATCCATGCTGCTTCGGTCTGATGCAGGCGTGCAAAGGTCTCACACTTCTGAAGTTGAGTGGCCACGGAGCCTCCCTCCTAAGAATGGCTGCTACTTGAGATGTAAGCGCGTTGACTAGGAGAACATTGCCTTGAATATGAAGAAGAACACTATGGAAAGTCCTGCACCGACTGGTAGTGTGACCACCCAAGACAAAAAGATCCTACCGACGACATTAAGATTGAGAGCGCCGATACCACGAGCTAGGCCCACTCCCAATACCGCGCCTACCAAGGTGTGGGTTGTCGACACCGGAATTCCTGTGCCGGACGCTACCACCACAGTAGTCGCCGCAGCCAATTCTGCGGCAAAACCGCGACTCGGTGTAAGTTCGGTAATATTTCTGCCAATTGTTGCAATGACCTTGTAGCCCCACATCGCAAGACCCGCGACTATGCCACTACCGCCTAAGATTAGAATCCAGAACGGCAAGCCAGATTGTTCAGCAAATACGCCCCCACTTTGTACCACACTAACCACAGCGGCCAACGGCCCGATAGCATTTGCGACATCATTCGAGCCGTGTGCGAAAGCCATCGAGCAGGCGGTGAATATCATCAATATGCCAAATACTTTTTCGACACTACCGAAGTGAAAACTTTCATTCTCTTCTGGATTTTCCTTAATACGGCGTAGCAAGAAGATGCCGATGATCATGGCTAAGACTCCAACTCCCGCCGCCATCATCACAGACTGAGCAAAACTGAAATCCAGTCCTACATAACGCAGCCCCTTTACCAAGGTAACCATCGCAATCATGAAACCTACCAAGAATATATAGAAAGGGACGTATTTTTTTGCATTAGCGAAGGGGTCGTCGGTATCGAGGACAAGTTTCTGCACGCTGCGAAAAATAAAGAAGGCGATGATACCGGAACACAGGGGAGAAACGATCCAGCTCGCCACGATGATCCAGACCTTGCTCCACACGACTGCATCCACCGAGATGCCGACAACCGCGAACCCTACGATAGCGCCGATAATCGAATGGGTAGTAGAAACCGGCCAACCATAGTTAGAGGCAATCAATAGCCATGTACCCGCCGCTAAAAGCGAGGAAAGCATGCCGTAAACTAGTAGCTCGGGAGAATCCGTAAACCCAGCTTTATCGATATCGATGATACTGCTGCGAATGGTAGAGGTCACTTCCCCGCCGGCCAAGTAGGCGCCAGCAAATTCAAATACCATGGCAATGAATATCGCCTGCTTGATCGTGACCGCTTTGGCTCCAACCGATGTCCCCATCGCATTGGCCACGTCATTCGCACCTACACCCCAGGCCATAAAGAAGCCGAACACACAGGCCATGATCAAAAATATAGTACCGTATTGAGAAATTATGTCAGACATGTATCACCTAGCTTGTGAAGATTTACTATTTTCTTATCGCGCAATTAGCAGCAATAACCTAGCGCCCACACTTTCTGAAATATCTGCCAGATCGCCTATCTGATCGATAATCTTGTAAAGAAACATTACATGAACAGGAGGCAGAGACCCTTCCAACTCATACAATTTCGCGCGCAACTTAACCTGACTCACATCAGTTTGATGCTCAAGTTCATCCAGCTCATTAATCAAGCCCTCAACAAGATCTACTTCTTTTCCACGAAAGCCTGTCTCGAGCAGTTCATCCAACTCATTGATAACCTTAAGAGCTTGATTCGAGGCAAGCAGACTTTCATTAAAATAGTCACGAAATTCCATCACCAGACTCTCTGGAATCTCCATGCGCCTACCTAGCATGAGTCCCGCTATATCTTTCGCGCGATTCGCCAATTTATCCTGAGTATGCAGCAACTCTAATAAATCTGTTCTGGATACCGGCAGAAACAAACTCTTTGGTAGGTTCGTGCGCAGCTTGCTTTTAATGTCATCAGCTTTATTTTCCTGATTCCGAATTTCTTGTTGCAAAGCAAACGCCGCGTCCCAGTCCTTTAGGAAGCTTGCTTCCAAGAATTCGCCCAGTAATTCGACGCAATGGTGAGCTATCGCCATATGTTCTTGAATGGGTCTGATGGGAGAACGCCCAAATAGGGCGCTGATTGTAGGTGTCATGATTTTGACCTGCTGTGATTTGCTCGGATTATAGTTTCACTCCTTAATGATGACTACATTTTTGTCATTTTATTATCAGAATATTTGAGCGATTTTCTATAATCCATTTAATGGGGAGAACACAGGCCGGTTAGCAGTGCACGACGGAATAGCAATTGCCAAGTAAAAGCGTGGTGTTACACTACTGCCTCTCACCAAAACAACAACAATGAGGAGTGGGCATGGGCAATCTCACGACGCAGCTGAGGCGTCTGTCTACGGTGGCATTTAGCGGCCTACTTTTAGCCACTAGCGGCAGCCTCGCCGAAGACGCAGGCAATCTCTACAACACCAATTTTGACATCAACGCTGGGCTCAAATATTTCGAGCGGCAATGCTCTCGCTGTCATGGCTTCGATGCGAAGGGCAACGATGAAACCGGCGCACCAGACCTTACAGGCCGACTATCCCGAGCTAGCTCCGAAGTAGGCATATTCAACATCATCCGCACAGGTATTCCCGGTACCGCCATGCTTCCTGTTGCATCCGACCTTCCTGATGCTCAGGTTTGGCAGCTCGTAGCCTACATAGGCTCCCTTAGCACCGATCCTGCGAACATTGACCTGCCTGGCTCGGTCGCCAGCGGCGCCGGYCTGTTCACCRRCAAGGGAGACTGCAGCAGCTGCCACATGATCAACGGACAAGGCGGCAGACAAGGACCGGACCTTTCTAGAGTGGGCGAGAGACGCAGTCCAGAAGAGTTACTTAGCGACATGCTCAACCCCCATGCAGACGTTGCCCCGCGCTGGTGGACAATGCGCGTAACCGAGAAAAGCGGCCTCGTCAGAGAGGGGCTACGCATGAATGAAGATAGCTTCTCGCTGCGAATAATCGATGATAACGCGAACCTTTGGTCCTATTCGAAGAATCAGATTGCATCCTTCGAGCGGATCGAAGCATCGACCATGCCAAGCTATACACAGATTTTGTCCGACAGCGAAGTAGATGACCTTGTGGCCTATCTATTTTCACTGCGAAAGGAGAATTAAGCATGAACAGATTACCCCTACTACTGCTGAGCGGAATTTTTCTAGCGCTGCCTCTACACGCGCAAGAAGATGAATTTCAAACCGTTATCACACCTGCATTTAGCCCGGTGACTTGGGAGCGCCTCATCAATGCCGAGAATGAGCCCGAGAACTGGATGATGTACTCCGGCACTCTGGACAGTCAGCGCTACAGTCGACTAACTCAGATCAACACGGACAATGTGACAGAATTGGAAATGAAATGGTCATACCAGATACCCGTGATCGACCGTGCAGAAACAGTACCTACCGTCGTCGATGGCATCATGTTCATTACCGAGGCGCCTAGCAATCTGACTGCCGTTGATGCCCGAACGGGGCGAGTCTATTGGCGTTACGACCATGATCTACCAGAGGATCTGCGTATTTGCTGCGGCAGAAACAACCGTGGTGTAGCCATACTCGGTGAAACGCTTTTTATGAGCACGTTGGATGCCCACCTCGTTGCCATCGATGCGCGCACAGGGAACGTTCTCTGGGACGTCGAGGTAGCCGACTACGAGGCCGGCTACAGCAAGACTGCCGCGCCCCTAATCGTTAAAGACAAAGTCATCACCGGAATAGCCGGTGGCGAGTTCGGCATACGCGGCTTCATCGACGCCTACGATCCCGTCACTGGCGAACTCGAGTGGCGAACCTATGCTATTCCTGGTCCGGGCGAGCCGGGCAACGACAGCTGGTCCGGTGACTCTTGGAAAACTGGAGGCGCCGCCACATGGATCACCGGCTCCTACGATCCAGAACTGAATCTCATCTATTGGGGCACGGGCAATCCAGGCCCAGACTGGAATGGCGATGTCCGCCTCGGCGACAACCTCTATTCCGATTCTGCTCTGGCTCTGGATGGCGATACCGGCGAGATTGCTTGGCACTTCCAGTTCACGCCTCACGACGTCCATGACTACGACGCGATTCAGGTGCCTATTTTGGCCGATATCGAATACCAAGGCAGCACACGCAAGGTAATGATGTGGGCCAATCGAAATGCCTTCTTCTATACTATTGATCGCGAAACTGGTGAATTTCTAGAAGGAAAAGCGTATGCCGCACAGACATGGGCGCAGGGTTTAGACCCGAATGGCCGTCCCATTCGGGTACCTGGCATGGCGCCTACCTATGAAGGCATTTTAGTCTCCCCTCCTATCGTCGGCGCAACTAACTGGTACTCGCCCAGCTACAGCCAGCAGACAGGCTTATTCTATGTCACCTCTTTTGATGGCGAACAGGAATTCTTCAAACGTGACGAAGACTACGAAGAAGGTGAACGTTTCACAGGTGGCGGTGGGCGCTACAATCAGCCTATGGATGCATTTCATAGCTCCATTCGAGCAATCAATCCTGCCACCGCAGAAATCGAATGGGAATTCCCTATCATGCCCCGGTCTTCGGCAGGCATAACCACTACCGCCGGCGGCATCGTATTTACCGGCAGTGCTGATGGCTATTTTTTCGCACTAGATGCAGCGAGTGGCGAAGAACTCTGGCATATCTCTCTCGGCGCGCGAGTACATGCGGCCCCTATGACATATGCTATAGACGGTCAGCAATTCGTAACTATCGCCTCCGGCAATGTAGTGTATACATTCGGATTAAAAGAAAACTAAATTCAGAAGCACTCGTTTATGCATACCTTCGCCGATCCAATTAAATACGCCGCATCCATGGCCCCCACCAAAACAGCAGTCATAGACGGAACAGAGTCTATCGATTACGCGAAATTACATAGGCGCTGCCGCCTCTTAGCCGGATCCCTGCAAGCATTGGGATTGGAGAAAGGAGAAAGAGTCGCGATCCTAGCTAACAACGGGCAGCGCTATATTGAAACTTACATAGGCGTGCCCGCGGCCGGCTTAGTGGTGGTACCACTCAATACCCGACACGCAATGGCAGAATTGAAATACGCCCTCGAAGACTCGCAAACAAAAGTACTACTCATCGACCGTGATCCCGGTGAATTAGCTGACTGTGTCGATCATGTCATCATGATTCCCGATGCCTATGACACGATGCTAAATGAGGCGACGGAGGCTGAGCTCGGAGTTAATGTTGAAGAGAACGATCTAGCCGGCCTGTTCTATACAGGTGGCACTACCGGCAAGTCCAAGGGCGTGATGCTAAGCCATCGCAATCTCATCGCGAATACATTCCACTATCTGGCCTGCGTTCCGCAGAGAGAAGATGATGTGATGCTGGTGATGGCGCCGCTATTTCACGCAGCAGGTTCCCTAGGCGTAATCGGCAACATCTGGACACTAGGCACCCAAGTTACTCTGGCGGTATTCGACCCGAGAACCGCTCTGGATTTGATTGCAGAACACGGTGTAACAGAGAGTCTTGGGGTTCCTACAATGCTGGCAGCTATTGCAGAAGAGCAACATGTACGTCCTCGAAAAACCGACACCCTAAAGATGCTTGCACATGGTGGGTCGCCGATAGCGACAGAGATTTTGCGCCGCACACATAGCGCCTTCCCCACAGCAGAGCTCGTAGAAGTTTATGGGGCAACTGAACTCTCCCCCCTTTGCACGGTATTAAACAATGAACAAGACCTGATCGATTCCCCCCTAGCTCGCTCCTGTGGCCGACCTGTAATAGGCAACAAAATTGATATCCTAGATCCCCATGGAAGCACACTTGCTTCTGGTGAAATTGGCGAGGTGGTAGTGCGCGGCCCCAATGTAATGCAAGGCTACTGGAACAAGCCTGAGCAAACTGCGGCGGTACTTAAGGACGGCGCTTACTGGACTGGCGATCTCGGCTACATGGATGACCAAGGCTATGTCTTCTTGGTGGACCGCAGCAAAGACATGATCGTTACCGGCGGAGAGAACGTGTATTGCACGGAAGTTGAAGAAGCCCTCTACCAACACCCGGCCGTTCTGGAAGCAGCAGTATTTGGCGTACCCGATGATAAATGGGGAGAAGCTGTCTGGGCGGTGATTGTGCCGCGCGAAGGAAACAAGATCGATCCAATACAGGTAATCGAATTTTGCCGCGAACGAATAGCAGGATACAAGACTCCCAAGGGAATCGATGTGCAACTCGAACCGCTACCCAAGTCAGGTCCGGGAAAAGTTCTTAAAAGAGAGCTCAGGGCACCGTATTGGAAATCTCAAGAGCGCTCGGTTAACTAACCTTCTAACAATACGGAGCAATCAACTCCTCGCTGATCTGCCACAAGCGCTTTGCATCTTCATCAGTAGAAAATTTTGCTGTTTCTGCACGCTCGCGCTCAAAGAAGTAATGCCCGTCCGCACCCCTGCTTGTGGGTTCTTCCGAGCTCGCTAACCATATCAAGGTATCTGAGCCCTGCTCGATACTTTTCATAAAGGGGTACAAGACTAGTCCAAGTAGACGCGCTAGTGTGCCGCCCTTATTCCAAATCGGCGTCCTTACCGTGCCGGGATGAAAGGAACTAACAACCACATTTTTGCCGGCGAGGCGATGCTGCAATTCCCGAGCGGCCAATAGATTCATCAGTTTCGAACGACCGTAGGCTTTCAAGGTGCTATAGCCTTGTGTTAGTCCTAGATCATCGAAATTTAAGGCGCTATTGAAATGCCCGTAAGAACTAGTAAAAATGATTCGCGCTAGGTCTTCATTTGCCGCATTCAGAATTGCCGGTAACAATTTCTTGGTCAATAGCATGCTACTCAGATGATTACTCACGAACGTGGTTTCAAAGCCTTCACTCGTCACTGTCCTGCTGCCGTTCGCACCCCCGGCGTTATTACAGAGCACATCGATCTTAGGAAACTCTCGAAGTAAATTGTCAGCCATCTCGCTTACGCTCGCTAAAGAGCTGAAATCTGCTAGATAGAGGCTAATATTCTCATTGCCTGTAGTCGCAATTATCTCTGCAACCGCCTCACGCCCCCGTTGTTCGTTACGGCAAACCAATGCGACGTTCGCTCCCAAACACGCAAAGCGCCGTGCCGAAAAAAAGCCAATACCRCTGTTCGCTCCCGTTACTACATAGTTTTTCCCACTCAACACTGCTTGGGTCATTTAGGTTTCTCTATGCCTCTGTAGTTTACGATTTCCAAATATTACACTGAAATCGCTGCAACCCACTCTTTTTAAAATTTTTACAGCATTTGATAATCAAGATATCCCGTCCCTCTGAGCCACTTCAGCTTATATCGAGCGGCTAGTCACTTTTCCAATAAGCGGCGGCATCTTGTACTATTGCTCTACACTACGAAACCATCTCACTACCGAGCAAAACGACCGAGTACATCCTATGAGCAACACAGCAATAAGCAGGTTTAAAGTCCCCGAACTCGACGAGTTACCCGAGGATATAAGGCAGCGCATCCTGGCCGTTCAGGAGAAAGCTGGATTCATTCCAAACATATTTCTTGCCCTCGCTCATAGGCCCGCTGAGTTTCGCGCCTTCTTCAGCTATCACGACGCACTCATGGAGAAATCCGAGGGCCTTACCAAGGCTGAACGTGAAATGATCGTGGTGGCAACCTCAGGAATCAACCAGTGTATCTATTGTGTCGTTGCTCACGGGGCCATCCTGCGCATACGCGAGAAGAACCCGCTCATCGCCGATCAGGTTGCGACTAACTATCGAAAGGCTGATATAACGGCGAAGCAAAGCCTGATGCTAGATTTCGCGGTCAAAATATCGCAGCAAGCCAACGAAATCCGTGAGTCAGATATACAGAGCTTGCGTGAAAATGGGTTCTCTATGGAGGAAATCTGGGACATAGGCTCTATCGCTGCCCTATTCGCTCTATCCAATCGTCTCGCCAATATGGCGGACATTAAGCCAAATTCCGAGTTCTACAGTATGGGCAGGAGTGAAATCGATTAGTAATCAGTAACTAGGTACTAAACTTGATCATTTAAACCCTGTTTGTACCCATGTTTTTCTTTCCCTGTTACTTAGCAGATTGTAGTCTTCTGTAGTTACGCGCTAGTAATTAGACTTGTGAACATAATAATCCGAATAATCAATAGGTACTGGTAATGGCTATTAAAAACCCCCACATTACTGCCAATGCTTACAACGGCAACAGTACCCAAATTCAACCCTCTATGGGCAGTCGTCTGTATGAAGACGATTCAGGTACTATCTTGCTGGGCCAGCCACCGGAAGTACTCAAGGGCCTGCTACAGCACGGTATTAGCAACTTTGACACCCTCGTCCTTCCTGATGTAAAAGAAAAGAGTGGCTCGCTGATGAACAGCCTCGAGTTTCCACTGTACTTTTTTCTATTCGTTAGTAAGGGCCTTGAACAGGGTCGCAGGCTAAACCTAGTCGGTGAGCAGGTAGATATTAGCCATGCCTTGCGCCTATTACGTATCACCTTATTCGGACCAACCCGAGACGAATTAGTAGGCTGGCAGACAGACCCTGCCATCGCCGACGAATGGCTCGCAGCCAGCAAAGAGCTTGCCCTTAAAGACAAATATGGCGAGATCATACCGGTCCAAGACTTCTTTAATATCCTGCCATTCAAAGACGGCTGGGTAAAAGTAGGCGAGCAAACCATTGTCCACGTGGATACTGATGTATTCGATATTAACTCCAGCGGCGGCATAGTCAGGATTGACCTGAACGAAGATACAAGCATTCAGCCGCCCTACAAGGTCGAACCAGACTATGTGCCCGGTGGATTGGTTAAGATGGGTATTGAAGTGCTAGGTGGAGCATCTGGCTTCACCCCCACCGAACCCTGCACGGGGCTGGCGTTCTGCTATAACGGCGAATACCTACTAATCGACGCAATTCCCTTTCTTGATCAACATTTGTTTGCCCGCGGCATCTCGAAGAATCAGGTCGCTGCGGTATTTCTTACCCATTTACACGATGACCATTCATCACTATTTCCCTTGATGCTGATGCCTCACCGCGTCGATCTCATTACGACACGTGAGATCTTCAATATGGCGATGGACAAGATCTCCTGCGGTATTGGCTGGACACTCGGCGCAGTATGCGAGCATTTTAATTTGGTCGAGGTGGTCCTAGGAGAACGGCTAAATTATTTCGGCTTGACCATCGAGCCACATGTAACCGTCCATAGCATTCCCACGATAGGTGCAACGTTTTCAACAGTAAATAAGGGCATTGAGAAAAAAATCTGTGTGATCGGCGACAATCACTCAATGAGCGCCATCGATGAAATGACAAGACGTGGCCTGGTTAGAGAAAGCACAATTAAGAATCTAAAACGCTTGTATTCCGAAAGGTTTGCATTGCTCGTAGCCGATGGTGGCGCTGGCGCGATTCATGGCGACCCCGCAGATGCAATTCATTCCGCATCCGACCGAGTCGTCTTCGTTCATGTTGAAGAATTAGCGAATGAATTCAATACAACATTTTCATTAGCAACCTCCGGCAAACGCTACACAATCCTAGACGGCGATCCTGCTATTTATACCTCGCAGATAAATCATTACCTCACCGAATGGTTGGGACGGCCCTTTCCGAACAGATGGATGCGCAGCTTATTAGCTGAGGAAGAAATTCGCCGCTATAACGCCGATGACGTAATTTTGGTTCAAGATGCGACCACGCGCGGCTATGTCTATCTAATATTGACCGGCTACTGCGATGTGGTAAGACACGATGGCCTAAGGCTAACTAAAGACGCCGAACTTCAGGCCGGAGACATACTCGGTGAGATGGCAGTAATAACTGGTAGTGGAACGCGCAATGCCAGCGTCATAGCCAAGACCCCCGTCACCCTCTGCGTCTTCTCTGAAGAAACGTTCAAATCATTCATCGTTGGCGAAGGGTTTCAAGACAAGTTATTGCAACAATGGTCACTACGACCCGCTATTGCTAGGCAACCTCAGTTCGCCAACATGACATCAACAGTCCTAGAAAAATTGTGCCAAGTTGCCGAATCGCTAATCTTGCATGAAGGCGACAGTTACGAATTATCAGAATACACATGGTGTTTACTGGCCGGGGGTGAGGCATCGCTGAATGGTAAAAGCATGTACCCCACTGAAGACTATGGCGCCAGGCCATTTACCGAACCGGATAGTGGTCTAATTGTTAGCAAGGAAGGCTGTACACTAATATTGTTTGATGCCAGACAGCTAGACCGGCTGCGCATGAGATCACCACAGCTGAACTACTATCTACGAAAAATCCGCAGCAAAGAACTCAACAACCAAGCTCCCTGGATTTTAGGTTCGATTGATATCAACAATTAAAATTTGCACTTAATCGACCTCGATCAGCGCCTCAGCTTGAGTAGGAACTGATCGATGCGGTCGATCGAGAATGGCTTGGAAAAGCTGCCGACTACGTTTAGGTTCATTTCTTTACCAATGGTCTTGGTGATTTCTACCTTTTCTTTACCCATACCGCTAATTAACACAATCTTAGAACGGCTTTCGATACCCGACAGGAAATTGAAGACAGCCAGGCCATCATAGCCCTTCTCTGACATATCTATGTCCTTATCTAGGCCCAAATCCAAATCTAGAAAGATTAGATCTGGCTCAAACTTCCTATAAGCATCCTTTAGCTCTTTGAAATCGTTCACGGACACCACATCATAGCCGGCGATTCTTGCTAGCTCCTCTATGAGATCGGTAATATCTTTGTTGTCATCAACGACTAACAATTTTCGAAACTGTTGGCTTACTGAGTAACTGTCCATACTGCAACCTTCTGTTTCCTGTACTTTCCCCTGCGGGAAACTCGGTTAGAGATTATAGCGTCTGATTCAAATCTAACAGCACTTCTGACGGGCTCCAAATGAGAAATATCCCTTCACTTCCTATCCTCAAGGAACTCTTCTTGCCGAAATAGAAACTTCGCTGTAAAAATACAATTCTACCGTTGGCGCCCCGTCCCGTTTTACAGCAATCTTCGAAAACAGTATGCCACTAAGCACCCTGAGCCGATATTCCCCACGCTTAAATTACCCCCCTTCAATTCTACAAACACTGCATCAATCAGCCCTAGGGTTACAGATTGTTGGCTGGAAACTGTTATCCAATGCAACAAATAATGATAGGCTCCTAAGCAATCAACAATAGATGCTAATTTACCATGAATTATTCGAGATACACCGGCATGTGGGACAAACAGGACGGCGTGCCGGAATCGAGCCGCGCCCCTCTATCTATAAAGCTTGA
>JAESUT010000056.1 GCA_016762995.1 Gammaproteobacteria bacterium | reverse complement strand
GACATCGTTCATGACTAAGGGCGGTGCAGAAAGACCAATATCTGGGTAGGGATAGCGTGGATCGTCAGCGTTGCGTAGGCCCAGATACAAGTCCACGATGCCGTTGTCGCCAAAAGACGGATCAGGGATACCGGTCTTCGCATCCAATGACACCAGCTGATATCCGGGTGTGACATCTATTACCCGCGATTCCTCACCATCGCTCCAGAAAGCGACGCCACGACCAGCGCCCTTGCGAGGCGCATGGTCGAATCGATCCCCTTCTTGAGATCGCCACAGCCACAGTACTTGACCGTTCTTAGCATCCAGTGCCACCACGTTTCGAGTGCTAGCGATGTTCGCATACAAAACGCCATCAATTTCCAGCGGTGTTGATGGGTTGACGAAATCTGCAGAGGGCCCAAAGTTCTCAGTGGAGAATCGCCAAGCTATCTCTAAATCAGCCACGTTCTCCGCGTTTATCTGATCTAAAGGTGAATAACGCAGAGATGTTTCACTGCCGTGATAATACGGCCAGTCTCCCTGCTCTACACTGGTGCCGGTTTGGCCCAGAGCCAAGGAAGCGCAGACGAGCACAGCCACTGTTATAAATGGTGAAATTAAGCGTTTTATTATTATCATTCAAGACTCTCCATATACCGTATGTACGGTAGGTAAAATAAACGGGGCCGGGACAAAAATACAGCAGTTTCAACAGTCAGTGCGATAAATTTGGAGCAGTATTGATCACAAAGCACGGTTTCAAGACAACCCGCTCGAATCGGGTAAAGCTCTTAGAGTTTTTTTGGCATTATTCTTAGCGCTTTGACACTATAGCCTGAACAAGAAAACACCACTTTTCTCTGCCCTGAAACTGCTGTATTTTGGCATTGAGCCAGATGAGACAACCCAAACAACCAGCGGAGCCACTATGCCACTCACCCCCTTCCATCTAGCTATTCAGGTACGCGACATCGATGAGGCTAGGGATTTTTACGGTGTTAAAATGCGCCTACCCGAAGGTCGTAGTGCGCAGGAATGGATCGATTTCAATTTATTCGGACACCAGCTGGTCACCCACCTCAACCCTGCTCTCGGAAAATCCGGCAAAGTTTCTAGTATTACCAACGGTGTAGACGGGCACGGCGTGCCAGTGCCGCACTTTGGTGTAGTGCTAAATTTTAAGGAGTGGGAGGCGCTGGCGAGCACAGTAACTGAATTTATCGACGACTTTATCATCGAGCCCACCATTCGCTTCAAGGGTGAACCGGGGGAGCAGGGCACACTATTTTTTACTGACCCTTCAGGAAATGCACTCGAGTTCAAAGCATTTAAAGATATTGAAGCGGAGTTGTTTGCTAAATAATTATTAAGCTACTGACTTATTAAGCTACTCAGGGCTTAACGACCCTCAGTAGCTTATCCCAAGCTTGTGATCACCGCAGCTCAGTTAGAACCGCCGCTCTGCCTACTCTATTATCTAGCCGTCCAAAAGAACACTTTCCAATCGCGAAGTGGTTCTGAGCCTGGATAGGCTGGTTGATCAAGCGTTCTGCCCGACTTCTCAGCCCACTGCCTCATCATAGCTAGGCGATCGTCGCCGTGAATTTCGGTGGCTGTCATTTCGAAAGTTTGATCACCTATGCGCAACAATCCATCGCCGCCATTTGAACGTACACGTCGAGCCCAGTATCCGTTATCAGGACGCGTAGCCGTGATTACTCCCTCTGGAGTACCTACCCACGACAGGTTGTTAACGAAGGGCGGGAAGCCGCTAAGTTTAAACAGCAAAGGACCTCGAACGCTGTCGTTAAGCGACGAGAAATCATTCAGGGCTGGAGTCATTGTCCCGCCTATAATTATGCCCGGCGTACGGCCAAGTCCGGTATTGCTAAGATAGGGGGCTGTGGACGCCCAACCTACCACCACGACCAGTAATACTAGACCGACTACTATCCCGGCGATTTTAGGCTTGCTCATTAAGAGTTCTCCTTGTTATGTGCAGAAAGCATGCACAGTATATTCAATCTATGACTTTGTCCAATGCCTGTATTCGGTGCTAGACATCCGCTTCGGTACCCAGCGTATTGCAGCCAAATTCGAGGCACAGCAGAATTCCAGAGTTTTAACTAAGTGCGCCAGAGAATTACAGCCAAACAAACTCCACTCAGGCTATTTACGGAGGATGAAGTTGGCGTCTAAAAAACCAAATAGGCTCAGGCAAAAATTGACTTTAGGGCGCGTCAAAGAAGGAAGGCCCAAGTAAAAATGCATGGGGCATTGTTACTTGAGCCTTTGTTGCTCATGGGCGCTTTCGACACACATGAGGCAGAAATTATTTCAGGTCACTAGCGTCGGTTGAAGCGCAAAATTTGGCTGCTACTGCTCCCGCCTTCGGAGTTTATATTTTGAATTACAATAGTAAGTACCCTGCTATCCGGCGAGAGTGTTTTTGCACCAATCTGCGATGTCCTGCCTGCGGTTCTGATAGTGTACTCAACAGTCCTGCCATTGACCTGAAAATAGGAGATGGTAGTTTGAGCGCCACCGCCTATGGTCGCGATAGAATTGCTTGCACCGTCATACCGATAACTTGCCGAGCTGCCGCCGATAGCTCCCTCTGGACTAATAGTTACCAGCAGATACATAAATCCTCCGCCACCCGTCTCTATATAGGTTCGAGTCATGGCGCTTGGCATCTGCGCTTCACCGAAATTTGAATTGGCAGCGTCTAAATCCCAAGTTCCAATGAATGGGTTCTCTGACTGAGCAACGGCTGTGAATGAAAGCATGCACATACTGGCAGCCAGAAAAAATCTTCTAAGATTAATCTTCATTATTCCCATCCCTTTCTAATTAGTTTTTACGATCTCTCCCGCGCAGCAAAAATCGCAATCATGACGCGGACATCTGTGCACGCAACGTGAAGGATCTTTGTTGAAGCAGCACACTTCTTTTACTAAAACCACTTACTAAAACTACGCCCTATCAATCGGAAGTCAATTGAAGGTGACGCTACTAACGACATAGATTGAAGTATGTTGATATGGAACAAAATAAACTTTCCCTCAGCAGCATTCTCGGCGATTGAAGCCTATATTTTCGAGTACGCGCCCGCGACTTATACAAGACAAAAATACCCCTAGACAGAGGCGGCGCTAGCTCACTCCAAACGCAAGAATTCCTCACGATTAAGCCACCTTCGCACGGCAAAAACCAAAACTCCCTAGGGGAAATACCAATTCCCCGGCTGCGCTGTAAAACAATGTTACAAATCAGGATGCTTCGCCTCGAATTACCCTGATTTAGATCAATAAAGGCGCCGCCCAGAGAAATACACTGCTACTAAGCAAATACATAACGAACCCTATAAATAGAGGCCGTGTAACAACGGCACATTAGCAATACCCTTTGTTTTTAATTGGAGAGGAGCATGAAAAAAATCAACTTAATTGGGCTGTTTTCAGCCATCGCCATGGTACCAGCGCTTTCAAGTGCTGCAGAGCCAGCAGGCGAGCACCCCACTTACGCAAAAGAAGTATCCAGAATCATCCAAGACAACTGCCAAATCTGTCACCAACCAGGCCAGATTGGTCCCATGTCTTTCACCAGTTATGAAGAGGTTCGCCCTTGGGCACCGCTGATTCGACTGCGGGTGCTGGAGCGCGAGATGCCTCCTTATCAGTACGACCATGATATTGGCGTTCAAGARCTAAAAGATGACTGGCGCATGTCTGATGAAGACATCAAYACGATAGTCGCGTGGGTAGACGCAGGTTCTCCAATGGGCAATCTSGAAGATTTGCCTGCCGCAAGGRAATACCCCGTYGTCGGTGAATGGCGCTTGGCCAATGAATTAGGCCAACCCGACCATATTATCCAATCCACCCCTTGGGACGTTCCAGCTTCCGGTCAGGATCTGTGGTGGGAGCCAGAGGTTCCTTCAGGAATTACAGAGAGCCGCTGCATCAAGGCGGTTGAGACTCTGCCCTCCGCAGCTGCACACGGCTCGACACACCACGCAAACTCTCACTTCCTAACCGAAGATGAGAACGGCGAATGGCAAACCTATGGCCGTCTATCCGAGTACGCCTACGGCAAACTCGGTGAAAAGGTTCCTAAAGGWGCCTGTAGAACTGTGCCTGARAACTCCAAGGTAGCCTGGAGCATCCACTACTATCCCGATGGCAATGCGGTACCCGATGACCAAGTAACAGTCGGTATCTGGTATTACGATGAAGAAGATAACTTTGACGTCGCAGAAACCTATCCTCAGGACTTACGCCTGTACATGCTTGATGGCGGCGGTGATTACCTCATCCCTCCTCACGGCAAACTAATGACGCAGGGTTTTCACTCCTTTGACCATCCGGTTCGCATCGATAGCTGGCAGCCGCATCTACACCTACGTGGCGTAGCGATGTCCATGGAACTATTCGACCCTGAAACCGGTCGACGTGAAATTCTCAGCCAGGCCTCGAACTGGAATGCCGGCTGGAACCACAGCCATACCTACGAAGATGGCTTCCAGCCGCTAATTCCAGCTGGCGCGACCATCATCTTAACTTCATGGTTCGATAACACGGCGGCTAACCCACGCAATCCAGATCCCGATCAGTGGGTTGGTGCAGGTCAGAGAACTACAGATGAGATGTCACATGCTTGGATTGCGGTCACTCACCTAGACGACGAAGGTTACGAGAAGATGCTTGCCGAGCAAGCTGAACGCCAGCAGAGAACTGTAGCGGGATCAGGGGGCGGCCAATGAGCAAGACCAGACAAATAGCTATCCGAGCTCTTGCAGTTGCTTTAGTGGGACTAATAGCAGCACCGCTATTCGCTCAGGTGCCACCTCATTTGCGTGACTACCCCTTGGCTACACGCAAAGCCAGTGGCGATTTAGTAGGCCCCATGTTTAACGGCTGGATAAAAAATCCAGACAACTCTGTAACGATGATCTTCGGCTTCGTAAACCGAAACCGAGAAGCAATCGTCGATATTCCCCTAGGCCCAAATAACTACATCGAACCGGCAATGTTCGATGGTGCACAGCCTACGCACTTTCCAGTATATAGCCGACGTGGCTTTATCGGAATCCAGGAACGCGGAGTGTTTGCCGTAACGGTTCCACCAGAGATGGCCGGCACCGAAGTTATCTGGACGCTAAAGCATGAAGGGTACAGCTACTCCATACCTGGGCGAGCCACATCGACGGCATACGAAATGAGCGCCGGCGAGCAAGCACTTGGCTCACTAAACCCAACCATCCGGTTTGACATGGATGGCGAGGTATCGATCGACCGCGAAGGCTTCTATGCTGAATCGATAACAGCTTCGGTTGGAAAGCCAGTGACCTTGACTGCATACGCACAAGATCGCGGTAATCGCAGTGACTATGAAGAACTCGAGCAGACAATCTTCCCTCTAGGTACAGAGTGGATAATGCATCAAGGCCCAGCTAGGCCTGATTTTTCATCTGAAAAGATAACCGGCCGAGACCGAGCGAAAGCTAACGAAGGCATGAGCGACTGGACTACGGTGCAAACCGAAGCCACGTTCTGGGAAGCGGGGGAGTATATCGTTCGATTGCGAGTCGATAATTTCGAAGCACCAGACAGCAAGTTTGATAATCAATGCTGTTGGTCTAACGCTTACATACCGGTAACAGTTACACCTTAGGTTTAGGTTAAAAGCCTCCTCACGCCCTGGGCCAGGAATATTTGGTTCGGGGCGTTTTTATTTCCGCACCACCAATCTAACGCTTTGAGAGAACTGCACTCCTCGGTTTTATCAGTACCCGACCCAGTAACAATACAACAAAGAAGAGCAGCAAAAAATAGACAGGGAAGCCACGCAGAGCATCCAAGAATATGGCATCTCGAAGTACTTCTTCGGGCACTACACCTTCTTTCTGTGTTCTGAGAAACGCAACGTGTGCTGTATATAAAAGACTCGCAAATCCAAGCCCTAAGTTGAGAGCAAGTCCCTTGAAGCTGAGTACTGTCGCTCTATGCACAGAATCAACTTCCTTATTAATGTAATAGCTAGACTGAAACTGCACCATCCCCATCATAGCGAACGCGCCCACCGCGAAAATTACACCGTAGTAGGGAATAGCGAAACCAAGCCCGATAAGCCCTGCCATTAAAAAGAAAGACAGTGCCAAAAAATTAAATAGCGGCGAATGGTTTGTCACGAGATATCGAGAGAGTATGGCATTCACCATTCCCACCAAAGACATCCCCGCTCCGATAAATCCAAACCAGCTCACCGGTATATCTATTAAGCGGTAGTATTCACTGGCGAGCACGGCAAATTGCCTACCTACGCTATCCAAAGCAAGTGCCGCCAAGATGACAAACAACACAAACCGATGATTGACTGTCCATTTTCCGGCAACGACTATTTTGCGAAATGGATCTAGCAGAGACTTGTCCGCCCGCGGCTGTGAATCGGCGGGTTCACCCTCTTCGACATCAAGATCATGAAACCCTAATGCTGTGCCGAGCACGATGAATGAGGTGATCAACGTCAAAATTACCGGCAGACGAATAATTAGATTGTTGGATAGCTGCCACTGTGGATCTATGGTCGCAAGCAAGCCATTCACCATATTCGGATCATAGGCGAACGCACCAAGGATCATTGTCATGAAAAATCCGATGGAAACAACTTGTGTTGTACGCTGTAGAATTCGTGACCAGTCGTCTTCGCGCCCGAGGGCCTTAAGCGAGTCGTAGGCCAAAGCCTCATCAGCTCCGCTGGCTGCCGCTTCAGATAAACCGGAACAAATTCTGTTCGCAAGAAACAGCATAAAAAGTAACGACGAGGCACCAATGGGTGCGAATACGATCAGAGTCATTTCGATGACCATCATGATCGCCGCAAATACCACCAAACGCTTACGCCCAACAATATCCGCTAGAGCGCCGGAGGGGACCTCCGCCAACACAATAGTTAGCGCCCATACAATATTCAGTATGGCGAACTGCTCTAGAGTCAGCCCGTAGTCCAAGAACAGCACAGTAAATACGGGATAGTAGAAACGAGCGGAATAAAACAGACGGAAAATAATGAAGCGGCGTAGGTTTCCTTCTAACTGCGCCGTACTGAGTTTCGATTCGATCATATTAGCGCCACTCTAACGCTAATATTCGCAGTCGCGCAAATGATTGTGTCGATTGCGCCACATATCAATCTAAAAATCTAGATTCAATCAGCTAGCCACCGAGACATTTCTGATGAACGCGGGACAAGAAAATTTCCGGAGCTGAGCCTTATGCACAACTTAGAAGAAAGCCGAGCCTGAAATGCGATTCAGGCCTGCTTCGGCTTAATTATCAACACATCTGTCCTGAAGAAATCGAGAACCTTCTCAGCCGTGCTACCGATTAACATCTCAGACAAGCGTGAGCGGGAGATAGCACCCATTATCAATATGTCTGTCTTCAGTTTATGGGCTTCCTGCTGAAGGGCCGATACCGGGGTTTCATCTAGAAAATGCAGTTGCTCCGGTTGAATAGCATAGGATGAAAGTAGCTCGTCCAGTACTTCGCGATGCTCCTTTTCTATGACTCCTGCCGGCGCGAATGGCCGAGCTGCCTCAGCATAACCATGAACCACATGCAGCTTGCCAGTAAGTCGTTCCTGCAGCGTCAGTGCCGCCTCCAATATACGATTATCCAAAGCCAGTGGCTTGTGATGGCTGTGCATAGGATCCACTGCCGCCAACAATGCAGGTTGATCATTCCACGGGTCATTCTTAACAAGTAACAGCGGAATCGAACAATGCCGAACCATCTGCCAGCTATCATTAGTCAGGTGATGAAACTCCAGCTTGCCATAGCTACGGGTGTGTTGAACTATCAAGTCTGCGGAGATCTCATTCGCCTTATTGATAATTGCCTCGTAACGCGGGTAAGCCCAAGTCGATTCACTCGACACCTGATAGCCTTCAGACTTTAGCTTCGTCGCGAGCTGATCCAGGTTTTTAGCCAATTGATCACAATATTCCTGCCGCTTCTGGGACTGATTAAAATCCCAACTCAAGGAGTCATGATGGAGATGCTTCTGATAGGCAACACTGAACAGATGAAGCTCAGTCGAAGATTTGTCTGTCACTAGCCGAACAGCTTTGGCAAGCTCGATTGGCAACTCCCCGCCCCTACTCAAGCTGTCATTTTCACTATCTACTACCACGAGTATTCGCTGAATCTTATTCATAGCCTAGCCCCTTATAATAGATTCTGGTTAATACAGTAAGCGCCTCATTCGAAGGCACAAACTCATACTTTCATGGTGTGATTATTTCACCAGATTGATGGTGATCTACATCAATCTAAACTCCGATCAGCTTGGATAATACGGACCACGTTTGTAAGATGAGAAACAGTGCGCAGCTGATGAATCCAGCGAAAGGCACGGACATTGGCACGGTAAAAGTAGCCGGCCTCTCGGTATCGCGCCGCTTTATTTTGACGAGGGCTAAATTCACCATGCAAAACAGAACGAGCAATAGGTAAGACGTGGTTCGTGCCAGCGTCTCTATTGGTAGCCAGAGAGCCACAAGAGCAATTACTCCTGTGATAACACCAGTAGAGAGAATCGGCGTTTGCGTACGAGAGTTAACTTTGGCAAACGCCTCGGAAATAAGACCCTGCTTCGCCAGTCCATATGCAACCCTGGAGCCCATAATTATTTGGATTAGAGCGCCGTTAATTACCGCACACAAGCTAACGATCGAGATAAACCACGGATTTTTATTTGTAGCGGCTCTGTAGATATCCGACAACGGCGAATCAGAAAACTGCAACTGCTCAGGAGTCAAAACCAACACTGAGCTTAACGCGATAAGTACATAAATTGCGGTTGCAACTGCCAAGGACAACAGTATCGCGATCGGCAGATTCCGTCTCGAATTCTTTATCTCTTCCGCAAGGTTAACCATGTCTTCAAATCCTACATAGGCATAAAATGCGAGAAACGCCCCACCGAACACGCCTGCCCACACCGTAATATCCATAGTAGGTATGAATTCGTCTCTCCTCGCTGGCAGTTGCTCAAGTGCAGGCATGGTCACGAATAGAACCACTAGGAGTCCTACAATTTCAAGGACAGTAAAGGCGGCGGCAATAGTAACGGATTCAGCGATTCCCCAAATAGCGACCATGCCTAACAACGCGAGCAGACCGATGATTACTAATTCAGGGGGTAGCTCGACAAATACATTAAGATAGCCGACGAAACCCTTCGTCATAGTCGCTGCCGAGACAACCCCAGTAAGAATTATCAACAGGCCAACGGCCAGGGACAATGTGGGCTTTCTAAAACCTTCCTTGATATAGACTGCCTCACCGGCGCTCACTGGAAACCGCGAGGAAAGTTCGCAAAACGAAAAAGCTGTAATCCCGGCAATTATTGCCGCCACCAAAAATGAGAACGGAGCTAAGTAGCCCGCCGCACCGGCGACTTTACCAATCAGTACGTAAATGCCAGCGCCCAGAATATTGCCAAGGCCATACAGAATAACCAAGGGAAGAGTGAGGCTCCTGCGCAGGGTCGGCGAATTAGTCATGATGCATATCAGTTAGTCCGGCTGAAAAATTTTACACTCCATTCAGCCTAGCAGTGCATCACAAGCCGGCTTTGATCTCGGTCAATCCCCTAGTATTGTCAAGTGCGACTCTTTGTCTCACTTGCTATCGATCACCTTTCTTTTTAGTTTACAAATGAAATCCTAGACTCAATATTTTCGATAACCGCTTTCTGTAGAGTCTCTATTCAGATCAGAGTAGTCTTTGAAGGGTGTAGACCCTGAGTGCGATAAGGGTGAAGAATGCCCTTCATTATTGTTTTTTTAAGGAGTGTTGACATTGTGAGTAGTGAGATTTCAGAACTAGCTCTCATGAAATTAAAGACGCTAGAAATTTTATCCCTGAATTTGGAGCCTGGGAATAAGATTTCTATCGAATTCTTGGTATACGATAAAAACTCGGATTATGGGACAGAGGAAATTATTCAATTTTATCAAATTGTGAAGAATAGATTAGAGCTTGAGGCTCTGAGATGGTTTGGATCAGTAGTAAGTTTTCATGCAGAGCAGCATGCTAATTATCCTTGTGAAGAAGCTTCGGCTGCAAGGGAGCGGAGCGGCCCAGCGACAGAAGTGCGTATCAAACTGTCTAATGGAAGTAGAATAGAGGTTGTTGCTAGAGAATTTTCTCACAATGTTAAAACGATATTGAGGCGCCCACCTCGTGGAAAATGAAATTGATGAGAAATGGGAAAAATCTGATTTCTTGGATTTAGCGATAAGCGGGTCAATGCTCCATGAATTAAAAATCACTCCCTCTAAGTTTATTCAGTTAACTTTGACAGTTCAGCCTAATGTTGAAACTCAAAAACTTAATGGCCAGCAGTTCTTGGTAGTATTTACGAAAATGGCTGCATTTAGGCTAAGCCTAACGGGCACACTGTCCATATTGAACGGTGTTTATGAACGAGGAGCTTCGACATTTTTGGAGCGCGCTAGAGAGCAAGCTGAGAAATCGACCAACAAATTTAACGTCGAAAAATTTAAGCATTACATTCTTGATTTTGGTGAGGATAGATTGAGTATTATCGCTGAAGAGTACATCTGTGAGAAAATATGGGAATTATAAGGCCTCTACTTAAACTTACATAGATAAGGGGTCAGGTTCATTTAACAATTAACTAAAGCCGTTTGGTGAGTGTCGACAGCAACGCGATACCCCTCGCCAGTTACCTTTATAATGCACTAGGCCAACGTGTCGCGAAAACAGTCGGCTCTGAAATACGGCATTTTCATTACGGTATAAATGGCCAGTTATTTTCAGAAACCGATGCCGATGGCAGCCCCGTCCGCGATTTTATTTATTTGGAGCAACTTCGATTGGCGATGGTACTGCCTTCGCCAGCAGTAATCGAAGCAGATCTTAGCGTGGCCATTGAYGCAGTTCGAAGCAATGCAACCGTGGACTACAGTGTCACCGTCACCAACGCGGGTCCGGATAGTGCAGAAAACGTCACCCTCACCAATATTCAATTGGCGAGTTTTGACTATGACAACTATTCCAGCGACAAGGGCAGTTGCACGCCCTTCGATTCCACCGCCTTAGAATGCGATTTTGGCACCTTAATTCAAGACGAAGCTGCAACACTGACCGTTAGTGGCACACTCACCGATCCCGACGCCACTGAAAACTTAATTAATGTCGAAGTCACTAGCAGTACTGCCGACCCAGACCTGAATAACAATACCGCCGTGTGGCCGGGCAGTGACGGTTGCTTTATAGCGACCGCTGCTTACGGAAGTTACCAGCATGACTACCTTTATGTGCTTAGAGATCTCCGCGATGACGTACTGCTTTCAAGTCTCTCTGGCCAATGGTTTGTGGAACAGTACTATCAACACTCGCCACCCTTTGCGCACTGGCTTGGGGGCAGGCTTGGGCCCGAAGTATAGTGCGAGTAGTGCTACTGCCGGCGATAGGTACGGCTTGGTTTATTCAGCAATCCAGTGATATTCAGGCCTTGTTGTTATTGTTGGGGCTGATCATTGTTGTTGGGTTTAAAAAGGCCATGATATTTGGATTAAGCAGCCCGCTAAAGGCCGGCTTTTGGATGTTGTTCGCTGGGGTCTTGATTAGTCTTAGCTTAGTAAGTACGGCAGTCAAAGCTGAAGACCTTTATTTTATCCATAATGATCATTTGGGCACCGCGCAGGTGATTACGGATAAAGATCAAGCGGTGGTGTGGCAAGGGGACTATCAACCTTTTGGGGAGGTAGAGGAAACCATAGCGGTTGTTGAAAATCCTACGCGCTTTCCTGGCCAGTATTTTGATCAGGAGACGGGGCTGCATTATAATTGGATGCGGGATTATGATCCGGTGCTGGGTCGGTATTTGCAGAGTGATTCGATTGGGCTAGGTGGGGGGATTAATACTTATGGGTATGCTGGGCAAAATCCCGTTCGTTACTACGACCCCACTGGAGAGTACATATGGCTTCTCCCCCTTTT
>JAESUT010000085.1 GCA_016762995.1 Gammaproteobacteria bacterium | reverse complement strand
CCGCTGAGAATTTGGAGCTAGTGAGCCTTGAGAACGTGCTGCGGCTCTTTAACGCGGAAAGCTCGACTTCCACGTCTTTGTACCAGCACTGGATGCAGGCTAAAGATGCAGGTGAGAGCGTGCTGCACTATGCCGGTCATGAGCTGAGCGTCGCGGATCTGGTGCCTAACGGTATTCTGCCCTATGTCATGGATACTCCTAGCACCAAGGACAAGGTAGATAAGACTACCGACGCAGAATCATTGATTCGAAGTGGCGTGTGCACTCAGGGGCAATACAATCAAATTCGCAACTCGTCCCTAATGGCCTTCGGCATGATCACTCAGTATCTGGCTGGGCGTGGCATGGTGTTGGTGGATACCAAGACCGAACACGGCATCAACAGCGAGGGCGTGATAGTGGCTGCCGATGAACTCTATACTATGGATTCGTCACGCTTCTGGCGCTTGGATGACAATGGCGATGTCCTGCATAGAGATGGCAAGCCAGTTTCATTCTCCAAAGAATTTGCGCGCGGCATGGTGAAGGAAAAGGACCAACAATTCTCTGACGAACAGGCGGGCGAGATTGCGGTGCGCTATATTGAAGGCTTGCAGCACTTAACCGGCGTCGAATTTGCGCCAGACCTACGGCCGCGAGATCAGCGCATAGTCGAATCGGTTGATTTAATATTGGACGCACTCCTGTAACGTCTACTTCCCCTGTTGCACATGAGAGGCTCGCATTGATGGATTACACGATTAGACGTAGCGGCGTAGTTCTATTTTTCCTTGCCTTCATTCAAGCTTGTTCGCCGGAGCTTAATAACGAGACAGCGGCGTCGGCCTCCCCTAAGTTGGAAAGCATAACCGCCGCTGACTATGCGCGTGCGCAAAGCTTTCTTGCAGTCAATACGGCGGATTTGGTCCAGGGCAATATCCTTGCCCAGTACTGGCAGCTTGATGATCGATTGATCTATCGCCGCTCAACCGAGAACGGTTCTGATTATATTTTGGTGGATGTGCAGACGGGGCAGAAGTCACCACTTTTCGATGTGACTCGTCTAGCAGCCGAGCTCAAGGCCTATGCAGAGGAGGAAGTTGACGCGGATGATTTGAGTCTGTCGCGGATACATCTCTTCGATGCGCCAGAGCGGCTCGAATTCGATTTTGATGATCAAAGTTATGTGCTGGACTTGAGAGACTACACGCTTAACCAGCTCGCTGAGACTTCGTCCAATGAGTTTATCTCCCCAGATGGTGCGGCAGCGGCTTTTATCGATGAGCATAACCTTTGGGTTCGCGACACGGCGAGCAATGAGGTGACTCAACTTACCTTCGATGGTGAGCAGGACTATGGTTATGCGACCAATAATGCGGGCTGGCTGCGCGACGAGGGTCCGGTGTTGTTGTGGTCTCCGGACTCCTCCAAGATAGCTACCTTCCGGCACGACGGTAGAAATGTAGGCGAGATGTATCTGTGGTCTACGCAGGTAGGTCATGGCGAGTTAGATGCTTGGAAGTATCCGTTGCCAGGCGATGACACCATATTCATGATCGAGCGAATCGTGATTCATTTGGAAGATGAACCGCGTGTTACTGCTTTAAAACTGTCACCCGACCCCCATAGATCGACTACCAGTGATCACATCGCTGGCCGCGGCGGTGTGTTTCTAGACGTGGAGTGGAGCGAAGACAGCGAGACACTGTCATTCGTTTCTTCGTCGCGGGATCATAAAATTGCACAGCTGCAGATTGCCGATCCAGAAACAGGTGAGGTGAGGCCGGTCTATCGCGAAGAGGTCGAGACCTACTACGAATCTGGATACAACGCTGCCAATTGGCGCGTCTTTCCCGAGAGAAATGAGTTTATCTGGTTCTCTGAACAAGACAATTGGGGGCATCTCTATTTACACGACCTACAGTCAGGTGAATTGAAGCGGCAGATCACCGAGGGCAGTTGGGCTGTGCTGCAGATTCAGCAGGTCGATTTAGAGAACGAGAAGATCTATTTTCTCGGTTCGAATCGCGAGTCAGGCGACCCCTATTTTCAGTACCTGTATCGGATCAATTTCGATGGGTCTGCACTGACAAATTTAACCCCCGAGATTGCCAATCATCAGATTAGCTGGTCCGAGTCTGCTGAATATTTTAGTGATGCTTATTCAACACCGAATACCGCTCCAACCTGGGTTGTACGCAACGCAGCAGGCGAGACGCAGTTGGTTCTCGAAGAAGCGGATATCGAGCCACTAATCGCAAGTGGCTGGGTGGCGCCGATTCCATTTAGCGTAAAGGCCAGAGATCAGGTCACTGAGCTCTACGGCTTACTCTACAAACCCTCTAATTTCGATGAGACAAAATCCTATCCAGTATTGAACTATCTCTACCCTGGTCCACAGAGTGGTAGTGTCGGCACGCGATCGTTTCGCGCCTCGCGCAATGACAAGCAGTCCTTAGCGGAGCTTGGATTCATCGTGGTCGAATTGGACGCCATGGGCACGCCGGGACGGTCGAAGTCTTTTCACGATGCCTACTATGGCGACATGGGCGACAACGGCCTGCCAGATCAGATTGCAGGAATCAGACAGTTAGCGGCAGACAATCCGTGGATGGATCTCGATCGAGTGGGCATCTGGGGGCATTCCGGTGGTGGCTTCGCATCGACTGCAGGAATACTGCGCTATCCAGATTTCTATAAGGTCGCCGTATCCGGCGCGGGCAATCATGATAATCGGAACTACGAGGACGACTGGGGCGAGAAGTGGCAGGGATTGTTAGAGACATTTTCTGAGAGCAATTCAGACGAAGACGAGCCAGTCGTCACTACGAACTACGACAATCAAGCGAACCAATTGCTAGCGGCCAACTTGGAAGGCAAGCTGTTGCTTGCCCACGGCATGCTTGATACCAATGTACATCCTTCCAGTACCCTGTTGGTAGTCGAGGCCCTAATCGACGCTGACAAGGACTTCGACCTAGTAGTTTTGCCCAATGCTAGTCACGGTTTCGGAAACAGGCGCTATTTCATGAAGCGGCGCTGGGACTATTTTGTGGAAAATCTTCGTGGCCTGCAACCTCCATCAGAATTTGTCTTTGCCGATAACGTCCGGTAGACCCCAGTTTATCTGGTGTGTACTGCGGGCCTTGCAAGCGCGCTGTCGGCTGCATTAAGCTTCAACTCTAGGTTTATAAGAATAGGTTTATAAGAACAGGTTTATAAAACAGGGCCATTGAGCCCATCAATGAATTTGATTAAGGATACTTCCATGAGAGCTCACTTTCGGACTACAGCGATGGCCAGCCTGATAGTTGCCGCGTTCGCAGGGCCACTCGCCTTTGCTGCTGAGGATTATGTGCCGCCTAAGACAGACTTTGGCGTGCCGGATGTGCAGGGAGTATGGAACTACAAGACTCGAACCGGCCTAGAGCGTGCCGATGTCTATGACGGCGAGTTAGAAGTAGACGAGGAAACAATGTTGGCGAAGATGGTTTCAACGCCGGACTTCCTCGCTTTTCTTGAGGCAACAGGGGCTGAAGCCCCCGGGCCTGAAAACGTGGGCGGCTACAACGGTTTCTGGATTACACCGGGTGATGCTCTTGCTGAGATGAACGGAAAGTATCGAACGTCCCTCATCGTAGACCCGCCTGATGGCCAGATTCCATGGAGAGAAGAGGGGCAGGCAGTTCGTCGGTCTCAACAGGATGAGTTGCCTATGGGCTTGGCAGAGAGCGATGGGCCGGAGGGAAGGACTCTCTCGGACCGGTGTCTCATAAGTTTCGCTTCAACAGCGCCGTTCATGAGTAGCCTCTACAACAACCATATGCAGATCGTGCAAGGGCCGACTCATGTAATGCTGCTAGCAGAGATGGTGCATAACGCGCGTATCGTGCGAATCGATCAGGAGTTTAAAGAGCTGCCCTTTGATAAGTGGTTGGGTGATTCGATAGGCTACTACGATGGGAATACATTGGTAGTGCAAACGAAAGACTTTAATGGCTGGCAAGTTGCTAAAGAACGATTAATCTCCAGTAATATTCTGTTGACGGAGCGATTTACTCGCGTGGCCGATGACAAGCTCCATTATACCTTTACCATCGACGACCCAGACCTGTACACGCAGCCATGGACTGCCGAGATGCCGATGTATACCGGCGAAGACATGTATGAATATGCTTGCCACGAGGGCAACTATGCGATGCCTGCCATACTCGCTGGAGAGCGTCGTCATGAGGCAGATGCCAGGAACGCACAGTGAATTACGGCTCGGCTCCGCCATGCGGGTGCCGGGTGTATTTCTATGAAGATCAAGCGGAGTAGGTTTATCTCAGTACTAGTCAGAATCGAACTTGTCACAAAGCAGGGAAGTAGTCTGTGATGGATTCAGTCGAAGCAGCGATCGCTGCCTATACCAATTTCATGTGGGGCTTACCGCTAGTTATTCTGCTGGTGGGCGGTGGCTGCTTCTTCATGGTTCATTCCAGGCTGCGCCACTTTCGTTATTTCTCCCATAGCATCGCATTGCTGAAAGGCAAATTTGATGACACTTCCGAGGCAGTATCCGGGGACATCAGTCACTATGGTGCGCTCGCTACTGCATTGGCGGGAACCATGGGTCTAGGCAATATTACCGGCGTAGCAGTGGCGATCACGGTGGGTGGCCCGGGTGCAATATTCTGGATGTGGATTACTGCCATCGTCGGAATATCTACTAAATTTTATACCGCCTCTCTGGCGATTATGTATCGTGGCCGAGACGACGAGGGCAAGCTGCAAGGCGGTCCGATGTACGTGATTCGCGAGGGGCTAGGTCGCAAGTGGCTGCCTCTAGCATGGATGTTTGCCATAGCAGGGATGGTAGGAACGCTGCCTGTATTTCAGGTGAATCAATTGGTGCAGATTCTGCGTGATGTCATAGCCATCCCTGCAGGGATGGCTACAAGCGAAGAGCATTTTAGTTTCGACTTCGGCGCCGGTGTTGTTCTTGCCATCATTATGTTTAGCGTTGCCCTAGGAAAGGTGAAGAGAGTGTCATTGATCGCGGGCAAGGTGGTGCCTGCGATGGTGATCTTCTATTTCCTGGTCACTGGGGTGTTGCTGGCGAGCCACCTCGGCGAGATACCTGCCATGTTTGTGCTTATTATTACCGATGCCTTTACCGGAGAGGCTGTATCGGGAGGCGTGCTTGGTGCAGTGATTCTGATTGGCGTGCAGCGCGGTGCGTTCTCTAATGAAGCAGGAATAGGTACAGAGTCTCTCGCTCATGGCGCAGCCAAGACAAATGAGCCGGCCCGCGAGGGCCTGGTCGCCATGATAGGCCCTATCGCCGATACCCTGATCGTCTGTACCTGCACGGCGATGGCCCTATTGGTCACCGGTGTATGGGAAGACGGTGCAGTTGGCATCACGATGACTACACAGGCCTATGAGCAGGTGTTTCCAGGCTACGGTGCCTATTTGCTGCTGATCATGGTTACCGTGTTGAGCACGACGACGATACTCACCTATTGGTACTACGGCAGCAAGTGCATGGGTTTTCTCTTTGGCGCGTCAAAAGAGAAACTCTATATGTATGCTTATATGGCGCTGATAATTGCCGGTGCAGTAGTCTCGCTGGATGTGGTGATCAATCTTCTGGATGGCATGTACGCGACGATGGCGATACCGACTATGGTCTCGACGCTACTGTTGGCGCCGAAGGTTAAGAAGGTAGCGAGCGTCTATTTTGCGCGAATTGATGCCGGAGAATTCGATGAGAAATCATCATCTATGAGAAACAATCATCTGTGAGAAACAAGAATGCCATCTAGMRGTAATGACASGCTRCCCTCAGAGAACTAAYAAACTATGAAGAAYATWTCSYTGYTAATTYTRWTCTCTTTTACGTTGYTAAGCTGCGCCCAAARYAGCSAGYCACAGCAATCAGACATCRCTGCSATAAATAAAGTGTTAGATRGTTATCACCGGGCCGCCGCGAACGGCGAATGGGATACCTATTTTGATCTGATGAGCGACGATGGTGTATTCATAGGAACAGATGCGCAGGAACGCTGGGTCAAGCAAGAGTTTYGCCGGTACTCAAGCGGCAGTAATGGTTGGGTCTATACGCCTAGGCAACGCAATATCAACATCACTCCGGATGGATTAAGCGCGTGGTTCGACGAGGCGTTGCTGAGTGAGAGTTTTGGCAGTAGCCGCGGTACAGGGGTGTTGATACACACGACTCAAGGTTGGAAGATCTCGCAGTACCATCTTACTTTGCCGATCCCTAATGGCATGGTGCGCGGTATCACTGATCAGATTAAGGAATATGAAGCGCAAGATTGATTAGACTAGGCGATTCTACTTTGCAGATTCTCGCGCCATCTTCTGGAAGCCGCGACTCATTAGCCAGGCGCTGAAAGTTGAAATAACGGCGAATACAGACAGCAGCAGAAATACCTGCGACCAGCCTAAATAGTCGGAGAGTATGCCTGCAGCAAAGGCTGCAATTGCTCCACCTATATAGCCCATTCCATCGATAATGCCTGTGCAGGAGCCTGCTCCTTTCGCTCCAGCTATATCAAGTGTGAGGCAACCGCTGCTCATCGAGTAGGGGCCCAGCAAGAAGAATCCGCTAGCTCCGAGAAAGAACAAGATCAAATTGAAGTTTGGTTCGCTGGCGTCGCTTAGCACCGCTATGGCGATCATGCAAAACACCAGCACAGAAAGCATCATCCACATCATGCGTGCGCGGTCTCCGTTGCGCGCATGGTGATCGGTGTACCAGCCAATGAATACCGTGCCAGCTACACCTAACAACGGGAATATGGCGGAGCGCAAAATCGCAGAGCTCGCGCCCAGACCGATATCGAACAGAAATTTCGGTGTCCAGAACAAGAATACAGAACGCAGTAGTGTGGTGAGAAAGCTAAACACCAGTAACTGTCGGTATATAGGCAGGCGCAACAGCGTCTTCATGATAGTTGAGACAGGCGGCTGTTCTTCGTCGCCATAGTCGGCAATTTGCTTCTTTGAGGTGGCGCCTTCTATTGGCCTAGCGCCGGGCACAACATCGTCAGGAGTTGAGCGTGACGCGAAGTAGGACCAAAGCAGGATCAGAGTGAGTACCATGGCAGGGTAGATGAAGACTCCCTGCCAAGGAACGCCCATAGCTACCAGAGATCCCGCAAACAGAGTGGCCGCAACTCCGCCAAACTGGAAGTTGACACTGATCAAGCCCATCACCGTGCCATTGCGTTCTCTTGGGTACCAGTTGCCGATTGTCTTTGTCAGCCCGCCCCAACCCATGGAAAGAAAGTAGCGACAAAAGCACCATACAATGATAAATGCAGTGAGGCTTGCCGAGATCGCAAAGATGATATTGAAGAATATGGCGCCGGCCATACCGACGAGAAAGATTTTTCGGCCACCGATTTTATCGGCTAATGGGCCATTGATAAATTTGCCGGCGGCATAGGCCATTTYGGATAGMGAKGCTATRAGGCCGAGYTGTGTATTGGAGTAGCCAAATTCYTGTKYWAGCAGRGGAAAGGCAGCGGMGAGGTTGCCGCGRCAGATGTAGTAGCCYACATAGCCAACGAGCATGACCCAGAAGGTGGAGGTTCTCCAATGTAGCAGCCGAGTATTTTCYTCCGATGARACAGGMGTCTTCTGATTACCTTGCAGCGTATAGAACATTTACTAATCCCTGTAGTCCGACTATAAGCYCGATAACTAGTTCGCYAACATAGTGATCGTTGAAGACAATCTATTCAAATTGCAGTGAGGAGCAACAACAGACTTAGTGGATGGTCTGCTCTGGCTTTGCCAAGCCCGCTTTGCTCGCCGACGTCACTCGGGGCTCGTCCTGTGAGGCATAGCTGCGGGTGATGACTTCACTCTCTAGAGTGTTACCAAGCTTGCCCAGAAACTCCTCCATGTGGGCCGTTTGATAGTGAGCCTGCAGGCAGTCAGCATTTTCCCACTCCTGCAATAGAACAATCTGATTGGTGTCGGTCAAACCTTCGAAGTACTCATAGTTCAGGCAGCCGTGTTCCTGGCGACAGAGACGAGACATGTCTTTCATCAATTCGAGCGCTTCAGATTTGGATTCTGCAACTAGATGAAAAGTTGATTGAACCATTATCATGATGTGGCTAATCCTGTTTAAGAATTTCGTTTACACAGTGCTGTAGTGAAGGTTTCATTAGTTGGACATGAGGCCTCAATTCAGCGGGATTTATTCGCAGCAGCTTTAACCGCTAACACTAAGATGGTGTCGGCTGCGCTGTATTCAAGGCCACTTTCGCAGGCGCGCGGGAAGCTGTCAAGAATCGAGGTCGCAGTTTATCGGCGCTGCCGATAAACTGCTGATATTACTTCGATTTAGCGAGCTTGCTGTCGAGGCTCCAACCACCGGCGCCAAGGCCTGCTGATACTAGTAGGCCGGCCATGATGCCCATATTCTTAACGAAGTTCTGTGTCTCACCTGGCATATTCCAGAAGTCATGCATTACCACACTAATGACGAGCGTCAACCCAGCTAGCACGAACGCGACTGGCTTCACCTGATAGCCTATGATCATGGCGATGCCGCCAAACAGCTGAATCAGAATGGTTAAGATCAGGAAGAATGAGATGAATGCCATGCCTTGTTCGGCCATGGAGGCAGAGGTGCCCTCCATATTCATAATCTTCAGCAGCGCGCCGGGTCCGAAGAAGTAGAATCCGAGTATCACGCGGCCACTGGTGGAGCAGAGGAGTTCGAAGTTTTTAAGCATTGGGTGTCCTATTTGGGTATGTGTTGAATTTGCTACGTGGTTCTCTGTGGATAGCTCTGGYGTTCTTTCTTTTRCTCAGTMTTCCCACCAGGGATAGAAAGGCGGCATGTCGCTGGATGCCTTTTCTAGATAYTCCGGCTTTCTCYTTTCCWAGAATGCCTTTACGCCTTCCTTGCCACTGCCTTGGCTCGCATAGAATATTGCCAAGGAGTCTATTTGATGCGCCGCCATTGGATGATCTTGAGCCGCGTTACGATACATCATCTGCCGTGTCAGAGCGATAGACACAGGACTGTGTTGCGCTATCCGCTTAGCGAGTTTATAGGCTTTATCCAGAAGCGACTCGTTGGTCTCTATCGAATTGGCGAAGCCGCTAGCTTTTAATTCTTCAGCTAGAATTAGGTCGCCGCTATACACCCATTCTAACGCCTTTCCCATGCTGACTATTCGAGGGAGGAACCAGGTGGAACAGGCCTCTGGTGTAATGCCTATTTTGTTGAACACGAAGCCCACTCGGGCATTCTCGGCAACGAGTCGAATATCCATAGCACAGGTCATGGTCGCGCCGATGCCCACTGCGGCACCGTGGATGGCCGCAATTACCGGTTTCTTGCAGTCGTAGATTGCGAGTGCCAGCCGACCGCCTGTATCGCGGACACCGGCAATGATTTCGGGGTCATTTAGTTTAGTTTGCATATCGTTAAGACTTGGCTGCAAACTTTCATTTAGTCCAAATACATTTCCCGTGCTGCCGAGATCCATGCCGGCACAGAACGCCTTGCCAGCTCCAGTGACCACGAGGACTCGGACTTCATCGTCTTCGCTGGCGCGATTCACAGCGTCGATAAGTTCATTCGCCATCTCAACTGTGAAGGCGTTCATCTGCTCAGGGCGATTGAGCGTTATCGTTAGAATATTGTTTTCAATCTGATAGAGAATCGTATTATAGGCCATGGCATGAATAGCTCCGACGAACAGCGGGAAAATAGGGCCTATGATACAGCGAAGTTGGGGTTTATGCAGGGCTTACAGGTGGATGTTTCAATCGGATTATTTCAACTTCGCCTTCCTGAAGCATTTGTTGCAGGTGCAGGTCTTCTTCTCGCTTGGTGACTGCGGAGATTAGGAACTCTGCTCTTAAGGAATTGCCACGATAGACGTACTCCTCTCCAAGCACGGCATTCTTTATCTTCTTGATGACGACTGCAGAGCCGGCTTCATCAACGCCGGGTAGAAGCATTCTGAATTGCTTGTAGCTAGACCGAGCTAGCACGTCTTCATTGCGTCGTCGGTCGGTGGCCATCAGTGCGAAATGGCGTAGCATCGCGTTACCTACCTTAATGCCGTGCTGTTTGATGATGTCATCGAGGTTTGTAAGCTCGAGAGTCAGCAGAGAGACCGGCTTGGTATACCTCAGCGCCACGCCAAGGACTCGATTGCTCACCTCTATAAAAGTGCGCTCATTCAATATTGTTGTTATTGGGTCGAAAATTGCGTCTTCTTGATATTCGACCTTGAGCTCTTCCATAGTCATGATGATGATCGAGAAGGCAAAAATAGTCATACTGACGATGGCGCCGATCAATAAAACAGTCGTGACGGGTTCAGCGGATGATAGCGGTTGTGTGTCTAGGAATAACATGAGAACGAATTCAACTACCGCGTTGAATAGCGAGAGTGTCAGTAACAGATAGGCGCCAAAGTTAGTATTGATGGCCATGATCGGGCGCAGTTTTCGCTCGATTTTCAAGCCCTTCGCCAGCACATAGGCAGTGCTAGTCGAAAAAATAACCATCATTACCGCAGAGATGCGGATGCGCCAAAGTATGGACTCATCTATATATACAAAGTAATAGATGCCTGCCATGGTGCCGAGAAAGCAGACGAAAAAGATGAGCGGCAGTTTTGTGGTTTCTTGATTCCAGAAATTCGCTAGACCGGAAAGGACAGGTATACGACCACCCATGATCAGCGCGTTCGCCAAAAAGATGGAAATAAAAGGGGGTTGGGTGCCCTGCAGTGTGAGCAATAGAATGCCAACGCAGGTCGTCATATATCCTGCTGCAATCCTAAGTAGACCTGGGATCTGTTTATTACCCGCCCAGTTCACCAATAGCGCAACACCGGTAATCATTGAGACCAGGGCTAGTGCAATTGCTAGATTTTGATTGTCCATTTATGCGTTCTTTCTAGATGGCTTTCGCTGCTCGTAGTTGTTCAATCTCGCTTTCACTATATCCCCAGTCAGCCAAGATGTCTTCAGTGTGTTCGCCGACCATGGCGGCAGACGATTTGATTTCTGACTGTGTGCGGCTAAATCTCGGTGCTGGCGCTGGTTGAGTCACGCCATCAAATTCTACGTAGGTATTTCTAGCTACATTATGTGGGTGGCTTGGCGCTTCTTCCAAATCGAGGACTGGTGCAAAGCAGACGTCTGTTCCTTCCATCAAATCGCTCCATTCGGATCGTGTCTTGGTAAGGAACAGCTTCGCGAGTTTTTCTCTGAGCTGTGGCCATACACTTTGGTCCTGTTGCGCCAAAAATTCTTCATCTTCAATTTCACATTTTTCTAGAAGAAGTGCATAGAACTGTGGCTCGATAGAGCCTATGGAAATATATTTGCCATCACTGCATTCATAGCTACCGTAATAGTGAGCGCCGCCATCCAATTTATTGGCATGCCTGTCGGCAGTCCACATATTCATCTCCATTAGCCCGTAGAAGGGGCTTAACAGGCTCGCAGTACCATCAGTCATGGCGGCATCGATAACCTGTCCTTGTCCTGAGGTTGTTCGCTCATGGAGTGCGGCGAGTATGCCTGTTAGCAAGTACATGGCGCCACCGCCAAAATCACCTACTAGGTTGAGCGGCGGAGTGGGGGCCCTGTCGGAATAGCCCATTGCGCCTAGCGCTCCTGCTATGGATATATAGTTTATATCGTGACCCGCAGCCTGAGCTAAAGGTCCAGATTGCCCCCAGCCTGTCATGCGGCCGAAGATGAGTTTTGGATTGCGCTCGAGACAAACATCAGGTCCTAGGCCTAGGCGCTCCATTACACCGGGCCGGAATCCCTCGATTATCGCGTCTGCCTCTTCGATCATTCGGAGAACCGTCTCTACAGCAGCTGGGTTTTTAAGGTCTAGTGCGATTGAGCGGCGTCCTCGGTTTAACACGTTTGCTCTATGCCCTGTGCCTTTCTGAGTTAGCCTATCGATGCGAACCACCTCAGCTCCCATGTCAGCCAACATCATGGCGCAGAATGGTGCCGGGCCAAGGCCGACAAATTCCAGCACTTTAACGCCTTTTAGAGGTCCTTGGGGTTTCATGC
>JAESUT010000033.1 GCA_016762995.1 Gammaproteobacteria bacterium | reverse complement strand
CATATTTTTTAAGTAATTCTAAAGGCGGGAACTCAAATTTGCTTAATTCTAGTGTCGGATCAAACTGACCAAAATCTTCTACTAATTTGTTTGAAAGATTATCGGTTTCTGAAACTTCTTCAGCAATTTCTTCAACTACCGCAGCAACTGGAGCCGCGACGCGCGTAGATGCCGCTGGAGCTACAGTAGATGCTGTGCCTACCGTTGAGCCGACACAGGACTGTCCTGCTAAACAAACTTGTCCAGCGGGACGCACATTGTCTTCGATAGATTGCTGCGCTACGGCATTGCTGCCGAAAGCCATTAAACTTAGATTCATCAGCGCGAGTACGAACAGACGAATTTTGCCAGTCTCTGATTGCACAGAAATAGCTCCTTTTAGTGTGTAAATCGTGGGATATAAGCTCTGGATCGGCCTAAGAACCGCTAAATACCGTCTTCTCGGTACTGTTACGGGCTAAAACCGATTGTGCCAGAAAAATTGCAGGCGGATTATACCGCTTATTGAGCCACTCTGGAATACGAGTTTTCAGCGTATTTTAGCGGGCTTACTAGGAGTTCTAGGGGGCAACAATCAAGTTCAGAGGAGCCTGGTGGTAATAGAGCTCATTCGGGCTGCTAACTAAGCCGTAACCGAAGAAGAAACCCACCAGTATCTCATTGATCCCCAGAGAGGCCGGGACGAGGTTCTCGACTATTGTGAGATCCTCAACTGCAGCGAGGGTCTTGTTACTGGCTCGAGTAATAACACCAGGATTTGCTGCGGAATCGACGAATTGGCCCTGTTCGTTCAAAAAAAGAATTTGCTCATCGACAACCGCGGCAATAACCAGGAAGCCGGCCTGGCCTACATGTTGAGGGTCGATGTCAATCTGTACAGTGATATCCAGAGATGCGCTGGGACTAAATTGATTAGTAAAGCTCACCCCATTATTTGCAGTGATGCCGCCGCTGAAGGTCGCGTTGACTGGTGCGCCTGAAAGACTCGTGCTCAAGCCTAGGGGATTTATTCCACTGCTGCTTAGAACAGCGTCTATCTCATAATTCCCTGAGTTTCCGCACTCTCCCTTTACGGGCGTGTCGAAGGTATTCGCTAGCAGAAAATAATTACCCGGCAGCAAGAATTGCGTCACTGAAGAATCGCATTTGTTGCCCGATTTGTCGTCAGAAGCAATTATTTGAAGATTCTCATCGGCTATCAACAACACCGAATCCAGTGTCATCGAGGTCATGTTCAGGCTTAATGTTGCTGAGCTTGTTAAGGTGAACCGATACAGATCGATTGGACTGGTGTCATTGCTGCCGGGAAGCAATTCACTCACCGTGCAATCATTCGCATCTAGAGCATTGTCGATTGAACCAAATGCTAACTCGCTAACAGCACAATGTATTACTCCGTCGTAGAGCGCCTCTGCTCCCGCGATATCATCCGCCTGTAATCGATCCAGATTACCAATAGTGGGTGCCATTATTGCGGCAGTCGCCGACTCATGGTCTAGGCCAATCGCATGTCCTAGTTCATGTAACGCAATCCGGCGAAAGTCTAACCCCTGTATTCCGAGTTGCACCAACTTCCCATCATAGATATTAAATGCCTTTTCTTGATCTATAATTATATTGGCTTCAGAGATAGCAGGCGCACCAAGTACCGACGGAGTAAATCTGCGTACAGTAACAGCGAGAGTGCTGCCTCCAAACGACGATCCACAAAAAGTATCGCTAAAATCGACGCTATTCAAGCCGTCGTTAGCACAGGGGTTGCGGTTATCTTCGCGCAGAATAAAATTGAACGARGTCTCATWATTCCAATCRTTCATRGCGGCTATAAACGCCGTGTTCCAAGTGATGCCGCTCGCCGCTGTTCCATCCATATCGACGAAAAATTCAATCTCGCCGGTTGGCCACTTACTGCCATTAATCTCGAAAGCAGAAGCCTCCCCTGATACGAAGATCAACGCCACTAAGCTTAGAAAGTGTTTGTAGGTTCGTAGCATAGGTCTAAATAAAAATGTCCCTATTAGATGGTTGTCGGCTCTGGGCAACAAGTAAATACTAACGCGCCAGCACAAAGAAGGTTTACATAGGCTATGTAGACCGCGGTAATTACAATTTCTTCCTAGTAACTGAGCTTAGCCCAGTTTAACTGTCTGGAGCCAACTGTTACGAAGAATAGGCAATAAGTTGTGACTGCGAGCACRCCACTAACTACAGAGGATCACGGGCCTACTGCCTATACGACCCGTCTTGAATAGAACGCCACCAYTGCTCGTTTGAAAGATACCAGTCRATRGTCTTGTTAAGGCCAGAATCGAAATCCTCCACTGGGTCGTAGCCCAGCTCAGCCGTGATTTTGGAAGCATTGATGGCATAGCGCGTATCGTGGCCAGGCCTGTCCGTTACAAAAGTAATCAGAGACTTTGCAGAATCTCCTCCTGCACAAGGTGAATCAGGGAATCTAACGGCTAGTTCCTTATTCGCTGCGAAGCGTGAATCAATCAACTCACATAGCAGATTAACGACGTCCAAGTTCGCCCATTCGTTGTTGCCACCGATATTGTATGTCTCGCCAATCCGGCCTTTCTTAATAACTAGTTCGATGCCGCGATTGTGGTCATCCACATACAGCCAATCTCGAATCTGCTGACCATCGCCATAGATAGGCAGGTCTTTACCGGCCAAAATATTCAAGATGCAAACTGGCAATAACTTCTCGGGAAATTGATACGGTCCATAGTTATTCGAGCAGTTGCTGGTTGTAACCTTCAATCCAAACGTATGGTGATAGGAGCGCACCAAATGGTCGGATGACGCCTTGCTCGCCGCATAAGGAGAGTTAGGCGCATAAGGAGTAGTTTCTGAGAACGCCGGGTCATCTGCACTTAAAGTACCGTACACTTCATCTGTAGAGACGTGATGAAACAGATGATCTGACTTCGCGCCTTCTACGATCCAAAATTTCTTCGCTGCTTTCAATAAACAATGTGTACCTACAATATTTGTATCAATAAAGGCATCGGGGCCTGTTATTGATCTGTCAACATGGCTCTCCGCCGCGAAGTGAACGATAGTGTCGATATCATGTTTAACAAGTAAGGATTCAACTAAGGCTTGATCACAGATAGAACCCTGTACAAACTCGAACCATTCTTCGCTAAGAAGATTCGCAAGGTTATTTTTGTTTCCTGCGTAGGTCAATGCATCGAGGACAGTAATTTTATCTTGCGGATTTGAGCTATGCCAGTAGTTAACGAAGCTTGTGCCTATAAAACCGGCCGCGCCGGTTACCAATAAATTTGCCATTAATTTTATCTCTTCCTTATTCTCTAGCTAGTTCTTTTATCACTAGATTTAACTGCCCCTTCCAATCAATAACTGGACATTCAAACCCTGCCATTGCTCGACTGCGATCCAATACACTGTATGCAGGACGCTGAGCCGGTGTTGGATATTCGCTAGTTGAAATCGGGCTAATCGGAATTGCCTTGCTTAGCAGTCCTTCCTGAATTGCCTGATCTTGTATTTCTTGTGCGAATTCATACCAGCTAATACTCGCGCCATCGGTCCAATGATAGACCCCGCTATAGCTATCTTTCAGAATCATAGCAAAGATCAGGCTGGCCAGCCCATGCGCAGAGGTCGGCGAACCGATCTGATCATTCACGACAGAGAGTTGATCTCTGTCCTTCATTAAGCGCAGCATAGTTTTTACAAAGTTATTGCCATATTCACAATACAGCCAGGAGGTTCGAATTATCGCGCTACAATGACTGGCCAACGTTTGAATTTCTTGCTCACCAGCCAGTTTAGACACACCATAGACCCCCAGAGGATTGGTCTGATGATCAACACCGTAAGGTGTAGTCCTTGACCCATCGAAAACAAAATCCGTGGAAATATGAATTAGCTTGGCATCGTTCTCTGCCGACCAAGCCGCAATTCTGCCAACTGCCTGAGCATTAACTAGATGTGCAGCTTGGTTATTTGATTCTGCCTTATCTACCTGCGTATAGGCTGCCGCATTGATTATGACTGCGGGTTTCAGCTCAGATAAGGCGGCAATCGCCGCGTCCGCTTGGCCAATATCCAATTCAGACCGCTCTAATGCCTTAAATTGGTATTCAGGTAGGGGAGACTCAGCCCAAAGGCGAGAGAGTGCCTGTCCCAGCTGCCCGGAAGCGCCTGTTACAACGATGAGGGAAGAGGTCATGAACTGGGGGGATAGTACGGCGCTTCGGCCAACAATAAACCTGCAGCATCCTTAGCAGATAATAAGGGAGAGTCATTCAACAGAGGCCAATCAATCCCAACCGCAGAATCATTCCATAGCAGGCTGTGCTCATGTTCTGGACAATAGTAATCGGTGCATTTGTAATACAGCTCAGCTGACTCACTGACTACATAAAAACCATGGGCGAAGCCAGGGGGCACCCATAGCTGCCGCTTGTTCTCTGCCGACAAGATATCACCCGCCCACTGACCAAACGTTGCTGAGTCTTTACGCATGTCGACCGCGACATCGAATACCTCACCAGAAACGACGCGGACGAGTTTTCCCTGTGGTTGCTTCAGTTGATAATGCAGTCCGCGCAGCGTTCCTTGCACAGATCGACTTTGATTGTCCTGCACGAAACGTAGATCGATTCCGTTTTCTTTAAACCAGGCTTCACGAAATGTTTCCATGAAGTAGCCACGAGCATCGCCGTGTACTGTTGGTTCCAGGAGCAATACATCGGGAATAGCTGTTTCAATTATTTTCATGAGTGATTACTACGTATCAAAATTTCTAATTTAGTGATTATGATCAAGAAGCTGGAGCAGATAATTCCCGTAACCGCTTTTCCCTAAAGATTGCGCCAATTTTTCGAGTTGGGTTCTATCGATAAACGACTGTCTATATGCGATCTCTTCGGGACAACCAATCTTCAAGCCCTGACGCTCTTCTAAGACGCGAATGAAATTCGCCGCATCTAACAGTGATTGTATGGTTCCTGTATCCAACCAAGCTGTACCGCGATCGAACAGTTCCACCTTAAGCGCTTTACGTTCCAGGTAAACTTTGTTTATGTCGGTAATTTCAAGCTCCCCGCGTGGCGACGGCTTGATCGACTTAGCGATATCGATAACATCGTTGTCGTACATATACAGGCCCGTCACTGCGTAATGGGACTTTGGATGCTCAGGTTTTTCTTCCAGACCAATCGCATTGTTCTGCTCATCTAGCTCAACTACACCATAGCGCTCGGGATCGTTTACATAATAAGCAAAGACACTCGCGCCCTCTTCCTGCTCGACTGCACTCTTGAGCGTGTCCTCAATTCTATTGCCATAGAATATATTATCACCCAACACCAGACAGACTCTGCTGTCGCCGATAAACTCTTCGCCGATTAAAAATGCCTGCGCTAAGCCCTCTGGCTTCGGTTGCTGGCGGTAGCAAATATCCAGGCCCCATCTCTTGCCATCGCCCAAGAGTGACTCAAAGGCAGCCGCATCTTCTGGAGTAGTGATTATTAGTATCTCGCGGATACCGGCCTGCATTAAGGTCGATAGCGGATAGTAAATCATGGGCTTGTCGTAAATCGGTAGCAGCTGTTTGCTGACCGCTAGTGTCATGGGGTGTAATCGGCTTCCGCTGCCCCCGGCGAGAATTATTCCTTTAGTCATCTGGCTACTTCCTCTTTCCTTCTTCTACTTTAACTCTTCTACTTTAGTTCTCTATCGAGACTGAAGCGAGTTAGTCTCCGAGACAATATCGTCTACTATTTCAGGCAGTACCTGATACAAATTTTGTGTGGGCTGAAACCCCAACTCCGCGCAGATATCCTCATTGTTAAATAGATTATCCGCTGTAAGGTTTCGATACGTTCGACTGCTAATGCCGGTATCTCGTCCGCGCAGTCTAGCCGCGGCCCCCGCCAGTACAGCGGCTGCATATAATATCACAGCTGGCGTTCTCCACCTCGGCAATCTCTTTCCAAGGCTCTTATAGATAGCTTCCTCAATAGCAGCTATCGGGTAGTCTTGCCCATCCGTGACCGTATAGATTCCGGAAGTTTGTTCAGAGTTTGCAGCTAACAGAATGGCGCTTGCCAAATCTTTTACACCGAGCAAGGAAATTTTACTAGTTAAGGCCGGCAAGCGAGGCAGGCGCCCGCGATGAATCATTGAGATCATGCTGGCGATGTTGCCCTTCATGTTTATGCCGTAGACATTTACAGGGCGCAAGATTATCGCGTCTACAAGACCCTTGTGAGCGGCTTCCATTAGCAGAAGCTCCGACTCTCGTTTTCCCTTACCGTAGCTCGTTATGTCCCCGCTATTGGCTGTCGCGGCATGCGCTAGAGTGCTACTCAGAAAGACGATGCGTCTGACCTTCTTTTCCASTGCCGCTTTTAGTAGGTTTTCACTGCCTACTACATTTGTATCATCACCCTTCGCGGTGTTGCCCACGTGCGCCACGCCTGCCAGATGCAAGATTGTATCAACGCCTGCACAGGCCTCTAATAAGCTCTGTTGGTCGTGTAAGTCCCCCAATACTTGCTCTGCTATTAATGACGGCGGCAAGAGGGCGGCCTTGGCTGGATTACGCAATAAAACACGCACGTCGAAATTCTCTTCAATTAGGCGACGGCATAGCGTCAAACCTATGAAGCCTGTTGCGCCTGTTAGCAGTATTTTTCTTTTAGATTGAATAATGTCTCTCATTCGCCACGGTAAGTAAGCCGTAATCTGAAATTGATTTTTCCACTGCTTAACCTAATTGACGAAACAAACGCCAGCCATGGATATTGAAGAAACGGGCACCTGACAGTGCGAACATTTTTATGTGACTCAAACCTTTTCGTGCCGCATTGCCTCCAGCATGGGTAATTCGCATAGCCGGAACATAGGCAATTTTACCTACCGCAGCCATTCGAAGTGACAAATCAAAATCTTCAAAGTAGAGAAAGAATTTTTCATTAAAACCACCAACCTTTAGCAACGCTTCAGTTCGGCATAACATATAACAACCGCTAATTATTGGAATGTCTATCGTAGGGCGGCTTTCTGGCAATTCGTGCATCTCGAAACTAGCCAGGCGTTTGGCGGAATACTTTTTGAGAAATTCAGGGAAGAAGCCTCGCACTATAAACGTAAACACACTTGGATAGCGCTTGCAGAGATATTGTTTTTCTCCGTTTTCGTAGGCCGCAAAGGGGCTTGCCATGACTACATTTTTGTTCTCAACTAGATAGGAAACACCAGCCCGCAAACAATCCTGGTCTAGCCTTAAATCCGGGTTTAGCAGCAGGTGATAGTCGCTATCCATTTTTTTGATGACCAGATTATGTGCTGCACCGTAGCCCACATTGCCGTGTCCCTGAAGCAGATGCAGCTCTACATTGAGCGCTTCGGCTTCAGTTTGCAGGCTAGCAAATTGCGTCAGGCGCAGCCGCTCTTCTTCGGAATTGTCAACTAGGTAGATCGGCACCGATGCTAGATTTACAGAATCTTTAAGAAAGCGAATAGCACGGAGTGTTGACTCAATGAGAGCTTTCAACTCGTCTTCGCTGGAGTTAAAACACACTACCGAAATGGACAGTGAGAGTGAAGAAGAAATAATGGAGTGATCTTTCAATGGCCTTCCAATTGACACCTGCACCGGACAACTCATTTTATTGGCAGCTAGCTGTAGGTACGGCTACTGTCTATTGGTCGACTAGTCTATCACCGAAAGGAGTTGAGACAATACGCTTGCCCTCGGGGACATCTTCAGGGGCTATTCGCCGTGGGGTGAATCTAGCCCCATTGGTGTTAGCCGCACCGGTTCCGGTATTAAGGGTATCGCCGCGCCGTCCGTTTCTAAGCGCCTCAAAAGGGTTACCTGAAACAGCCTGCTCTTCGATTATCTCCCCGTTTATGTCCGTAGAGGCTTCTGCTGTCAATCCATTCGCGGGGTTTCTGCTGGCTAACGGCTCTCCGTTGGCCAAGATGAGCTGAGCGATGTTTGTGTTTGCTGCAGCGCTACAACTTACACCACGATCGCTAAATTCCACGCAGGTGTTATTGCTAGGATAGCGAATAGACACGCTGCTGGCCGTAACATCAACGATTGCATAGTCGCTGTGTTGGGGTATTAACGTAACTGCTACAGGGTCCGCTTTCACGATGAAGCTTTCCCCGTCTTTATGCCGCAGTATTGCAGAGTATTTGGCACCAAACCGCGAAACGCCAACTAGGGTAAATTCTGGCTGGGCAGTAGTAGCTCGGGCTTCGCGAGCAGCTCGGCCGGCTGGCCTAGCACGGCTCTCCGCCGTTTCTACGTTCTCAAACAAGGTGAGATCCTGACTGCTATTCGCACCAACACTAGAGCGATCGCTTGAATCTTGCGCATAGGCAACAGTGGCTATGCAGCCAAAGAATACAAGGCTTGCCCATTTGGACCGCGATTGAATCTGTTTATTCGTTGGCATTGTTTATCCACTGACAGATCAATTAAAGAACTACTCGTTAGACGCGCAATTCTACGCTTTAGTTTGGAGTTTAGAGGGACACTAACAATTTAACAACTTAAGCCCAGTTCTTCTTCAAACACTAGTTTTTCACGTTCGCAGTAGGCTTCTCCTTTAACAACCTAGCTGGAAACAGCCTGCTAACTGATGTTTAGCCGTAGGGGGAATTCTCAGGGTCGGACCAACGCGACTGCTAACGTTATAAAGCTCATTGCCAAGTATCATGCTTACTATAAGGCTTAGAACTGTTTTTTGGCAATAAAATCGATGCGATAAGGCATGTCTTCCTCTTGAAGTACAAAGGCATTCTTTGCTCTATATTTGTGTCTATAACGCGACCTCGAGCTTAGCTGTATTTTTAGTGAATCGACATATTCTTCACTTCCAATAGCCAGCCCTTCACTCCAGCGAGAATCGCGCGAATTGTTCTGGGCACACAATGCTTCTTCCACCCATTGTCGATGTTGTTGCTGAAAGTCAGTAACGCTGTTGCAGTTAAACAGGTCCGCTAATTCATGAAGATCAATTACACGGTAACGCTTTAATGGATATTGAATATCCTGATATCCCGAATCAACCCACTCCGAGGGGTGCGAAATCGCGTTGGCACGGACCATATTTAGATCAATGTAAACAAGACATCGGGCCAAGTGCTCTCCTGTCTCAACAGCCGTTGCATGGTAGCGATCTTCCCAGAACGCTCCTTTACGATTTTTACGCTTATTATACTCTTGGGCAGTGCGTCCAGCGATCAGCTGCAGGCTCTTAGGAATAGCGGCATCAGCAGTATCTTTAACCATTAGATGAATATGGTTTGAGGTGACAATGTAATTTAGTACACACAAGCCGTAGCGCCTTCTTGCTTCGAAGAGCCAGTATCGCCAGCGCTTTCTATCCTTGGCAAACTTTAAGAGGAAATCCCGCTTATGACAGCGGTGGGTAATATGCCAAATATGACCCGGCACAAAATAGCGATTCGCGCGTGGCATGCTTCTTCCTTAAAACATTTCTATCCAACGTTATTTACCGACCCAGTCAAATTAAGCTACCTTATTGAAATCAATAGCCTCCAGCTTCCTTGTATCAACCGATTGTCGAGCCTTCCATAAATCGTAACTGTCTTGAAGCATTAACCAGCTCTCGGCTGATCCACCCAAGACACTGGAAAGCCTAACTGCCATCTCCGGCGACACGTTAGATATGCCATTCAGCAAACGACTAAAAGTGCTACGTGCAACCCCAAGACGATCGGCGACTTTATTACCAGTGACTTCACTAAACGGCTCAATATATGTCCTTTGAATCAGTTCGCCCGGATGTGGAGGGTTATGCTGTTGTAAAGTCATTAGTGATAATCCTCGTAGTTAACAACGTAAGCATCGCCGTCGATGAACCTGAAAACAATCCGCCAATTGCCAGAAACGCTAATTGACCAATGGCCTTTTAACTTTCCTTTTAGCTCATGCAATTGATAACCAGGCTTATTAATATCCTCTATGCTTTGAGCGGCATGTAAAAAAGCAAGTTGATCGGAGATTTTGCTCGCGTGATTTGCTTGAATACCTGACATGCTACCGCTAGTGAAATATTTCTCTAAACCCTTATGCTTAAAAGTTTTGATCATCAATAAAGCCTTTATCAGCGTGATCAGTTATTCGACAGAGTATAGAATGCTATTCCGTGATGCGCAACAAGGGCCAGCGAATTCCCAGCAGCTCACAAAACACACTACTGATGCTAAATCTATAGCAGTTTAATTCGCAGTTTTATAGGAAGTCCCGCTCGTGGCATGTTTCTTCCTTAAAGCAGTTTTATCCAACGTTATTTCCGCTTTAAGCACTAAATACTGACTGCTATTCACCAGTATAGGCAAAGATTCAATAAGTTGCGTAGGTCCGACCCTATCAACTCCCGACAATAAGTTGCGTAGGTCCGACCCTATCAACTCCATTGAACTTCTTCAAAATTCAGTAGCTCCTGCAGACTGGGAATTGGCAAGATTAGAAAAGAAAAACCCCCAGTTCTTGCGAACTGAGAGTTTTTAATTTTCAGTATCTTGAATCAGATACCGAGGTTACTAACCTTGCCAAATGGCTAAGTGTTCTCCCCGCAAAGTGCTTTAAGCGATAGTGATAATACCATCAGCGCTCAATGCAACATCAGCTGCAGCAACACCTGTCAGCGTGATTGTGTAAGTTTCAGGAACCGCAGCATCTGAACCAAACACAGACGTTTCAATAGTAATCACAGCGCTTGAAGTACCAGTGATCCAAACTTCCAGTACCGCGTTGTCGCCTTCGTCGCCGGCAGTAGTATCAGCATTCAGAGTAAGACCTGAACCGATGAACAACTGGTCGTCACCTGCGAAGGAGATAATCTGTGAGTCGATGCCGCCTGTTAGGAACACATCGTCGCTGACAGTTGCTGCTTTAACAGCAGAGTTCAGCGTTACTGGAGCTGCGAATCCAGCGGCAGCGAATGCAGCTGTCTCAGCGGCGATAGTAACGTCCAGTGCAGCCAACGCAGCTTTAGCATCAGAAAGCACAGTTTCCGATACGATTGCAGCATCAACGTCTGCGCCCAACTTAGTAGTAGTAGCGACAAGAGCGGCAGCTACGTTAGCGGCTAACGCCAATGGAGCAAGCGCCAAGGTTGCAGCAGAAGTTTCACCACCGACAAGCGTTGTACCACTACCCAAGTAAACAGTGTTTAAAGCGTCTACGTCGAAGGCCAAGCTGTTTGCAGTAACTGCAGCGGAAGCAGCAGCAAGAGCAGCAGGAAGACCAGCAGTACCGGCTGGATCGAAGTCAGCATCAGCAGTAGCATCGTCACCGAAAGCGACAAGGATCAGTGTCTGGTCACCAGCATTGATGAAGTTAGCAGTTACAGCCGCGGCCAGAATCGTTGTCACATCGGCAAGCGTTGTGGCGTCATCTGTATTGTATGTTACTGCAAGGAGGTCAGCCTTCAACTGTGTATTGCCCGCATTTAATGCTGCAATTTCAGCAGCGATTTCAGCGTCAGTAGCTTTAGTAGCTGTAGCTGGAGTAATGAAAGTCATCGCGGCTGTTACAGCAGCTAAGTCAGCTACTCTGGTGCCGGACGCAGAATCAAGGTTCTCAACTACATGCAAGGCGGTATTCGCAGCGGCTATGGCACCGGTTTCAACAGCTTGAGCACCTTCATTTGCTAATGATGCAGCTAGAAGTGCAGTAATACCTGGATCAGTTGCTTCAGTGATTGCAGCGCCCAATACCAAAGTAGTACCGGAAACAATTATCTCACCACCACTAGTTGCACCAGTGGCGAGCAGAGTAACCGCAGAAGCGTTAAGAACGTTGTAGTCGCCTAGAGCGGCAGTCGCAGCAACACCTGCAAGGGCAGCACTCTCGATAGCATTGTTGGCAGTAGTAAGTGCAGCTGATACGCCAGCGATTGCACCGTCAAGACCAGCAACATTGCCAGTACCAGCAGTTGTATTAAGCGTAAGGGCCAGAGCCGTGTTGTCGAGTTTCAACTTAGCAGCAACCGCTACTGCGGCATCTGCTACCAAAGCAGCCTGTAGTGCGTCGGAACCAGCGGTATAATCACCAGCAGTGAAACCAGTAGGATCGGCAAAAACGAGAGCTGCATCTGTAGTACCAACAGCTGTACCTTCCAGTGCAGTAATATCAGCTTGTGGGATCTTATCTAAAGGAGTCGGATCGATTCCAGAGATAGCCGTAGTAGCTTCTAGAGTAGCAAGCTCAGCGGTCTTCGCAGCATTCGCAGCGTCAAGATTTGCGATCAGGTCAGTAAGCTCTTCATCCCCTGCAATAACTGTATCTACAGCCGTAGTGCCGGTTGCAACCGCAGTAGCAGAGCTATCAACAGCAGAAACTACTGCTATCAGATCGTCAAGCTCTGCAGAGCTTTCCGCTACGTCTACTGAATAGTATGTGGCAACCGCTGTCTTGTTAGCCAAGGCAGCTGCAGCATCAGCAAAATCTGGATCTGTAGATGCAGCAAGAGCATTGATGGAAGCATTCATAGTTGCTCCACGTGAATCGCCAGCATTTAGAGACGCTGTCATTTCAGCAACCGCGGCATCTAGAACCGCTTCAGTGACTTCGCCACCAATAAGCTTAGTTAAGAAATTCTCTGCAAAAATTGCATTTGGCAAGAAATCTGGGAAAAGACCAGTGTCGCCGCTGTAGGCTGGGTTTTCGGAA
>JAESUT010000153.1 GCA_016762995.1 Gammaproteobacteria bacterium | reverse complement strand
TGCGTCGCCTACGTAAATTTGCACGAACCGGTGCGGAGGAAGAGCTGGATATTAACGACACCATCTTATCGACCGCTAAAAATGCCGGGCTCCTCGACATTAAGATGGTGCCGGAACGCCACAACTCGGTGAAGGTCTTGCTGTTTTTCGATGTGGGTGGATCAATGGACCCGCACGTTAAGTTATGCGAGGAATTGTTTTCCGCCGCACGCACAGAATTCAAACATCTTAAATATTTTTATTTCCACAACTTCATCTACGAATCGGTATGGACAAAGAGTATTAGGCGTCACGCGGAGACGACATCGACATTTGACATACTGCATAAGTACGCAAAGGACTACAAAGTCATATTCGTAGGAGATGCTACTATGGCGCCTTACGAGGTAACTCACGTCGGAGGTAGTATCGAGCACTATAACGATGAGGCCGGTGCGGTGTGGATAAAACGACTCACAGATGTGTTCGATAATATTGTCTGGATTAACCCAACTCCTGAAGAATATTGGGAGCATAGTTACTCGATACAAGTGGTCAGAGAACTCGTAGAAGATCGAATGTTTCCTCTTTCTGTTAAGGGCCTGGAAGAAGCCATGACCCTGTTGACGAAGTAATGACTATGATCGAGAAGCTTAGCGAAGAATTGCGTCCTGAAAAGTTTTCAAAGCTATCGCAAGTAATCGATTACTTCTGTAGTGAACACGCGCAATTGCCAGCGTTCACAAGTTTTGGAAGAACTCTAGATTACAGTGAGGTAAATGAATTAAGCGATCGCTTCGCACACTATCTGATTACTCAAACGAATCTGAAGCCTGGCGATAGGATCGCGATTCAACTACCGAATATTCTTCAGTTTCCTATCGCTTTCTATGGTGCGACTCGAGCCGGCTTAATAGTAGTTAATACGAACCCTCTGTATACAGCCCAAGAGATGGTTCATCAGTTCAAGGACTCGGGTGTTACAGGTATTGTGATACTGGCTAACTTCTGTGACAAGTTAGAAAAGATATTGCCTGAAACCGCAATCGAAACGGTTATCGTGACTCAGTTGGGCGATGTTCAAAAGCCCTTCAAACGTCATTTAATTAATTTTGCTATGAAATACATACGCAAATTAGTTCCGGCTTACTCGCTGAACAACACGATAGATTTCCAAACAGTAATTAATGCGGTCGTACCCAAATTCGACTACCCCGAAGCGGGCCAGGGCGATGACATTGCCTTGATCTTATATACGGGGGGCACGACTGGTTTTGCGAAGGGCGCCATGCTGAGCCACAATAATTTAATTGCGAATATGATGCAGCTACGTTCTCGCTGCCTTAGCGTAATCGAGGATAGGATTGAAAGCATCCTAGCTCCGCTGCCGATGTATCACAGCTACGCATTTCTACTGCACTGTTTGATGATTCCCTACGGGGGAAATCACAGTATTTTGGTGGCGAATCCTAGAGACATTGCCGGACTAATTAAGCTGTTCAAGGAAAGATCGATCACTGGCCTTGTAGGTATTAACACCTTGTATCTTGCTTTACTGCGGCACGAAAATTTTTCTAGTATCGATTTTAGCGCCATGAAATTTTGCGGGGCAGGTGGCATGGCCACGACGACCTCCGTTAGTGAAGAATGGACCAAGGCGACGGGTAGTCCAATCTACGAGGGCTACGGTTTAACGGAATGTTCTCCGGTTGTTGCTATTACTATTCCTGGCAAAGAGCGTGCTGGTACTGTAGGGCCTGTTGTGCCTGAGACCGAAACAAAGGTCATGAGCGATGAGGGTGTTGAGGTTGCAACAGGTGAGCGCGGCGAGCTTTGGGTTCGCGGGCCGCAAGTGATGCAGGGTTATTGGCAACACGAGGAAGAGACGGCAGAGGCGCTGACCACTGACGGTTGGTTCAAGACCGGCGACTATGTGGAAATCAGTGATGATGGCTATGTCTCGATCGTCGATCGGAAAAAAGACATGATTCTTGTCTCTGGCTTTAATGTTTTTCCTAATGAAATCGAAGACTGGGTCAACCGGCATCCGGATGTTTTGGAATGCGCTGCGGTGGGAATTCCGTCAGAAAAAACCGGTGAGTCGATCAGGCTATTTGTTGTGCCTAGCCAAAAAGATGTCGATATAGAATCTGTGCGAGCACATTGCAAGGAAGGGCTGACGGCGTACAAGTTGCCTCGTGAATTTGTCCTTATCGAAGGCATTCCTAAATCAATAATTGGGAAAATTTTACATCGAGAATTGCGTAAAAAAATCTAGCCGAGTCTTTATACCAATAGTGCAGCAAACCCTAGTCAAAATGCAAAAGCAGAAAATCTTGTTAGATTCGTTGAAGCAGAAGCTCGATACATGTCAGCTCGCAGATGTTTTTCAGTTGCGGAATGCCTTAAGAAAAATCGAGCGTGATAATTTGCCAGAGAAGGATCTGAAGTCTTCTGCAACGGCTCTCAACGTTGCGATCGAAAAATCTCAGCGTGCCTGTGACTTAAGACGCGCAGCGATTCCGGTGAAGATTGCCTATCCAGAAAACCTCCCAGTCAGCGCCCGTGCAGTGGAAATTGTAGAATTACTCAGTCAGCACCAAGTGCTAATCGTCGCTGGAGATACCGGCTCAGGAAAGACCACTCAACTACCGAAGATCTGCCTGGAAGCTGGGTTTGGCATACGCGGCCTTATTGGTCACACCCAACCCCGGCGCTTGGCCGCATTGTCAGTTGCCAATCGAATCGCCGATGAGTTGGGAGTAGAGGTTGGCGCTGGAGTCGGTTCGCAAATTCGTTTCAAGGATAATACGAGTGAGCAGAGCTTTCTTAAGTTAATGACCGACGGTATTTTGCTCGCTGAAATTCAACAAGACAAATTCCTGAATAAATATGAAGTGCTAATCATCGATGAGGCGCATGAGCGTTCACTCAATATCGATTTCCTGCTCGGCTACCTTAAACAGCTATTACACAAGCGTAAAGATCTTAAGTTGATTATCACTTCGGCTACGATCGATGTTGAGAAATTTTCCACACATTTTAACAATGCACCAATCGTGGCGGTTTCCGGCAGAACCTATCCAGTCGAGACTCGGTATGCGCCTCTCGTGGAGAACTCAACAGAGCAGATCGATGACGATCTACAGATAGATGGCATAATCAAAGCGGTCGAGGGAATTATTAAGAGCGATACGCAAAAGGGCTCGTCAAGCGGAGACATTTTGGTGTTTCTCAGCAGCGAACGAGAAATTCGTGCAACCGCGACGAAACTACGCAAGCAAAAATACCGAGACGTCGAAATTCTACCCCTGTATGGAAGGTTGCGTTATTCGGAGCAAATAAAAATATTCAAACCAGCCAGGGGAAGAAAAATTGTCTTGGCTACGAATGTTGCTGAGACATCGATTACGGTTCCTGGCATCAATACTGTTATCGATACGGGGCTTGCTCGAATAAGCCGCTATTCGCTACAGAGCAAAGTGCAGCGTCTACCGATAGAGGCCATATCTCAAGCGAGCGCGAATCAGCGTAAGGGGCGTTGCGGTCGCATGGCCGACGGTGTCTGTATTCGCCTGTATGCGGAGAGTGATTTCGATTCGCGGCCCGAATTCACCGACCCGGAAGTCATGCGGACTAATCTCGCCTCGGTAATATTGCGTATGAAGCATCTGCGGTTAGGCGAAATTGAACAATTCCCCTTTCTCGATGCCCCCGAATCCAAGGCTATTAACGAAGGAATGAAGCTGCTCATTGAGCTAGATGCCTTGAGTAATTCACGACAGCTGACGGACAGCGGTCGCAAGATGGCTGTTCTACCTGTAGATCCCCGGTATGCGCGAATGCTGATTACTGCCAGCACGCAAAACTGTTTAAGGGAGCTGCAGATCGTAGTCAGTGCCCTTAGCATTCAAGACCCGAGGGAAATATCTAGCGAAAATAGGCAGCAGGCTATGCAGCAATTGGCCGAATTTAATCACGAGGATTCTGATTTTCTAAGCCTAGTAAAGCTATGGGATGACTACGAGAAGAAGAGGCAGGACCTGAATCAAGGCCAGCTGCGTAAGCACTGTAAGAAATACTTCCTCTCGTATATGCGCATGCGTGAATGGCGCGAGGTCCATCACCAATTGCTTCTCTCTTGCCAGAAGATCGGTCTTCGCATGAACAGCGAGGCGGGTGACTATGAGGCTATCCATAAATGTCTGATCAGCGGTTCCTTAAACCAGATAGCGAAGCGCCTAGAGGGACGAAACTATCGCGGCAATCGGAATAAGACTTTCTCCTTGTTCTCTACTTCAGTCTTGGCTAGCAAGGGTGCGAAATGGATAGTTAGCGGCGAGCAGATTGAGACGTCGCAGACTTTTGCAACTTCCGCTGCCAAAATTCAGCCAGAGTGGATCGAAGAGATGGCCTTGCATCTCGTGAAACGGGAGTATTTTGAACCGCATTGGAGCAAAAAGCGCCAACAGGTAATGGCCTATGAAAAAGTTCAGCTCTATGGCCTCGTAATCATTGAGAAGGGGCTGCTAAGTTACAGCAAGATTGATCCCAAAACTTCCAGAGCGCTCTTTATCCAAGAGGGATTGATCGCTGGCGAAGTGTCTACCCGGCTAAAGGTTTATCAGCAGAATCGCGAATTGCTTGCCTCTCTCGCAAAGCAAGAAGAGAAGATGCGAAGGCCAGATCTGCTGGTAGCCGATCGCGACGTCGCTGCCTTCTACGAGCAACGCCTGCCAGAGACGGTATGTTCTACTCGCGACCTTGAAGCGTGGGTTCGCAAGCAAGGCGAGAGCGCGGAAAAATCCCTATTGATGACTATTGATAACCTGATCGGCTCAGATGATGCGATGGATGTATTGCATTCGTTTCCGGATGCGGCGGCGGTTTACAAGAACAATCTGCGGCTCGATTACGTTTTTGAGCCAGGCAGCAAGACCGATGGCGCCACCTTGGAAGTGCCAGTAGAAATGGTTGGTCAACTGCAGCAAGCAGATCTCGACTGGGCCGTGCCAGGAAATTTGGCAGAGAAATGCACAGCGCTGATTAAGGGTTTACCGAAATCCCGTCGTAAGAACTTTATACCGGTGAATGCGTTTGTCGCTGAAGCTTGTCAGCAGATGTCGAGCAAAGACGGAGATATAATTGCCGCTCTGCTGTCACAGATTCGCAACCTAAAGGGCTTAGAGCTAGATAGACAGGAGTTTGAGCAGATTGAGCTGCCTGCACACCTGAATACTAAAATCCGCGTAATCCAGGGTTCAAAGAAAGAGATAGCTTTTGCGAGCAGTATTCGGGAGGTAAGAGAGCAACTTCAGCAACAGGGTTTGTTGGAAAACGGCGAAAATAGCTTTGTCTCTGGTGATGCTCATCACAGGCACGGGGTAGATTCTGGCTATAATCACTCCTTAGAAGGTAGCGGTGCCAAAGATTGGATTTTTGAGGACCTGCCAGAGCAAATCGAGATAGGAGATTCTTTAAAGCTAATTCGCTTTCCGGCTCTCGTCGATGAGGGTGAAACTGTAGGGGTTCGTCTGTTTTCCGACAAATTCCTCGCACAGCAGAAGCACAAGCAAGGTTTAGTAAAGTTATACCAATTAAGGAGTATTCAGCAGCACAATCAGCTGAAGAAGAGATTTCTCAGGCTAGCTGATACGCTGGTATTGAAAGCACCTTTTCCGTTGGGCCAATTAACACTAGATGCCGCCTTGATTAGTTACATAGCAGCTTTTGATCTTGACGATTCAATGCCGCGTAGCAAAGATGAATTCGAGCAGCGTTTAAACGCGGGTAAGTCTAAAGTCCTTACACTCACGGAAAAGATAGAATCGCTGTTTGTTGAGGTTATTAATCAGCATTACGAAATAAGCCGCGTTCTGTCGACACTAAAGGAGGGGGCTCTAGCCTATGTCGTTGAAGATATAGAGAGTCAGCTTGACTCGCTCCTTCATGAAGGCTTTCTATCTGAGACCGGCTTAGTGTGGTTTACGCAGTATCCTCGGTACTTGAAGGCGATATTGATGCGTTTGATCAAGGCCCCCCACATGGGGGATAAAGATCGACTCAATACCGAGCTACTATCCCAATATCAAATTAGATATAGGAAGCTGCAAGCAAAGGCAGCGAGTAATAATAAAGAGGAATTACTTAGGCTGCGCTGGATGCTGGAAGAGTTTCGAGTGTCAGTGTTTGCGCAAAAGTTAGGCACGCACATACCGGTTTCCGAAAAGCGCCTAGACAAACAGATTGAAAAAATACTTTAATGACTTGGATAGAATAGTTACTAATACAGGCCGTGAAAATATCTAGAAAAATACAGGCTCCGAAAATTCTAAAGCAGTCCGCTGCGTTTTTGCTGCTGTTCTGTATTTTTGTTGTCAGTGATGCAGGCGCGCAGACCAATGATCCATGGCGAGAAACGAATGAGCGCATATTTAGGTTGAATGACTATTTCGACCAGCTCATCGTTAGGCCGGTAGCATCGGCCTATACCTTATTTATACCTAGGGTAGCGCGGCAGGGCATCGGTAATTTCTTCAATAATATCGATGATATCAATGTCTTCGTAAATGATCTGTTGCAGTTGAAGCTAGGCGCCGCGATGAATGACTCGGGTCGGCTTCTGGTCAACTCTACCTTGGGATTGGGCGGTGTTCTTGATATCGCCAGCGGTTTTGGTCTATATAAGAACGAGGAAGACTTCGGGCAGACTTTGGGCCGCTGGGGAGTGGGTGCTGGCCCTTATGTCATGCTCCCAGTGTTCGGTGCGAGCAATGTTAGAGACTCTTTCGGTTTGGTTTTGGATACGCTGTTCAATCCGATTCAGTATCACGATGACGAATCGTTCCGTCTCACTTTATTCTTGGTAAAGGAGACCGATTCACGCGCAGGCCTGCTGGCACTGGACGAATTGATAACTGGCGATCGCTATCTATTCGTTCGTGAAGCCTATGTGCAGCGAAGAGACTATCTGGTGGCTGACGGTCAAGTTGAAGATGAGTTCGGCGATTTCGGTAATTTCTAAGCTGTCTGATTCTTCTGTCTGCTCTATTCGTTCTTATTCAGTGACTCTGACTTTGAGCTTTGTCTTGATGAAGTCGCTGTGAGAAACATAGATCAAATCTGCTACTTTCCGAATTAGGTTATCCTCGTATTTATCTAGACGCTTGTCGGAGAAGGCGATGCGCCACATATTCTCGATCAGCCCTACCTTCTGTTCGTAATCGTAGCTGTCGTTTATTAATTTGGTAAATTGGTACAGTGAGGTGGCCTCATCGGCTTCGTCCTTAGCTAGCTGGGACAGCTCTTCAAGGTCAGACTCTGCAATATTGTAACTTTTCTGAACCACTGCCATGAATTCTTGATGTTCGCGCTCGTCCAATTCGTTGTCAGAATTCATCACCTCGACTAGTAATGCCGCACAGGTGAGGTCGATCCTACTCATTGCCGAGCTCGGTGCTTCTTCTTGGTTTTTTTTCGCTAGTTTGTTCTCAAAGAAACTCTTAATTGCCTCGATCATGTAATTCTTCCTTCACAAGTTTAAATTGGGCTAGTGTCGCCTTAGTCTACGTAGGAAATAGCATCGAGTAAAACGTCGATGCCGGCAGTTTTACTGTAACTATTTTCACTTAGGTGACGGCGAAATTGCTTGCCGCCTTTCTGGCCCTTGTACAAACCCAAAATATGTCGCGTCATGTAATGCAGTGGTGTGCCGCGCTCTAATTCTAGCTCAACATAGGGTATGAATTTCTGTAGTCCTTCGGTACGAGTTTGTGTGCTCGTTGCAGCGCCAAAGAAAGTAGCATCCACTTCATTGAGTATGAATGGGTTCTGGTAGGCTTCTCTGCCTAACATAACGCCGTCTGTGTTCTCGAGAAGTGACTCGGCATCCTGCAGTGTTTTAATTCCACCGTTAATGATGATAGAAAGCGTAGGGAAGGCCCGCTTCACGGCAAAGACGCTTGCGTATTTTAGCGGAGGAATCTCACGATTTTCTTTCGGGCTAAGACCAGACAGGATCGCCTTGCGTGCATGAACTATAAATGTATTGCATCCGGCATCGGCAACAGTGCCGATGAAGTCTTCTAATTCTTCCTGTGAGTCACGGTCATCAATGCCTATTCGGCACTTGACGGTAACCGGCAAACTAACACTCGAGCGCATGCTGTTGATGCATCTGGCAACGAGCTCGGGCTCAGCCATAAGACAGGCACCGAAGGCGCCAGACTGTACCCTGTCGCTTGGGCAGCCGACGTTGAGGTTTATCTCGTCATATCCTGCTTGTTCTGCGAGGACTGCCGCTTCGGCAAGCTCGACAGGGTTGCTGCCCCCTAATTGCAAAGCGACAGGATGTTCGTTGGGGCTGTGTTGCAACAGGTACTGTGCGTCGCCGTGCTTGAGCGCCGCACTCGTTACCATCTCGGTATAGAGTAGGGCGTGCTTGGAGAGTTGGCGAAGGAATACGCGATCGTGGCGATCGGTCCAGTCCATCATCGGGGCAACGCAGAAGCGGTGACTTAGAGTCGCAGCCGTGTTTGCTGTCTCGCTATTGCAAAGTTGTTTGTTCGCACTGTTCAATGAATGTACCTAAGCTGTTAACGAAGTCGCCGTGTTAGCCGCGCGAGGAGCAGGGTGCAGGTTGTAGCGAATGCCCCAAAGCTTGTCAAGAAGTAGGTGACTAAACTGTCTATGATGGGAATCAAAGGCGAATCGCGTATAATCTCGCCTTTCGTGAAAAGGGCATCATGTCCCTCGAGCACTGAGTTGTCCATGAGTTGTCCATGAATTGTTCCGAGTAGAGAAATATGAACAAAGTTCGCACGCGCATTGCGCCGTCTCCAACAGGAGACCCCCACGTTGGCACTGCCTACATAGCCTTGTTCAATCGTTGTTTTGCCCATCAGCATGGCGGTGATTTTGTGCTGCGTATCGAAGACACCGACCAGGCGCGTAGCACCGACAAGTCAGAGCAGGATATTTTGAGCTCACTTAAATGGCTGGGATTAACTTGGGATGAGGGTCCAGGTTGTGAGGGTACGGCGGGTCCGTATCGACAGAGTGAGCGCTCTCAAATCTACTCCGATCACATTCAACAGCTTCTAGATAACGGCTCTGCTTTTCGCTGTTTCTGTACGTCTGAAAGACTTAATGAAGTGCGTCAGCAGCAGATGCAAGATAAAACGCAGCCGGGTTACGATGGTCATTGCTTGAACCTCACTCAGCAGGAGTGTGAGAGCAAATGTGAGGCTGCTGAGCCACATGTTATTCGCATGAAGATACCGAGCTCAGGGGAGTGTGAGTTTGAAGATATGCTCCGTGGTAGCGTCAGCATTGCATGGTCACAGATCGACATGCAGGTACTGATCAAATCCGATGGCTTACCGACCTACCATTTTGCCAATGTAGTTGATGATCATTTAATGGAAATATCTCATGTCATCCGCGGTGAAGAGTGGATCAACTCGACGCCCAAACATGTTTTGCTTTATCAGTATTTTGGTTGGGAAGCGCCAGTGTTTTGCCACATGCCACTGCTGCGAAATCCAGATAAGAGCAAGCTGAGTAAGCGTAAAAATCCTACAAGTATTCGTTATTACGAGGCAATGGGCTATCTGCCGGAAGCATTGCTGAATTACTTGGGCATGATGGGTTGGACTATGCCGACCGGAGAAGAGAAATTCTCGCTTAGTGAGATGGAGGCGAGCTTTGATATAAACAGAGTCTCTCTAGGCGGACCAATCTTCGATATTGAAAAGCTCGATTGGCTCAACGGTAAGTATATTCGTGAGGAGCTTTCTGATGAAGAGTTTGCTCAGCGCTTTGCGGCTTGGGCATTTTCTCCGGAGAAAGTTGCACAGATAGTGCCGCTTTTGAAGCAGCGAGTGGAGCGCTTCAGCGATGTTGTGTCGCTAGGCGGCTTCTTTATCGACGGCTCGCTGGAAATTACTGAAGAGAGCTTCGCGCACAAGTCTCTCGATTCGGCCCTAGAAGCGAAGATTCTACAGTTCACCCTGTGGAAGTTAGAGGCATTGGAAGAGTTGGGCAGAGAGGCTGTCGAAGAGGAACTCCAGGCGCTGGCTGCTAAGTTCGAACTTAAGATAAGGGATTTTTTATTCCCCTTGTTCGTCGCTCTAAGCGGTAAAGCCGTATCCACCTCCGTGATTGAGTCCATACTGATACTGGGTATCGATATAACGCGTGCGCGAATTCGTCAGGCCATCTCAGTCTTGGGTGGACTCTCCAAGAAACAGGCGAAAGCACTGGAAAAAGAATTCCGCAACTTCTAATGTTTTAGTCTTAACTCAGGACTGCGTTGACAGGCTCTACTACTGTGCTTAGAATGCGCCTTCCCTCAAATGGTCATGGGGCCTTAGCTCAGCTGGGAGAGCGCAACACTGGCAGTGTTGAGGTCAGCGGTTCGATCCCGCTAGGCTCCACCAATTTTCTTTATGGTTTATTAACGGCAATGCATAGCTGCCTTTGCGGTGCATAGCTGCGCCTGAGAAAACAGAAAATTACGCGGGTTCTTACTTTGCCAAGAGGTTGGGGAGAACAAAATTTCGGCTACCGCCTTAGGAGGCGATAGCCGCGTAGTTTAGATTTTAATGTCGCGCTTTGTATGACCTTTGTAAAGCTGTCTAGGTCTGCCGATACGGTAAGGACGACTAAGCATCTCATCCCAATGTGCAATCCAGCCTGGAGTTCTGCCAGTAGCAAATACTACCGTGAACATGCTGGTCGGAATGCCAATGGCTTTAAGAATAATACCTGAGTAGAAGTCGACGTTAGGATAGAGCTTACGCTCTATGAAATACTCATCTTCCAGGGCAATTTTCTCTAGTTTGCGAGCGATCTTGAATAGTGGGTCGTCTTCGACTCCCAATTCATCGAGCACTTCATTGCATATCTCGCGCATCACTGTGGCGCGCGGATCAAAATTCTTATACACCCTGTGACCAAAACCCATCAGTCTAAATGGGTCGTCCTTGTCTTTGGCTCGCAGGATATAGCCTTCGATATTCTTCTCGTCGCCGATTTCAGCCAGCTGCGCGAGTACTGCCTCGTTAGCGCCGCCGTGAGCTGGCCCCCACAGTGCTGCTATGCCAGAGGCTATGCACGCATAAGGATTTGCGCCTGATGAGCCGGCTAGTCGCACGGTGGACGTCGATGCGTTCTRCTCGTGATCGGCGTGCAGTAGGAAGATAGTATCCATAGCTTTCGCAAGGATCGGGCTTACATTCGGGGCATCACARGGGGTGCCGAACATCATGTGCAAGAAATTCTCAGCAAATCCCATGTCGTTCTGCGGATACATGAAGGGCTGGCCTACGCCGTGCTTGTAACACATAGCCGCAAGCGTTGGCATTTTGGCAATAACTCTGTGGGCAACTATTTTGCGGTGCTCCGGATTGTCGTTGTCCAGATTGTCATGATAGAAGGCAGAAAGGGCGCCAACCACACTCATTAGCATCGCCATTGGATGAGAGGTGCGCGGAAAACCCTTAAAAAAGTCATGAATCTGTTCGTCGACCATGGTGTGGTAACGAATAGTGTTTTCAAACTCTGCTTTCTCAGCCGGATTCGGTAATTCGCCATTCAAGAGCAGGAAGCAGGTATCTAGAAAGCTGACATTCGCTGCCAGTTGCTCGATCGGATAGCCCCKRTRRMGRAGWAYRCCYTTSYCRCCGTYGAKAAAKGTGAYGNCCGMCTCGCAGGCTGCTGTGGACATAAAACCGGGATCGTAAGTAAAAAAGCCTTGGCTAACCAGGCTGCTGACGTCGATTACGTCTGGGCCAGTAGTACCTTCATAAACGGGAAGATCGATAGGTTTATCAACACCGTCAATGATTAACTGGGCCTTTTTTTCGCTCATGCGTGACTCCTGAAACTACTGTTATATTGGGCTTTCTTTCGGGGAAACAACTACTTACAGCTGCATTCGCGTTTGTGTTGTGGCCTATCCAGTGCCTGAACAGGGACGGCAATACTAGGTAGAGTGCATGCTATTTGTCAAATTTTTATGCGCTGTACCTCAGTATTCATAGCTATTTCAGCTGTATTAGCCTCATCAGAATAGTGTGTGTGCGGTGCTTAATCCCGAAGCATTATCGAACATGAATCCGCCAGTAGGTGTTACTTATGAGCACGGCAAAGAGCGGCTTGACAGAATATTGTCATTAATCAATGAAATGCTGCTACATTCGTTGTATTACGTGGTCTTACGACATATAATTTCGCCCGTTTTCACGCTGAAATGTTGTACTAATTTCAATCATTTGCGTAAATTCGAAGCGATCAACGATCGATTGAAGCGCAACTCTCATTGGCCAACGCGACGGGCAGAAAGTGAACGATAATAGACCAAAAAATCTCGACATAACCACCTTCAAGTACCCCTTGCCAGCAGTCACATCTTTGCTACATCGATTGTCCGGCGTCTTCATCTTTGTCGGTGTCGCCTTGATGTTGTATTTGCTGGAGCTTTCACTGCAGTCAGAATCTGGCTTCGCTCTAGTTCTGGAACTACTGGACAACGTAATTGTGAAATTTGCCGCCTGGGCGGTTTTGTCCGGACTGCTATATCACCTGATAGCAGGTATTAAACACCTGATTATGGATTTGGGTTACGGGGAAACGCTGGAGGGCGGTTTCATTGGAGCCTGCATTACTCTCGCCTTGTCTACCGTGGCGATCATCACAGCTGGAGTGTGGATATGGTAACGAATGTTACGAACTTAGGCCGTTCCGGCCTTTACGATTGGGTTGTCCAGCGTTTTAGCGCAGTTATCCTGGCAGCTTATTCGCTCTGCATATTGGCTAGCTTTGTGCTGAATCCAGATATGGATTTTCAGAAAT
>JAESUT010000234.1 GCA_016762995.1 Gammaproteobacteria bacterium | reverse complement strand
GCAGCACCAGGCGGTCAACACCCCGCGCACACCGTGGCGTGAAAGCCCATCCACCTTGGAGCCAGCCATATTCCAGACCTCCCTGAGTATTGACACTTTGGCTATCTCAAAGCCTATCGACACATCAAGCACGGCGTTTGAGTCTGCGACCGATCGCGGCACCATCTTGCATTTAGCCTTCCGGGTTTTGACCAATCGACCTGAACTTTCGTCACAACTGGCCACTGCCACGGGTTTGGGGCAGGAGGTCCTTGATGCGATCAAAGCGCAAGCTGACAATTTGCGACACTGGCTTGCATCAAAGGGTTGCGACCAGCTTCATTTCGAACTGCCGGTGCAAGAGATCAGACCGGATGGGTCACAGACTAATGCGATCATTGACTGCCTTGCGGAAGGACCCAGGGGGTTTATCATCCTAGACCATAAGTCAGGTCCATGCCCTGACCCTGAAGCACGCTTTCAAGACTATTTTATGCAGCTGAAAAGCTATGCGCAGCTTGTGGCACGCACGCGACACGATAAGCCCGTGCAGGGATTGGCAATCAATTGGATCGACGAAGGTAAATTGTCATTCTATTCGGTTGAAGAAAAAGAATTTACCTGACACGCTTTCTCAGTTGAAGTTAACTTCAATTTCACAATGCGTGGCGACGTATTCCGCCATCCAATGTATAAAATGCCTCACATTGAACAAGCGGCCGCTTTCGGGAGGCACTCTCAGAGGCATCGAATGACCGCTAAGGGCCGTGAACGCCGATTTACTCCTGAATCTATCCTGCCAACAAAAGGTCCACGAAAGCACGAACCTTGCGCGACAGTTGGCGACGGCTCGGATACAGAACATATAGTTGAAAGGGCTGGCTTTCATATTTGGCCAGAACGGGAATAAGTCGGCCATCTGAAATGGCTTGTTCGCACAAAAACTTTGGCATCCGCGCGATACCTGCACCCGATAATGCTGCCTGGAACGCTTGCTCAAAGCTATTGACGCGCAAACGGCCAGTCACGGGGACTGGCTCTAAATCGATGAACGGCCAAACCACATTTTGGCCAGTACCTTCGCTGAACAAGATCGCCTGATGGTGATTAAGGTCGGCGGGCGCAATGGGCAAGCCGTGAGCGGCTTCGTAACCCGGTGAGGCAGCGAGGATCGCTGGAATTAGCTTTAATGACCGGCTGATGAGCGAGGAATCCTCTAGAGAGCCTGCACGGATTGCCAGATCTAGCCCTTCATCGACGAAATCAAGACGACTATTGCTGGCGATGATCTGAACCTCAACATCCTGATAAAGATTGATATATTTGGCAGCGACCGGAGCCAATACATGACTAGCGAATAGCGACGTTGCTGTGACACGCAACAAACCATGCGGCTCGTCGATTGAATTTCGCAACATCCGTTCTACTTCCGTTGCCTCTTCAATGATCGGTGCCATGCGTTGGTAAAAGCCGCGCCCCTCGTCGGTAAGACTGAGACGTCGCGTAGTTCTGGTGATAAATCTGACGGATAGGTTTTGTTCAAGTGCGGCGAGTTGTCGGCTAACTGTCGAAATCGGTAGTTTCATGGCTGCGGCAGCGGCTGACAGACTGCCGAGTTCGGCTACCTTTACGAAAACGCGAACCGCGTTCAGATCTAATGCCTTTCCCATTTATAGAAATATCTTTTGCAAAATTGGTTATTTATCCCATGATTGGGATGTATTAGATACGTAATATGACCCAAATCAAGAAAATTCTCGTCACAGGCGCAACAGGAAAACAAGGCGGCGCGGTCGCAAGGCACCTGCTTCAAAACGGTTTCGACGTTCGTGTGTTGGTGCGAACACTGGATAAACCGGAAGTTCTTGCGCTGCAAAAGCTGGGAGCAGAACCGGCACAAGGTGACTTCGACGACATCGCATCATTAGAAAAAGCAATGGATGGGATGGACGGTGTCTTTTCGGTGCAGAACTTCATGGCAAAGAATGTCGGCTACGATGGCGAGATCAGGCAGGGGCTGAATGTTGCGAACGCCGCGAAGAAATCAAATGTTAGCCATTTCATCCAGGCATCGATCGCGGATGCCGACAAGGCACCGGGCGTTCGTCATTTCGAGAGCAAGTGGAAGATCGAAAAGCACATTGATTCCATCGGTCTTGCCCGAACTTTTCTGGGAGCGGTGTTCTTCATGGAGAATTTTACCGACCCTCAATACGGTGCCATGACTTTCCCGTTGCTGTCAGGTGTTCTTAAACCGCAGACAAAATTCCACATGCTTTGCGTAGACGATATTGGTGCCATTGCTGCTGTCGTATTCGCTAACCCGGACCGTTTTAAGGGTGAGAAAATCAATATGGCCGGAGACTTGATGACCATTGTCGAAATGAAGTCGGCCTTCCGGTCGGAAGTTGGCAAGAAACCGAAGTGGTTCAAACTACCTTCATGGCTGGTGGGGATTATGGATCGGGAGATCCATCGACAGCTCATCTGGAACAATGATCCGGGCTGGACATTCCCCATATCCGCAACCCAAAATATCTATTCTGATGCAACGACATTCAGAGATTTTTTGAGAATCAACAAAGCGAAACTGGTCTAATCGACTTAATCACTCAGGCCTTACAATTGGAGAAGCAAACATGACCAATAAAACAGTGCTCCTGATGGGACGCCTTTCAGATATCGTCGACAATGTTGCGCGAGCGCTGAACGACATGCCGTTGTCGTTTATTGGCGCAACGAATGCAGACGAAGTGAAACAAAGACTGAAAGATCATCCGGAAATCGCGCTTGCCGTCATGGGCGCCGGGCTAGATGACGCAACGCGCGGTGAGCTAATCGAGATCATTGCAACTGCTCGGCCCAACATCACTATCCATCTAAAGGATCGTGATTCTGGCCCTAGCGGTATGTCTCCTTTCGTACGCCGAGTGACTACTGCAATGTTTGATCTGTAAAATGCTATGCGATGGGTATTTCAGTCATTGAGATATTTTGTGCTTTAATTAATAGCAGCAATCTGCGTGCCTCATGGCAAACTAGTAGAGGTCTCTTTTATACACAACTGCTGGCCATAAGCATGTCGCAGTTCTGTTATATAGCCTGACTTTCAAAGCCCGTATTGCATTCATTCAATCAGTCTTAGCTGAATATCTGTTTGTGAGTTGGAAGTTGAATTTCCAATATGCCCTAAGGTTCGCAAAGCGACGATCACCACCGAAATCTGAAGGTCTCAAAAGAGCTCGAAGCAGACAGTCGCTGCATTTTACACCAATGACCGCTATGCTGATGTTCTCATTTTTGGGTCAGTTTGTGACATAAAAGTCAAAGTCATCTGACGTTCAACACTTTCATATCTGTGCAGCAGTTAGGTTTTGGTGTCGCGCAACAATCAGGTTTTTGTGCAGATCGGAATGAAAACTGGCCAGAAAAAAAGGGCCAGAGAGTCAGAGGAAGGGGAGCCCGGGTGCCGGGCTTGAAGGATCAGAGAGAGTTTGATCCGGGTCCGGATGAACCGAAAGGACCAAAACAATGGCCAGAAAAACATCAAAAGCCAAAACAACAAAATCCGCTACCACCTCAAAAGCTGCATCGCGCCCGAAAGCCTCTGCAACAACTGCAGCCAAGGACGACGTAGTGAAACCAATTGTCGGCGAGATCCAAATGATCCCGCTCAACAAACTTGAGCTCAGCCCAAAGAACGTACGTAAGGCGAAACCGAGCGAAACAGATGATGCCGAGCTGCTGGCATCCATTCGTGAGAATGGCATCAAGCAAAACCTCGCAGGTTACGAAATTGGCAATGGTGAGTATCTGATCGATGCTGGTGGACGCCGCCTTAAGGCTCTCAAGCAGCTTGCTGAAGAAGGCGCAATCGCGCAGGACCAACCCGTCGCCTGCCTAATTGAAGATGAGGCTGAGGCAACAATCACCTCAACAACCGAAAACCTTCAACGTGTTGCTATGCACCCAGCAGATCAGTTTATCGCCTTCGATCAAATGATCAGTGAAGGCAGGTCTGAAGATGAAATCGCGGTCAAATTCGGAGTTAGTGTCGATCTGGTGCGCCGTCGCCTCAAGCTTGCGCGTGTTGCGCCTGAAATTCTCGAGCAATTCCGTGAAAACGAAATCACTCTTGAATGTGTCATGGCGTTCACATTAACGGATCATCATGATCGTCAAATTACGGTCTGGAACACCGTAAAGGAGGGTTACCAGATCCATCCGCACCATATCAAACGCTTGCTAACGGAGACCGGTTATTCAGCAAACTCGAAACTCGGCTGTTATGTAGGTGTCCAAGCCTACAAAGATGCAGGCGGTGCCGTCATGACAGACCTTTTCAGTGAGCACGACAACATGCATCTGGAAAACCCGGAAATTCTTGAACGCCTTGCCATCGAGAAGCTGCAATTGGCTGCAGCAGATTATGTTGGAGACTGGAAATGGGTCGACGTTCATCTGGAACTTGATCACAGTGCCTTTCGCTCCTTTGGTCATATTGATCCCCAGGAGGTCGAACCCGATCCTGACCTCGTCAAACAGATTGAAACCCTCAACGCACGTGAAGAAGAACTTGCGCAGCTCAATGATGAGGGAGACTGGAGTGACGAAGAGCATGAAGAATATTACGAAATCACACCGCGGATCTCGAAGATTGAGGATCAGATCGAAGCAGCTCGTCCTTATGCAGAAGAAGACCGGTTAATAGCCGGCGTGGTCATCACACTTGGACAACGCGGGGATCTGCAAATAGAAAAAGGACTGGTGCGCCCGGAAGACATTCCGGCACCCGATCCAACCGCAGATGCAAGCGACAACGGTGACGGTACCACCTCCCGGGTAACAGCGCCGACATCATCAACTCCGGTTCCAGTATCAGATCCTGCATCCGCACTACGTAAAGCAGATGGTATTACACTCGGTCTGGCGGATGATCTTCGCACGGCCCGCCATCACATTCTGCGCGCACATTTGTCAGCTGACTACGACCTCGCTTTCGATGTGATGCTCTACACGCTTTGTGAAAATGCTTTTGGTCGCCGTCACTCCACAGAAGCGCTCGACCTAACCATTCGTCCGTACTATGCGCCAAACTGCGAAAAGCTCGTGGTTGATAGCGTATCGGAAAAGATGCTCGAGGCTCTTAAGAACGACCTCAATCTCGCGTGGATGGAGCTCGAAAAACCCGACGATCTACGCGCGCTATCTGCACTACCCACTGACGACAAACAGGCGCTTTTTGCCTGGGCAACCGGCCTTGCGCTCAGGGCACAGATGGCTACAGACAATCACCCGTCTGAAATCATCGAAGAACTTGGTGCGCGTATGGATGTCGATGTCGCAGCTTGCTGGCGTCCAACAGCTGCAAACTATTGGGGCACAGTCACCAAGGCGCATATAGCAGCTGTGGCCAAGAAGATCATCGGTGATGAATTCGCCAACGAACGCAGTTCTGAAAAGAAAGGCGAGGCCGCTGCAGCCATGGAACAAGTGTTTTCCGAGACGGCGCCAGAAGATGCTGGGCTTGAACAAACCGTCACTGCGAAAACAACCAGGTGGTTGCCCAAAGGTATGGAGTTTGCCGAGGCCAATTTTGTCGATGAGGCAGTAGAATTGGAACCTACTGAAGCTGCCGAGAACGACGCTGTTGCAGACGGAGAAACCCTTCCAGCCTTCCTGAAGGATGACGCGGCCTAATCAAAAAGAGCAGTCACAAACATGTTGGACCGTCCCCGCGATAGGGGGCGGTCCTTTCCCTGTGCGGTCCGACCAGACTGAATTGTTCAGCTGGGGCCCACAACAGGAGAATTGATATGTCGTCAACAGATACTCAAACAGATGCCGCTATTGCTATGTCAGACAGTGAGGTCGCGGCGATCGTTGCCGCTCAAAACGACGCCTTTCGTAAATCCGCCATGCAGCTTCAACAGGCAGAAAACGTGCCAAAAGGGCGCGTAGTGATGACCCAGGGCATATCAGCCCAATCGCCAGACTTCTTACTGGAGCTGACGCGCAAGGTCGTCACATTTGATGCTTTTGGCGAGGACTGCGATCCCCATGGTTGGCATGAGATGGGCGTGATGGAAATTGCGGGCGAGACCGTCTGGTTCAAAATCGACCTCTATGACACCAATTATGAGTATGGCAGTGCAGATCCAACCGATCTCGAACAAACATGTCGAGTCCTGACGTTGCTCTTTCCTTCAGAATACTAGCCTTCGCTCATCGCGCTTGCCTCATATCCAACATCGGATCGTTCTCATGATCGGGAACGGTCCCTTCCTTGTGACGGGTTTCAAAGAGCAGACATCTCTGCCCTGCCCGCTCAAGGAGACGGCTCATGGCCAAATCAATCAATTACAAAATCACACTTTATCCGGCTCATCGCGAGCGCGGGTTCGTCGTGACAAAATTCGAGATGTTGCGCAAATATCCCGAACAAGAGTTGACCGCTGCCGGCATGCCGGACCTCGTCGACCAAGTGACCCATTTTGCGATGGAACATGGTGAAGGCTGCAGCGCATCAGTCCGTTGTCTCGCACCTCGCAAACCGCCAGGATTCAAGAAAGCAACAGAAAACCTCTATTTTAACTTGGTCGAAAAGCCGCTCGGCATAGCCTCCGCAGCCTAAACGAATTCGCCATATCAAACACAAGACCCGCCGGAGCATTCCGGCGGGTCTTGTCGTTTCAGAAAGGAAACCACATGCACTCCCCCATTCACGAAGAAAGCCTCAACGGCCATGTCATCAAAATCTATCACGACGGCGACGTCGAAAGTCCACGAGATTGGGATAATCTAGGTACACTCATTTGCGGTCACACTCGCTACAATCTTGGTGATGAACACTCATTTGATGGCGGCCGCGAGTTCCTGCTCGATCTCTGTGACCTCGACGTGGACAGCGAGCTGTCCGTCGATGAACTTGCTGGTCGCGCGGAAAAATACGCTGTCATTCTACCGGCCTATCTTTACGACCATTCCGGTCTGGTGATGAACACGACAGGGTTTCATTGTCCGTGGGACTCCGGACAAGTGGGCTTTATCTATGCGACACTGGACACCATCAGGAAGGAATACAGCGTCGCCCGCGTCTCCGCTAAATTACGCCATCGGGTTGCAGAGGTCCTAAAACAAGAGGTTGCGACCTATAGCGATTACCTCAACGGAAACACATATGGCTATGTGATCGAACAGGACGGCGACGAAATCGAAGCCTGTTGGGGCTTCATTGGGGACTATGACGGCAACTGCCTCGAAGAGGCACGCGCAAGCATGTCAGCTAGTTCACGCACTGAGATGTAAGGCTTGCCGGTTTCAGGCGACATTCAGTCAAGCCGCGTCAGATGGCGGCTTTGGTAGGACTTTGCTGCCGTTCATGACGAATGTACCAAAGGCCGCTTTTGATTTGCTGCACATGCGGCGAAAAACAGCATGGGCGGAAACCGGACATTCGCTGCAGACGCGAATTCACATTTTATGAACAGTAAAAGCAAACACTAAAACTGAAATATAGGTCATTATTCAAAAACGAGTTAGTAAGAAAAACTAGTGAGTTTAGGCAGACAAAACTCACGGGAATACAATAACGATTATTGCTAGTTCAGTCCTAAATTGGTAGATGTATTTTTTCATCTTTGCGGTATTTTGGAGCAATTTACACAACGAGGAGTAGTTTCATTAACTCAATAAAATCAATTGACCTACGCCTTGTCGATGACCTTGTGGATTTCATCCGAGGGCCAGGCTACGTGTTAGACTTTTCTGACACCGATTTTTTTTCGACTGAACTCAAGATTGATATCGATGATGCAAAATACGCAGTGAGAGGAGGTTCCAAGGGGAAACGTCTCCGTTATTTTTTACAAAACTGCAATAATGCTACGGCAGTTCAAGCTCTCACAACACTGTGGGAGTATCGTGCTGACTATCTGGAGCGAACTGGTAGCGATGATCCAGTGATAAACTCGGAGGCCCGCATTATGGGCCTACTCGAGCGTCTTTCCGGCGTGGGTGTCGAGACATCCAAGGACCGAGCAATTGATCCAACTCCAAAGGTAAATAAAAAAACCTTGGAAAAGATCAAAGCAGACTTGATGCAGGTCACTTCACTTAGCCCGCAAGCACGCGGATTCGCATTTGAAAAATTTCTCAAGAAATTGTTCGATGTATATGGACTGGCCGCGCATGCACCATTCCGACTTCAGGGCGAGCAGATCGATGGCAGCTTTCAATTCGGGAGCGAAACCTATCTTCTGGAAGCCAAGTGGCAAGGAAAGGCAATCGGAGTCGCTGATTTACATGTTTTCCATGGAAAAATAGAGCAAAAAGCGGCGTGGGCACGTGGTTTGTTTGTGAGTACGAATGGCTTTACAGAAGATGGTCTTATTGCATTTGGCAAAGGAAAACGTGTTATCTGTATGGACGGTCTGGATCTGTATGAGATGCTCGACAAAAACATCTCTCTCGTTCAAGTGCTTGAGCATAAGGTTCGTAGAGCTGCAGAGACGGGGTCGCCGTTTGCTCGTGTTCGCGATCTCTTTCTTAGCTGATTGGAAGAAATATCATGGTAGGGTTCAACGATTGGTGTGAAGCTATTGACGAACAGGTCGGTGTTCACTTTTCACGCGTGATAACGGCCCAGCCGGAACGAGTTGACGTTGGGGTTGATGCGACAGCGGCGATATTGCCGAGTCATTATGCATCGGAGGAGCATTTAGCGCGCGCGTTCCGGAGGTTGGGAAAGCCAGCGGCGGCTGCTTTGATCGAAGAGAAAATTCCGACAACAAAAAACATAAGGTCAGGCGACCTGGGCGAGATTTTTGCCACCGAGTGGATTGATGCTTTTAGCGGCGGTTATCATGCGCCAATCAAACGGCTACGTTGGAAAGACCATCGTAATATGGCTATGCGCGGGGAGGATGTCATTGGCATGCTCCTCGACCCACAAACGCAGCGATTGCACTTCCTGAAAACCGAGGCCAAGAGCAGAGTGGCACTTACTGCGCAGGTTCTTACCCAAGCACGCGAAGGTCTCGATAAGGAGGATGGGTTGCCCTCCGCGCATGCCCTATCATTTATATCTGCTCGGCTTCTCGAGTTGAATAATTTGCCCTTAGCGGATGCCATTGATGATGCGTTGTTGAAATTYGGRATCCCATTGCAAAATGTWAAACATYTGCTTTTCACCTTCTCWGGAAACGCGCCRRRCGCKYTAWTGARAGCGTCTCTYMAAGCYTATCAGGGCCAAGTTCATCAGTGGGGCGTAGGTTTGCATATCGAGGGCCATGCTGCCTTCATCGGGGCAGTATATGATCGGGTGATTACTGATGCCAACAACGCCTGAAGCGATCGCAGCAGATATCGAAGAGGCGGCGACCGCTGGTTTTCGAGGAAGCCTTATAGCTCGTGGTCAAGCACGCGCTATCATCTGGCAGGATGGGGTTCTCCCACCAGACGCCCCAGATTTTTCGCCACAGCTTAGCCACGACCTACATTCTTATGGTTACGCGCTTCTCGGTCTAGGCCTGCGGTTGCGAGAACTCGAGGGTGACCCCACAATTGCGCGAGTTGCTTTCGAGCAATCCGCTACTGCCCTTGAAGCAGTAATCTCCAAAGGGAATCCCGAGGAGGCCAATCGCAACTTCCATTTTGTTATGGCAGCAGCAAGCTATCATCTGGCGCATCTTTCCGCCCGAGCATACTCGCTTCTGGCAATCGTTGAAACAAATGAGAATTTTTCGCCTATTGAGCGTGTGTTGGCGCAACTGATGAAACGAAATTTCAGAGCACTTCGTTCCAACATTCTCAACTATCGGGCATCTGGTGAAGGTAGCGATGATCAAATCGCCGAAAATATCCAGACTACCATTGATCAGATTGCAGAGTTTCCGGAGAATGGAGGAAATGACTTTCTCTTTGACGGATTGAACGCAGCATTGACGGATGGTTTCTTTTCCGCAATCTCATTATTTCTCCTGGCTCTGGAACGTGGCGAGCGGCAACTGCTCAATCAAGCTCTTGAACGCCTGCACGTAGGTCTGTCAGTATGTAGCGAATTCAACATGTTGCCGCATTGGTGGTCTCACCGCGTAGCGATCCACCTTTTGTCAGACTGGTGGATGTGTACATTCCACGAGAAACTTCCGCAGCAACCGGCAGGCGGCGAAGCTGCAGATTGGACCAGCCTTCGCCAATTGTTCATTGCCCTTTTGCAATCTCGCCCAAAAGCGGAGGTCGATCTCTGGCCTTCACAGATTGAAGCGGCTTCCCGGGCAGTTGACCAATCCGACAATCTGGTGGTTTCGCTCCCGACGAGTGCGGGAAAAACGCGCATTGCGGAACTTTGCATCCTTCGTTGTCTTGCCGGTGGTAAAAGGGTTGCCTTTATTACTCCACTCCGTGCGCTGTCGGCCCAGACAGAAAGTATCCTACAAAAGACATTTGGTCCGCTTGGTAAAACGATTTCTTCGCTTTATGGAAGCATTGGGGTCAGTGGCTTTGACGAGGATGCTATCCGAGACAGCGATATTGTTGTCGCGACGCCCGAGAAACTCGACTTCGCACTTCGGAACGATCCGTCCCTTCTCGACGACGTGGGCCTTCTCATATTTGACGAAGGACACATGATCGGCCCTGAAGAGCGAGAAGTCCGTTACGAAGTACAAATTCAAAGGCTCCTGCGGCGACCAGATGCAAACGACAGGCGGATCGTATGCCTTTCGGCTGTATTACCTGAGGGTGATCAGCTCGAAGACTTTGCCGCTTGGTTGCGTCGGGACCAACCGGGTGATGTTATTAAATCTGATTGGCGTCCGACGCGGCTGCGCTTTGGTGAAGTAGTGTGGACATCGCCAACCGCACGATTGAATCTGCGCATCGGTGATGAGCGGCCTTGGGTGCAGCGTTTTCTTGTGGGTGCTGCGCCACCGAACTGGGTCCACCCAAAGCGCCAGCGGACGCGCCTTTTCCCTGACAATCAACGGGAACTTTGTCTGGCGACCGCATGGAAATTAGTAGGTGATGGGCAGACTGTTTTAATTTACTGTCCGGAAAGGCGCAGTGTTGAGCCATTCGCAGATGTAATTATCGATTTGCATGAACGAGGTGCGCTACACTCGTTGCTAGAGGCTGATCCCGAGATGCTCAACACTGCAATTGCACTTGGGGAAGAATGGCTCGGCGCTAACAATGGCATTCTCAAGTGCCTTCGACTTGGCATAGGCGTGCATCACGGGGCGCTACCAGCTGCTTACCGGAAGGAAATAGAGCGTCTCTTGCGCGACAATGTCCTGAAGGTGACAATTTCTTCTCCAACACTCGCCCAAGGTCTCAATCTATCGGCTACGGCACTCATATTTCATTCAGTGCACCGGTTCGGCGAACGGATTAAGGTCTCCGAGTTCAAAAACATCATCGGAAGGGCTGGGCGGGCATATGTAGATGTCGAAGGCATGGTCCTTTTTCCAATGTACAATAAAGCTCAAAATAAACGTTGGCACTGGGAGGGATTGATAAATGATCTCGGCGCACGCGATATGGAAAGCGGTCTCGTACAACTTGTTGTATTGCTGTTGAAGCGCATGCGGGCTCGAATAGGCGGGGAACTGGACGAACTAACCGAATACGTCGTTAACAATGCTGTGGCTTGGACATTTCCAGAGGTCGCAAATGAAAAACCTGAGGATCGTGAGCGTGCATTTGCAAATTGGGAGCAAAATGTTGCAACACTGGATACAGCGATCTTAGGTCTCATGGGAGAAAATGAAATCCCCGATGAGGGTGTTGAAGCTGCACTGGACGACATTCTTCAATCTTCTCTCTGGCACCGCACACTGGCAAGGCAGGACGAACAGGTACAACGAGCACTAACAGCTGGCCTTGTCTCGCGTAGCAAGCTCATTTGGAGTCAATCTACGGCAGCTAAACGTCGCGGGTATTTCCTGGCTGGCGTTGGGTTGACGACCGGTCATGCACTCGACGCCATCGCCGCCGATGCCAATCAACTACTTGTTCAAGCAAACAGCAGTATCATTGTTGGAGATGTTGAAGCTTCAGTTGCAGCGATTACAGGTATCGCGGAACGCGTTTTTTCTTTTTATCCGTTCACGCCTGATCCGATGCCCGCAAATTGGCGTGACATACTGCGATCTTGGTTGCTCGGGCTGCCGATTGCCGCAGTCGCCATGGGGCAGGAAACAGAAACGCTGCGGTTTGTTGAAGGTGGGCTGGTCTATCGATTGCCCTGGGCTATGGAATCCATCCGCGTGCGCGCCATCGCCAATGGCGACGTCATCGGTGATTTCCCAATTGATGACCACGAGCTTGGATTTGCGGTTCCCGCTGTTGAAACCGGCACTCTTTGTCTTCCTGCAGCCATTCTCATCCAGGCTGGTTTCAATTCGAGGATAGCCGCGATCAAGGTAGTGACCGATACGGGCGCAACTTTTCAGACGGGTCAAGAGTTGCGGCAATGGCTCACTACTGAAGCACTTTTGGCATGGAACGCGCTGCCCGGTTGGCCGACCCTTGAAACAAAAACTATGTGGACAGAATTTGTGAGAAGTTTTTCTTCTGATGAAAAGCTGGTTTGGGCAGATCGTCGATATTGGGTGGATGTAGATTGGTTCGGCACACCACCCACTTCGGGGACTCCCGTTCAAATCTACGAATGGGAGGGCCGACCACATGTATTCTCGTCTGATGGCGTACCGCTCGGTAATGTTCAAAACGCACTCAACCCTGGAAGAACTGGGCTACTGCACGCAGAAGTGGCTCCTGACGGTAGCCGTGTTGACCTAAAGTACGTTGGTCCTGAAGACTTGGCTACAGGCTAATTATTTGGAAACTTCATGAAGTTGTTGGCCTTCAACATCTTTCAATAGGCGGCTTTTTCGATGCCTTGGTTATTGTGCGGCGAATGTAAACCGAAACTGGAACATATTCACTGAATAGTAACTCTGTACTWTCAGTAGCAAATCCATCATCTAAATGCTGAACGAATGTCCGCAATCAGGAAGCTGCGCCGTAGCGCGTGATGTAACGGTGATTGGCGACAAAGGGCCGAGAAATCCCATCAGGGAAAGCTTTGGTGGTTAAGTGGATTTAATACTTGGTAGAAATCAACCATGCCGTAATCCATTACTTTTACGCTGCCGTCAGGCGACGTACCGAACGCGCTGAGTTTTTTATCGTTTAACCATTGCGGAAAGTTGCTCAGTTGCAGTTGCGCTGAACTGGAGATTGGCGACAGCCTTTCCATCATCAAGTACCGAGCGGAATGACTAATCGCCACACACTCAGCGAACTTTCCAGCCATCTCCTCGTTAGGTGCATTTCCGAGAATGTCCTCCTTCATCTCACTCACCGCACCCCAAACGAGCCATTCGACGAAGTTGCTATAGTGAAAAGCTTGTTTGCTTTCCTTGATAACATACTCACTGGTCCCAAGGACGGCGAACACCAGCCTGTTAGATCCTCGACCAACTTCATCGTCCCTATCGATAGCCTTCTCAAACTCCTGGTCGCTCACAAGCCCACGCAAAACTGCCATCAAGATCTCCCGCTCTCACTTCTATTATGCCAAGGTACGCGGCTATCGGAACTTCGCCAACGTCAGTTTAGCAATGCTGCGTCGCAGCATCCGTTACTCTGGGCTCTTTCCTGCCGTTCGCTGCATTTTGAACGAACGTCAGCTTTTCTAAACTGAGATAAAATCTGCCGAGTTTAACCCGAAATACACCGGTAACGGGTGAATATGTTTCACCCATACCTGTACTTTCAGTGTTTGCTGAAAACACTGCTTTCAGTGAAAGTACAGTTC
>JAESUT010000084.1 GCA_016762995.1 Gammaproteobacteria bacterium | reverse complement strand
CAGCTATCGCAGTTATGCCGGCTCAATGCCGAGTACATCCTCATGGCCAATATCCCCGCCGGTGATATTACAACATTCGCTACAGCACAGAATTACTACGGCTCTAAAATTGCTTGTTGGTTTTTTAACGTTGAAGACCTGAACTCGACAATGCTTCAGAATAGCTACAGCTTAATTTTTAAGTCTTCCTATTTTACCAAAGTCTATGGTGTCGAGCAGCCCTACCCCCTTGAAAACTTCGAAGAAAAATACAGAGTTGAATATCCGTGTATGCTGTTGTTCCAAAAAGAGCCCGAGTGATTGCCTGAGCGAACCGAGGTGTTAGTGGAAAATTTATGAAAACTACGCTTCTATGGCTCCAACGGCTATTTCTTATTTGCAGCATTGCGTTCCTTGTCACGGTATTCTTTCAGAACAGAACGGATATCGCGTCCATTTTCACCGACGCTTCTTACTCCAGGCTCGCAACAGCGATCCTATTCTGGGTCTTGGCTACACTCGTAATACCGGCAATAGCGTTCACGATACTCAGAGACAAAAAAAACTCGATCACTTTCCGAACCCTCCTCTCAATCCACCTGAACCGAATTCCTTCAAAGTTCTTGCCTGGCGGCGTGTGGCAGACCTTCGCTCGCGTCTATGATATGAAAAGCATGGGCATAACGAGGACGGATATTGGCCTGGTTGTAATCTACGAGAACAGCTTCTCCATAATTATGGCCGCGATTGCATCCACTCTTGGTATTTATCTATTCAGTTCGAGTGAGTTGTATTCAACACTGGCATTGGTCCTATTCCTCAGCAGTATCGCCACGATTCCCTTGGCACTGTTTTTTAGGCGGCACAGTTTCATTCTGTCAGGCGCTGCCTATTTGCAACTGGCGATAATATGTACAATTTTCTGGGTGCTTGCGGCGAGTGCCTTCTATTCTTACATGGCAGCAATCGGCTTGGTAAATGCGCAGGACGGTGTACTTCTCACAGTCGTAAACTACCTATTCGCCTTCGTTGTAGGCTTTGTCAGTATCTTCGCGCCCCAGGGCATAGGTGTTTTCGAGGTCGTATACTCCGAACTCGCAACCTCAGAGCTGCCGCGTACACAGCTGATCATTTTCGTAGCAGGCTTTCGAGTCTTAGTGATGCTCAGCGATATGCTAACCTGGCTTGGTTATATGCTTATTAAAATCAGCAGCGGGGTTGGCGCGAAGCAAGGCACTGAGTAGAATAGTTCCATAGCCTTGATGGCAACAATCAAGAGCGCAAACTCCTTAGGAAGCCGGAATCATGAAGAAAATACTGTCACGACACCTTGTTCTAGGCACTCTATTGACGCTCATTCTATCATCAGCCCAATTCAGTCTCGCTCAGGAAGAAGACATCACCCTCGAAGGCAGCAATTGGCAGCTACTGAACATGAAGGTATTGGGCGGCTTCCTGTTCACGCCAGACGACCCAAGCCTATACCGCCTAAATTTTCGGTCTGAAAATAGGCTCACTGGCGCATCCGACTGCAACACCATCACCGGCTCCTATTTCCAGGACAGCACTGGCTTTCTTTTCGATCCTTTCGTCTCCACACGAAAACTCTGTGCCCCGGGCTCGCTGCATAACAACCTGGTTTTAATTCTAAGGAATGTAAACGCGATAGAGTTTCGCGACGGAAAGATGTACATGACGAATGGGTATGACGGAGTGGAATTGGAGTTTGAGGAACGCGAATTCTAATTCGAATCAGGCGTTTACGTCCTATTCAAACCTATCTAGGCTTTATTTAGGTTTTGTCTAGGGCTTTCGGCATTGGAAAGCTAGGCAGCTCAGCACCAATTCCCTGCACAAACTTCTCTTGATGTTCATCGGCGAGCTGCGTTTCGCCTAAAGATTTCAATAGCCGCGCAAGCTCGCCGTGAGCCTCCGCGCTAGGTGCAACTTCGATACTGGTATCGAAATATTCTCTGGCCTTTCCCCAGAGTTCATTGCGCATCGCTATTCGTCCCAACGCAACTAATAGGCTCGCGTTTCCCGGCCGGCCCTGAATCCAACTCTCTGCCAGCAGCAACTGCTGATGAGGAGTGCCAAAGTCAAACTCACCGTAGCGCTTAATGAGCTCGTCACTCCAGCTCTTATTCAAAGCAACTTCTATAGCCTTACCTGCCTGTTCTTTCAGATCGAGCTTAAACAGTATTTCGGCATAATGTTTAACGATTCGCTCATCCTGCTTGTAGGACACTGGGGCTTTCTTCCATACCTTCTCTAGCTGCACACCGATCTGTGCATCGCTGAAATCCACTCGCTGATTACTCATTCGGTATAAGCTTTCCATGAAGATTCGGACTCGAATTAGCTCGGCCTCCTCCTCATCGATTACATTGTTCTTCTTTAAGGCGGGCAGCAATTTTTCTAATTGCTCCCAGTCGTTGAGCTTCAGGTAAACCTCTTTCAAAAGTTGCAGCAGAGACGCATCGTTCAATGAACTAGTTTTCATTTGCTGTAATACGGCCACGCACTGTTCCAGTTGATCAGACTTGAACAGAAGCTGCGCCTTCAGCGAGTTGATAGTGGAGCGTGCAGCTGGGTATTTCCCCTCAGCAGTCTCCAGACAATTCATCCACCCTTCTTTATTCCCCAACTTATAGGCGGCATAGGCCGCGGCAAGATAGTTGACAACATTCCCGTCAGAATCCTTCATACCTTTCTTCAGCAGATTGTAGCTAGATTCCCAGCTTCCGCGGGTAAAATACAATAGACCCTCGACCGTCTTGCTTCTGCTCTTTGCTCGCAAATGTGCTTTGTAGTTTCTCCCGAAGCGAATAAGGTGCCAGGGATTAAACCAGTGAAACACGATAAGTATAAGCTTAATGACAAGGTAGAGAACGATCACAGCGACGAGCAAGGCAAACAAGCTAGTCTCAAAAGTAGTGTTCCCGAAGGCAATTAATAGGTAGCCGGGATCACCAGGAAATCCAAGATAGAGACTGACCAGAAGCGCCAGGACGATTGCGAGAAGACTAAAAAGGTATAACTTGATCATGACTAATCTACCGCTCGCTTGCTACCAGTTGATTGATCAGCAACAAAGATTGATTCAAGGCGGGCAACAGAGGGTTGATGTCGATTGCACGAAGTTGGCTCAATTCTCTCGTCAAAGCTTGTCCCTGAAGTGAGTCGGTAATGGCATACCGTTGAAACCAATCCTGACTTTTCGCCATGGCCTGTTGATACAAGCTATTGTCGCGCATCAACAAAGCGAGCTGCGCCTGTTCGAGCATAAGGCGTAAATTTTGCTTAATGAGATCATCCTGCCCCGGAGCTAACATGGCTTCCGGCGTTTCTTCCCATTCGCGCCAGACAAATATGGAGCCTAAGAATTCGAAGCTGGAATCTAGGAAGCTATTCGTATCGCTGCCTAGTTGCAACGGCTGTGATTCGGCGTTACGTCTATTTTCAAATTCGACGCGCATGCTATTGAGCAGGTCGATATTCTCCATCTCTGCCAACAGACCATCCAAACGCAGATAAATACCTTCACGATCTAGAATATCGATACTTTTTAGTTTCTGGAGATCGCTTGCAATCGCCTGCCGGACGGCAAACACGCTCGAACTACCAGAATCCCGAAGCGCTTGGTCGGCTATTTCTAATTGGGAGATCGCGGTATCCACGTCGCCCTCTAGCCTTAGTTTCCGGTTGGCTATGTTGACTAAGTATTGCCCCTCGAGGAATTTCCAAGTTCGATCTGTCGCATTATTTGCCAATAATTGTACGGCTTGAATATCCGCGAGCTGTGTCGTGAGACTTTCAATTTCCTCAGATAGTGTCGATTCCAACTCTCGCAGATCAGAATTATCGAATTCGATTGGCTCAAGAGCGACAAGCTGCGCCTGCTCGATCTGTGCCAGCTGGATGCCCTGTGTGGCTACGTTTTGATTCAGCTGCTGGTTTTTGAGCTCGAGCTCGGACAACTTTGATTTCAGAGAAATTTGCTGATACGTGAGGAACAACACTCCAGCAACGATGGGTAGCAGGAAGCTGGTAACTACTGCAAACCGCCGCCTCGTCGTCTGCTGCTTTCGAGTCGGTCGACTGCTGGCCTTGGCCGCATTACTCTTGGATATCTCATCCAAAATTTTGGGTGTTTCTGACTGCTCTGTCACTGTACTGCCTTCTAAGTCGTGAGCTTGAGTATAGCTTACTCTTGATTAATGCCGAGTTCACCCAGCGCGCTTACAAAACTTAACGGATCAGCGCCACGGGCATTGTAAACTTGCTGGTATCCAGCCTTTTCCGCCTGTCGCCCAACTCTTTCTGAGGGAACTACTAAGTTTAATTGCTGCAACCTCTTCCTATTATCGGCCAATAGACGTGTCAGCCTATCCAGTGATTCACCGCTGCTTACCGTTAGGACATTGACTCCGGCATCACACAATCTATTGCAGAAATTTGCGCTCGTGTAATCTACTGGAGTACGGCTGTAGGCCTCAAGATAATCGACAGTGGCGCCGCGCTGACGCAGAGTGTCAGCCAACAGTTCTCGCCCTCCCTGCCCGCGTACAATACCAACCTTCTTCTCGCTAACATCCGAAAGCTGAGGCAGGCACAGTATGTCTTCGCTGGTCATGCCGCTGCTTGGCTGAATTACCTCGCAGGCGAGTCGCACCGAAGCAGCCTCAGCCGTCGTTGGCCCCACTGCAATAACATCGACCCCAACGGGAAATTGCGGCCAATAATTATTAATGACCTCGCCACCAAAATTCACGGCATTATTGCTTACAAAAATTAGGGATTGATAGCTGTCTAGCTGTAGCACTTTGTCTTTTAGGTCTTGAATGGCTTGCGCAGCATTGAGAGCCTTGATCTTGATGAGCGGAAGCGACAGAACTTTAGCTCCCTCAGCTTCGATTGCCTGCCTCAAACTATCAACCTGATTTGAGGGGCGAGTTATTAGAACAGTGAGTCCAGATAGGGAATTAGAATTCATCAATTAAACCTGCTCTTAACTAAAGCCTAATCTTCTATTGAGTCTCGCAAGGCACTGAGTATTTCTTCCGCTCCTTGAGACAAAAGATCTTCGGCTACAGTAATACCTAATTGTTCCGCCTGATGACGGTCACCGCGAATCTCGCTGCGGAGTATCTGTGTCCCCTCCAAGTTGCCAACCAAGGCGCGTAGATGTAACTCATCACCATAGAGCTCGGCGAAACTCGCGATCGGTACCTGACAGCCACCCTGCAAACGCGCATTCACTGCCCGTTCGGCTTCTACCCTACACGCCGTGTCTGCATGATGAAGACAATCGAGCAGTTGCCGTGTGTCTGTATCGATAGTTCGGCATTCGATACCGACCGCTCCCTGACCACCTGCAGGCAGAGAGTCCTCGAAAGAAATACTCTCGCGGATACGCCCTTCCAACTCCAAGCGTTTTAAACCAGCGGCTGCAAGAATGATCGCGTCAAACCCGCCTGCATCTAACTTCGACAGTCTTGTTCCCACATTGCCACGCAGATCGGCGATCTTTAGGTCAGGGCGTAGCTCCCGCAACTGACACTGGCGACGAAAGCTTGAGGTGCCCACTGTCGCACCCTGGGGTAGGTTAGCCAGCTTGTCATAGTTGTTTGAGACAAAAGCATCGGCTGGATCTGCACGCTCACAGATGACCGCCAAGCCGAGGCCTTCAGGAAATTCCATCGGCACGTCCTTCATAGAATGCACCGCAATATCCGCCCGACCTTCCAACATCGCATGTTCTAGCTCTTTAACGAAGAGACCTTTGCCCCCTATCTTGGCCAATGGTGTGTCGAGAATCTTGTCGCCGCGGGTACTCATGGCGAGCAATTCGACATTCAGACCGTCATGGGCCTTTTCCAATGCCGCCTTTACATAGTGGGCCTGCCATAGGGCGAGCGGGCTTTTACGGGTAGCAATTCGAAGAGTTTTGGCTGGCATGGTGTACTGCTCTTTGTCTTTTATTTCATCACGGAAGAAGGGCATTTTACGGCATATGTTGCGATTTGTCCGCATTTGCTACGGCAAGGAGTTTCAGCTGGGTTCAAGCTTTTGCCGATCCTGCTATAATGCTGCCCCTGTTTAGCCAGCTCATTTATTAGATAGAGCTCAATTACAACTGTTATAGGTAAGGTCGAGGTATTGTATGAGTAGACAACTAATTTCCACAGGTTCAGAATTTGAGAGTAAGATTGGCTACTCACGAGCAGTAGTTGACGGTGATTTCGTGTTCGTGTCCGGTACTACTGGGTACGACTACACGACAATGACGATTTCCGAGAACGTCGTCGAGCAAGCAGATCAGTGCTTGAAAAACATTGAGCAGGTTCTTAAATCGGCAGGCAGTGATTTATCCGGGATCGTTCGCATACGTTATATACTACCCAACAAAGCTGATTTCGAACCTTGCTGGCCAGTTTTTCAGAAGTATCTAGGCTCAGTTCTCCCTGCTGCAACAGTGTTTGAAGCYGGCYTGCTCGATGAAAAAATGAAGATCGAGATAGAAGTAACAGCGAAGCTARYGGCWGRCGAATAGACTCTATTATTTAGTGCATCATGTGCATTGCCCACAAATTTACAGCGTGAAACCAAGCTATGAGCAAAAATAAGGATCAGAACACACTCTGGGGCGGCAGATTTACTGAAGCCACGGATGCCTTCGTACAACGATTTACCGCCTCGGTGGATTTTGAYCGYCGSYTGTTCCARCAAGATATCGACGGCTCTGTTGCCCATGCCAAGATGCTAGCGAAAGCGGGTATTTTGACRGCGGACGAAGTGTTGCAAATTACCGATGGGCTAGAATCGATTCGAGAGGATATTCAGRACGACAAGTTTGAATGGTCTATCGAGCTAGAAGATGTTCACATGAATATCGAGGCAGCATTAACCTCACGCATCGGTGATGTAGGCAAGAAACTGCATAYCGGCCGGTCACGAAACGATCAGGTGGCTACTGATATTCGCTTGTATGTACGTGGTGAGATCGATCAGATCGCCGAATTGATTACGAAACTTCAATCGGCACTAGTCGGTGTAGCCGAAAAAGAGGCCCATACCATTATGCCTGGCTTCACCCACCTTCAGACTGCGCAGCCAGTTAGCTTCGGCCACCATATGATGGCCTGGTATGAAATGCTAGATAGAGACTACGATCGACTCCTCGATTGCCGCAAAAGAGTGAACTTGTCACCCTTAGGTGCGGCAGCCTTAGCAGGAACCACGTACCCGATCGATAGACATTTTACCGCCGAGCAGCTCGGTTTCGATGCACCAACTAGAAACTCCTTAGACTCCGTGAGCGATCGGGATTTCGCTATCGAGCTAGCATCCTTCGCCAGCATATTGATGATGCATCTCTCTCGATTCTCCGAAGAGCTCGTCTTATGGACCTCCGCACAATTTAACTTCATCGATCTACCGGACAGATTCTGCACTGGTTCATCAATCATGCCACAGAAGAAAAATCCCGATGTGCCGGAATTAGTTCGAGGCAAGACCGGCCGCGTATACGGGCATTTGGTTTCGTTGCTCGCACTAATGAAGTCACAGCCACTTGCCTATAACAAAGACAATCAGGAAGACAAGGAACCGCTGTTCGATCTAATCGATACAGTAAAAGACTGCCTGTTTGCCTATAGCGAGATGATGCCTGCAGTAATTTGCAATAAGAACGCGATGTATGCCGCTGCGAAACAAGGCTATGCGACAGCTACTGACTTGGCCGATTATCTAGTGAAGAAAGGAATACCCTTTCGCGATGCGCATGAAGTAGTAGGAAAATCTGTGGCCTTCGGCATCAAAGAGAAGAAGGATTTAGCAGAATTCACGATAGCCGAACTGCAAGCTTTCTCCGACCTGATCACAGAAGATGTTTTCGAAGTTTTGACACTGGAAGGATCGGTAGCAGCACGCAACCATATCGGTGGTACAGCTCCGAATCAGGTGTTGGCAGCCGTGGCGACTGCAAGATCGGACATCGCGAAACGTTAGCGACTGCTGGGCGATAGCAAACGAATAGCGTATTCGCGAATCTGATTATCTCGCACCGTTTTGACTTTCACGGTATCGCCAGCACTGTGCTGTTCTAGTACGTCGGCGTAGTCATCCTCATTCCGCACGGGCTGTCCATCGATCTGTACAATGACATCGCCCAGCTGAATGCGCCCACGTGGACCTCTAGACAAACCACGCATTCCTGCACGCGCAGGATCAGTCCCAGGAAACACATCCAATACTATGACTCCCTCGATCCCCCACTGCCTTCGATAATAGTCTGCCTGAGGAATCTGCCTGATACCCATCACGGGGGTCTGCACCCTCCCGTAAGCGATAAGATCCGGAACGATTCGCTTAACGGTATTTACGGGTATAGCAAAGCCTATCCCCGAACTTGCTCCGCTAGGACTATAGATTGCGGTATTTACACCGACTAGCTGGCCTAAGGAGTTGAGCAATGGCCCGCCCGAATTTCCAGGGTTAATAGCAGCATCGGTCTGAATCACATCGCGGATCTTACGGCGACTCATCGAATCTATTTCTCGTCCTAGCGCACTGACGATACCAACCGTCATTGTCGTATCCAGCCCAAACGGATTGCCTATGGCAATAACTTTCCTGCCCACTTCTAAGAGCGAGGAATCCCCTGGCATAATAGCTACCAGCTCAGTGTTCGGCGCATCGATCTTTAACACCGCCAAGTCTTTATCTGGGTCTACCCCTACCGCTGTCGCGGCATAACTCGTTCCATCTTGCAGAGTGACAGTTACTCGGTCCGCCTGCTGTACAACATGGTAGTTCGTTACTATGTAGCCTGCTTCGTCCCAGATGAAACCGGTACCACTGCCTTGGGGTACTTCTTGAGGGTTGAACGCGTAGAGGGAACGAACGAGCCGAGAATTAGTGATGTTTACTACGGACGGGCTTACCAACTTGAAGATTTCAATATTGTTTTCTTCGTCGCTGGTCTTGAACTGGCTGTAATCTGGGGCCTGTGCAGTAGCTGTGGCCGTAAGCAGTAGTCCAGCAAATAGAGAAAAAAGCGTTTTCATAGAGCTGCCTACTTGTCTCAGCGTATTTTGTCGATCTAACTTAGATTGGATCGTTTTCCCCAGTTTCAAGTAGTAGCGATTTTTTGCTATTCGTAGTTAGCGATCTCTTCCTGAATTTCCAGCCACTCTTCCTCAAAGCTCACAAGTTTCGACTTAAGTGCTCCCTGCTCCTGAATTAGTACGTTCAGGTCGTTCTTATTTTCTTCGAGATAGATGCCCTCGTCGGCAAGCGAGGACTCAATCTTCATCAATTTCGATTGAATTTTTTCTATCTCCGCCTCTAAGCGCCTCTCTTGCTTATTCAGTGGCGCCAGCTTTTCTCGGCGATCAGCCGCCTGCTGACGCTTTTCTTTCTTATCAAGCTTCTGCTTCGGCGGCGCTACCTCAGTTGTTGCAGCCACCGTTTCCTCGCGTGACTCAAAGTCAGAGAACGTTTGAGTGCTTAGCCATTTCTCGTAGTCCTTAAGGTCGCCTTTAAACTCAGCGAATACACCTTTGTGTATCGAATAAAATTCGTCCACCGTATTAACTAATAGGTGACGATCGTGTGAGACAACAACCATAGCACCCTGATACTGCTGCAGCGCCACCGTGAGCGCATGGCACATTTCGAGATCTAGGTGATTGGTCGGTTCGTCTAGCAAAAGCAGATTGGGTTTCTGCCAGGCAACTTTTGCCAGCGCGAGACGCGCCTTCTCACCACCGGAGAAATTTTTAATGGTTTCGTTAACTCGAGTCCCGCGAAAATCGAAGCCACCGAGGTAGTCTCTAATCTGCTGCTCGGTAGCATTGCCCTCTTCCTTCTGAATGAGCTGTATAGGTGTCGCCTGTTGATCTAGCTCATCAACCTGATGCTGCGCAAAATAACCAACCTTTAGCTTCTTCGACCGAATAATATCCCCATCGAGCTGCTGCATCTGGCCAGAAAGGACTTTAAGTAGCGTCGACTTACCACTGCCGTTGAATCCCAGCAAACCAAAGCGTGATTCAGAACGAATATTCAATGCGATTTTATCAACGAGCGGCTTATCGAAGCCGATGGCCAGCGAATCCACCTGCATTAGATAGCTTGATGGCTCGTCGAGTTCAGGAAACTGAAAACGAAACGGTGAATCCACGTGTGCCGGCGCAATATCTTCCATGCGATGCAGCTCTTTCAAACGACTCTGAGCTTGTTTTGCTTTAGTAGCCTTGGCGCTAAAGCGGCGTACAAAGTCCTGAATCTCTGATTTTCTTCTTTGTTGCTTTACGTATAAAGCCTGCTGCAGCGCCATCCGCTCAGCACGTTGTTTCTCATACGAGCTATAGTTACCTTTGTACGATTCTAGCCCGCCATTGTCGAAGCTGAGGACATTATTAATCACCGAGTCCAAAAATGTTCGATCGTGGGAGATCAACAAAATCGTGCCCTGGAAACTCTGCAGCCATTGCTCCAACCAGACCGTCGCCTCTAGGTCTAAGTGGTTGGTTGGCTCATCTAGCATCAATAGATCTGCCGGGCACATTAACGCAGCGGCCAAATTTAGGCGTACACGCCAGCCTCCAGAAAAATTACTGACCGGTCTCTCGAACTCATCAACAGAGAATCCAAGGCCAGAGAGAAGCCTCTCAGCACGGTGAGCGATATCGTAACCATCGATCTCCTCTAATTTGCCGAATAATTCGGCCAGCGCCAGATCATTGCCACTCTCTTCAGCCTGCTTAATAGACTCTTCTAATTGGCGGAAATCAACATGTGCATCCAATACAAAATCGAGTGCGCTGCGGCTGCTGCCTGGCGTCTCTTGGGCCATGGATGAACGGCGCAGGCCATTAGGCATCTCGATCTCGCCCTCTTCCAGAGCAATATCACCACTCAGGGCTCGAAATAAGCTGGTCTTGCCACAGCCATTGCGGCCGATGATGCCAGTTCGCTGCCCCTTATGGATAACCAAAGAGACATGACGTAGCAAAATCTGACTGCCACGCATTAGCATTATGTTGTTTAGAGAAATCATTGCGCCCCAGGGCCACAAAAAGCGAAGCGGCACATAATACACTAGTTCGCTAGTTTCTTGCGGCTTTGGCTGCCGTTGGCATCCCCCAAAAYAGCTGTATTGCAYGAATCTGGGGACWTTGAGCGAATTCGATTCAGCTATAGACTTGATCGATGGTTCTCATATTCGTACTATTAAGGACKGCCTCTCTATCCTAGAGGGCAAATCAAGTTGGAAGCAGTAATGAAACAAATACTAATCATTGATGACGATGAGAAATTAGGCCAGCTGCTCACTCAGTATCTAGAGAGATACGACATGCAAGCTCATGTCGCATTGACCCCGAGCAAGGGTTTTGAATTATTGAAGAAGATAAAGCCGGATCTGCTCATACTCGATGTGATGCTGCCAGAAAAAGACGGATTTGAGATCTGCCGAGAAATTCGAGCCAAGTCTTCTATTTTTGGCCAGCTGCCGATTCTAATGCTGACCGCTCACGCCGAAGTCACTGACCGAATCGTTGGGCTTGAACTTGGTGCCGATGACTATCTGCCCAAGCCCTTTGAGCCACGAGAGCTGGTTGCTCGTATTCACAATATCCTTCGTCGCAGTAGCCACGACAACAATCTGCGCGATATAAAGAATATCAATGGTCTCGAAGTCGATTCGTCGCGGCGAGAAGTTAAGCTCGATTCTGAGGTGCTTGACCTCACCACTATGGAATACGAATTGCTTATACTTTTTATGCAGTTCCCCAACAAAACTTTTACGCGCGACGAGCTTATGAATCGTTTGCGCGGCATAGATGCCGAACTCTTTTCTCGTGCCGTAGACACTCTGGTAAGCCGCTTGCGACACAAGTTAAGTGACACGTCGAAAACTCCGCGGTTTATTAAGACCGTATGGGGCCGCGGTTACACCTTTGTCGGCGAGCAAATATGACCACATTGGTTCAAGTAGTCAGGCGTTCACTTTTTGTTCGCCTGCTCTTCATATTTGGTATCACCGTAATTTTGTTCTTCGCTATCTTTTCCATCTCCCTACGTACCGTTAATCAGAATAACAACACGATTGACGCTATCCCCGACTTTTTCACGCGTAACATCGAATCGATCATCGAAGATATAGGTACGCCTCCAAATCTAAACAACGCGATTCGCCTTGCTGAGGAACTGGATTGGAGCATCGCGATCAACAATCCGATCATGCGCTGGAGTTCAGACAACGAATACCGACTTCCAGTAGAGCAGTCTGTTTTTAATCGAACTCTAACCACTGATGCTGAAGTCAGATCAGTCGGTAATGAGGACATCATAATGGTTCAGCGCGGCGGCTATGATTTCTATCTATACCAACGTTCTGTAGATGACAATAACTTCAACTATGTCGTGCTATATATCGGCGTCGCACTGGCTAGCATCGTCTTATTCCTAAACTACTTCATGGTCAACAAGTTACTCGACCCGGTGCGTCTTCTCAGAAAGGGTGCGGAACGAATTCGTCTTGGTGACCTTAGTTATCGCGTGAAGAGCAATCGACAGGATGAGCTGGGCGAGTTAACCGATAGCATCAATCACATGGCCGACTCACTACAGTCGATGCTAGAGGCGAAACGCCAGCTTCTCCTTGCTATTAGCCACGAGCTACGCTCTCCTATTACCAAGGCAAAGCTACGCTTGGAATTTATGCCTGATAGCGAAGTAAAAGATCAACTTAAGGAAGACATTCAAGAAATAGAATTGCTCATTACCGACCTAATCGAAGCGGAGAGGCTTAACGGAGACCATGCAGTGTTATCGGCCGAACCCACGCCGATTGCCGCCTTTGTCGAAGGCGTCTGTGAGCAGTTCGAGAGTTACCCAGGTGGCATAGAGCTAGAGCTACCCACTGAAGATCGCGAGGTTGTCATAGATAATCTGCGCGTTCGTCTATTGATTACCAACCTAGTCAACAACGCCATACGGCATGGCGAAGGCAATCCAATTGTTGTGCGGGTTAACTTCAGCGGGGAGTTTGTCTATCTGGAGGTTGAAGATCAGGGCGAGGGCATCGCAGCAGAACACTTATCGCAGATCAGCGAACCTTTCTATCGCGCGGACAGTTCCAGACAGCGAAATACAGGTGGCTTCGGGCTAGGCCTTTACCTATGTCGTCTCATCGCGAAAGCTCACGGTGGCGAGCTAATTATCCAGAGTCAGCTTGGCGAAGGAACACACATTAAAGTGAAACTGCCACCCCATCCACCACTCGAAGAACCGATGGAGGAGTAGCGCCGTTTTACGATGCTACTTCCAGTTCGCCCTACCCGCTCGACTTAGCCGCCTATGCGCGTGATAACTTGCGACGCCGTGCTCGAATATAGCTMAGCAGTAGAGCCAGCAGACTCAGGAGTACCGGAATCAATGCCGTGTTGATCAGCTTCAGGTTCGCACCGAGTTGCTCGATGTCTTCTGTCAGCTGATACTGCACATCGCGAAGACTGCGACGAGTTTCTAGCATCTGTTCGTTGAAGCGATCAACTTCGGCTTGAATCTCTGGTGTTACTTGGCCGACTAACTCTCCRTTTTCATCTTGATTTAACTCAGCCAATGCGGCTTCAGTTTCGGCAAGACGGTCAAGTAGTTCAGCTTCTTCAATTCGTAAACGGTCATCCGCCTGACGCTGCAGTTGTATTACCCTAGTGAATGGTCGTGAGTAAGTACCTCGCCCGCGGATGCTGGAAAGATCTGCGCCGCCGCTGAGGTTTTCTAAGGCATTGATCACCATATCACCGTTGTTGGCAAATGGCTGCGGAATACGTTGACCCAAGAATTGACCAACCCGAACCCACATCCTAT
>JAESUT010000083.1 GCA_016762995.1 Gammaproteobacteria bacterium | reverse complement strand
TGACTCAAGCTCTACCGATCTAGATAATGTGAAGTTAGTAGTTTCGGCCTCATTGCATGAAAAGTGTGAGCGCTGCTGGCACCATACCGAGGACATAGGTCAGAGTGATGATCACCCGACGCTCTGCCAACGCTGCGTCGTTAATGTCGATGGAGAGGGCGAGCATCGCGATTTCGTTTAGGGAAGCTCCGGTTCCGCTGATTATTTTGATTCGGATCAAGCAATGACTCTTGAAGCAACACAAAGTATAGCGACAGGCTCACTCGTCAGCCTGCACTTTTCTCTCGCGCTCACCACGGGCGAGCTAATCGACAGTAATTTCGAGCAGTCACCTGCAAGCTTTCGCTTGGGTGATGGCAGCATGCTGCCCGGCTTCGAGCAGGAATTGCTTGGCTTAATCTCGGGAGACGAAATCGAGTCTACGTTAGGCTTCGAGCAGGCCTTCGGGGAAATTAACCCTGCAAACAAACACCGCTTTCCCATTGCCAAGTTCCAGAGTTTACTGGAAGATGATTTGATACCTACCGAAGTGGGCGCTGTTGTTTCGTTTAAGGATGCTGGTGGGTTTGATCTTCCCGGTGTTATCACAGAATTAACAGAATTCATGGTGGTGGTTGATTTTAATCATCCACTTGCAGGCAAGGATATAGTTTTCAAGGCGCGGATTAATTCAGTAATCGATGCCGACGTGGAAGCTGTAGAAATAAAAGTATAGATGTTTTTAATATTCTGAGTTCGAGGCCACAGTGAATAGGCAGCTTGAAAATAATGCATCGACTGCAACATCCATACGCTTAGCTAATCCTAGGGGGTTTTGTGCGGGTGTGGACCGTGCAATAGACATTGTAAATCGAGCATTGGATATTTTTGGTGCACCAATCTATGTCCGTCACGAAGTGGTTCACAATAAATTTGTTGTGGACACGCTGCGAAAGCGCGGAGCAATTTTCGTTGATGAGCTGGCAGATATTCCTCTTAAAGATGAGCATGGCCGATCGTCAATCGTTATTTTTAGTGCTCACGGCGTGTCGCTAGCCGTAAAAGAAGAGGCGCGTAACAAGGGATATAAGGTGTTCGATGCTACCTGCCCACTAGTGACTAAGGTGCACCTTGAAGTGGCGAAGTTTAGTCAGGAAGGTGGGGAGTGCGTGTTGATCGGTCATCAATTCCATCCGGAAGTTGAAGGCACTATGGGTCAATACGATGACTCTGCTGGAGGACAAATCTACTTGGTAGAGTCCGTGGATGATGCAAAGAATCTTAAAGTGAATAATTCAGAAAATTTGAGTTATGTAACTCAAACTACACTGTCTATGGATGACACTTCCAAGGTGATCGATGCGCTAAGAGAGAGATTTCCATCGATCAAAGGACCGCGTAAGAAAGATATTTGCTATGCGACACAGAACAGACAAGACGCAGTTAAGCAGCTGGCCCTAGAGTGCGAACTGCTGCTTGTGGTGGGTTCGCCGAATAGCTCGAATTCAAATCGATTAAAGGAATTGGCGGAGAGACTGAACTGCGAATCTTATCTCATCGATAGTGTCGAGGACATCGACCCAAAATGGTTCGATGGGAAGTCGAAGTTTGGCATTACCGCTGGAGCTTCAGCCCCGGAAGTTTTGGTGCAGCAGGTGGTAGAGCGGCTACGAGAAATCTGTCACCAAGAGCCAGAAGAGTTAGAGGGAGTTGAGGAGAATATCGTCTTCAGTATGCCTCGCGATCTGCGCGGCTGAATCAGCTTTCCCACATAAACCCAGTCTTACATTTTTAACAGCTCTTCAAGCTTTTCCTGCAACGCCATTAATGCGGATGACATCTGTTCCGCTTTTCCACGTTCCTTGGTGACAACAGCTTCCGGTGCATTGTCCATAAACTTCTTGTTGTTCAGCTTTCCAGATACGACCTTCATGCCAGTTTCTAGCTTCGCTATTTCTTTCTCTAAGCGAGCGCGCTCTGCGCCAACATCGATAAGGCCAGCCATTGGCACGAGGATTTCGATATCGCCATACAGTTGAGTGGCTGCAGCTGGTACTTCCTCGTTGGGTTTGAGCCATTGGATGCTTTCTAGTTTTGCAAGTTTCTCGAGATAGGGACGGTATTCTTCGAGCTTTGCTCGGTCGCTTTCTGTTCCCTTGTTAAGAAAAACTGGAATGGCCTTGGCAGGTGAGATGTCCATCTCTCCACGGATATTTCGAATGGCGACAATGATGCCTTTGATCCACTCTATGCTCTGCTCGGCGTTCTGATCGACATTCGCCTCATCAGGCTGTGGATAGGGCTGCAACATGATGCTCTCGCCCTGGATGTTTAACAGGGGGGCAATTCGCTGCCAAATTTCTTCTGTGATGTACGGCATGAAGGGATGCAATAATCTAAGACTCTTCTCCATGATGTTCAATAGCATCCAGCGCGTCGCCTCAGCCTCTTTCGGGTTGTTCTCCTCATCCCACAGCACTGGTTTAGAAAGTTCGACATACCAGTCGCAGTATTCATTCCAGATAAATTCCTGCAAAGATTGAGCGGCAAGGTCGAATCGGTAGTTCTCCATAGCATCTTCGATGCTAGATGCAGTCTGTTCGAAGCGGCTACTGATCCATTTGTCGGCAATCGATAGGTGCTTAGGCGATATGTTGGAGCCATCTACAACTGTCTTTCCCTCGCAGTTCATGAGCACATAGCGGGCAGCATTCCAAACTTTGTTGCAGAAATTTCGGTAGCCTTCGGTTCGACCTAGGTCGAATTTAATGTCACGGCCCGTTGTCGCCAGGGAATAGAAAGTGAATCGCAGAGCATCGGTGCCGTAGCCTGCAATGCCGTCAGGAAATGCGTCACGGGTTTGCTTTTCGATCTTTGCTTTCAGCTGTGGCTGCATCATGTCTGCCGTTCGCTTTTCCACCAACTCATCAAGTTGAATGCCGTCGATAATGTCAATTGGATCGAGAATGTTTCCCTTGGACTTGGACATCTTCTGTCCCTGCTCATCTTTGACCAGTCCTGTGATGTACACCTTCTTAAAGGGGATCTCACCGGTAAATTTTAGAGTCATCATGATCATGCGGGCGACCCAGAAAAATATGATGTCGAAGCCGGTCACGAGAACGTCAGTAGGATGAAAACGGTCGAAGAATTCACGCTCATCTGGCCAGCCCAGTGTCGAGAATGTCCATAGCGCTGAAGAAAACCAAGTATCTAAGACATCTTCATCCTGACGCAGAGAAACATTGGTACCTAAATTGTGTTTCTCTCTGATCTCCGCTTCAGTCTTGCCAACGTAGACCTTTCCATCTTCGTCATACCAAGCTGGGATGCGATGTCCCCACCAGAGTTGTCGACTGATGCACCAATCTTGAATGTTCCGCATCCAGGCGAAGTAAGTGTTTTCCCAGTTCTTGGGCACAAATTCTATGTCGCCATTCTCGACAGCTTTGATTGCGGGGTCGGCTAATGATTGTACGGCGACATACCATTGACTAGTTAGATAGGGCTCGATGATTACGCCGCTGCGGTCGCCTCTAGGCACTTTTAGTTTATGTGGCTCGATCTTTTCGACGAGCCCCAGTGCCTCCATGTCTTCTACAATTTTCTTGCGTGCTTCGAATCGATCCAGGCCTTGATATGCCGCTGGTGCATTCTGGTTTATGCAGGCCTTGTCAGTGAGTATGTTGATGATCTCTAAATCATTACGCTTGCCCACTTCGTAGTCGTTGAAATCATGTGCTGGCGTAATCTTTACGCAGCCCGTTCCAAATTCGGGGTCGGCATAGTCATCGGCGATTATCGGTATCTGTCGGTTGCAAAGTGGCAGCTCAACAAACTTCCCGACTAAATCTTTATAACGTTCATCATTTGGATTGACGGCAATCGCGCTATCGCCCAGTAGAGTTTCTGGCCTGGTTGTTGCAATAACTACATGGCGGCCAGTATCGTCCGCTAGCGGGTAGCGGAAATGCCACAGCGAGCCATTTTCTTCCTCGGAGATTACTTCTAAGTCGGAAACGGCGGTGAGCAGTTGCGGGTCCCAGTTAACGAGGCGGTTACCTCGATATATCAAACCTTCTTCATAGAGTTCGATGAAAACTTTTTCAACCACAGCGGACAGTTTCTCGTCCATGGTGAAGCGTTCTCGGGTCCAATCTAGGGAGGACCCAAGGCGACGAATCTGCTCGGTGATTATGCCGCCAGACTCCTCTTTCCAATCCCATATTTTCTTCACGAATTGCTCGCGGCCAATTTCCTGACGCGATGATCCAGCTGCGTTTAGCTTTCGCTCCACAACCATTTGCGTTGCAATGCCCGCATGATCGGTACCAACCTGCCAAAGCGCAGAGCGACCAAGCATGCGGTGATAGCGGATGAGTGCATCCATTATCGCATTTTGGAAGCCATGACCCATGTGGAGTCGGCCAGTGACGTTAGGGGGTGGGATGACAATGCAATAAGGCTCGCCATCGTCTTGAGGCGCGAAATAGCCACGCTCTTCCCAGGTCTTATACCACTGACTTTCTAGCTGTTTTGGTTGGTAGGTTTTGTCCATACTGATGAGTGTTTGCCATGCTTAAAAAAGGCGCAATTATACATGATCAGATAGGGCTTTGCCGGATTAAGCGGCATTCTGTGATCCATTGAAAATTCAGAGTTTGAGATTTCAGAGTTTGAAGGTTCAGAGCTTGAAGGTTTAGAGCTTGAAGGTTTCGATTTGGTAATTTTTCCTTTTGTAGTCCCGGTACCTATTTCTCCCCTGCTCTAGGCTCGCGGAATCGGCACTAATGACTTCATTTATGCGACTGAACTGATCTGCCGCCTGACTGGCTTGCTTGCCAAGATTAATCAATACATCGGCATGTTTGCTGCCTGCCAAGCTAGTGCCCACAGAAACAGGGTCGCGGCAGTCGTCGCTACTGTCTAATAATCTGTGGGGGATGAAGCTGGTGGATGCATACTGCCAGAGCAGGTCGTCTAGCAGCTTCGATTGTTGGTCAGATTCCGTCTGAATATGAATACGATGCCCGAGTGAGTAAGCTTTTTCCGTTAGCCTGCATACAAACAGTAGTCGAGATTGCGCCTCGCTGCTTTGGAGAGTGTAGAAATTAACTTGAGTCACGGTTTCTAGGCTCTTTTAGTTAGGCTTTTTGTTGGCGCAGATATTCAACCAAAAGTGCGACAGGGCGTCCGGTGGCGCCCTTCTGTGCGCCGGAGTGCCAGGCACTGCCAGCTATATCCAGATGCGCCCATTTAAATTTCTCCGCGAATCTAGAGAGAAAGCATGCGGCAGTAATGGTTCCAGCCCGAGGGCCACCAATATTGGCAATATCAGCAAAATTGCTGTTTAGCAGGCTCTGGTATTCCTCCCAAAGTGGCAGTGGCCAGACGCGGTCGAGGCTGCTCTTTCCAGAAGCGATCAGGGCTTCAGCTAGTGTGTCATCGTTACTGAGTAGGGCGCTAACGGTTGATCCAAATGTCGCTACCGCAGCTCCAGTTAGTGTCGCAACATCGATAACACTGCGCGGCTTGTAGCGTTCTGCGTAGGTAAGTACATCACACAACACTAAGCGACCTTCGGCGTCGGTATTGAGCACTTCAATAGTCATGCCGGCCATGCTCGTTACGATGTCGCCGGGCTTGGTTGCGGTGCTGCTAGGCATGTTCTCCACAGCGCCAACCAGGCCGACGATATTGATGGGTAACTTCAGCTGAGCAACGGTCGCCATGGCGCCAATGACGCTCGCCGCCCCACACATATCGAATTTCATCTCATCCATCGCAGCGCCGCCTTTCAGGCTGATGCCGCCGGTGTCGAAAGTAACTCCCTTGCCAACCAGCACATGGGGTTTGCTATCCGCTTTGGCTCCCTTGTATTCCATCACAATCAGCTTTGCTTCCTCAGCCGATCCGGCGGAGACGGAAAGCAGTGAGCCCATTTTCAGCCGACGCATCTGCTTCTCGCCGAGAATTTTTACCTTCATGGAGCTATGCTTGTTGCCTATTGAGATGGCTTCGTCGGCTAGATAGCTTGGCGTGCAGATATTGCCGGGTAGATTGCCAAGGTGGCGTGCACGATTGATGCCGCTGCCAATAGCGCTGCCAGATTTGAGAGCTTCCTCTAATGACTTCCTGCGTGAACCCTTGCTGGCTGAGACGCTAATCAGCTTCGCGCTGACAGCCTTGCTTTTCTTACTCTTGGTTTCGTTGTATCTATAACTCGCTGTTTCGGCTTCCTGAGCGAGACGCTGACAGATCCATGCGGCGCTCTGGTCTTTCACGTTTAGGCTGGCTATAGCGAAGTGGACGCTAGAAGCGTTCGATGCAAATACAGCCTTGAGGCCGGCTGCGAGCATTTTAGCGGCGCTCTTCGCATCCAATTTTTTGCTCTCACCGCCTCCAAGCAAAAGCAGACGTCTGCTTTTTAGGCCAATAGGGTTATACACCATCTGTGTCTGTCCCAGCGTGCCTGTGAAGTCTTCTGAGCGGACGATCTTGCTAATGCCTTTGTGGCTCACTGTATCGGCGAGTTGCGCTTCCTCACTTAGGTTTCCTTTACTCCAAACGACGACCGCGATGCAATCGGAATTAATCTTATCTGTGGCACCGGCCTTGATTGAATACTTCATGTTTTGATGAGCCCCTGCTAAAGCCGAAAATCGACTTGAATTCTATTGAGAGATAATCCTAAAGATATTCATGCACTTAAGCAACAACGATGCATCGGGGGAAAACGGGGAAAATTTAAAACTTAAAAAAGTCACCTTTTCCCGATAAATTGACTAGAATCTTGAACCTATTCGATCTGTGCCTGTCTCAGTAATGTTGGTGCAGTAATGTGTAAAGGGAGTAGTAATGCCAAGAGTAAAGGTCACCCCACCTGATCAATTTTTGTTCAGAATGGAACGTCGTATTGGTATCAGTGATGTAAATTACGCAAAACACCTCGATAGCATAGCAATGGTGAAAATCCTGCATGAGGCTAGGCTGCAGTTTCTCGCGAGTATTGGCTTTACTGAAGGCAATATCTTTGGCTTAGGCATGGTGGTCACCGATCTAGCGGTTGAATACCGTTCGGAATCATTCGCCAATGACATGCTTGTCATTGATGTAGGTGTTAGCGGCTTCAATCGCTACGGTTTCGACATAGGCTTGCAAGTCACCAACAGTGCACTTGAGACGGTGGTATGCAATGGCAAGGTGGGTGTCGTATTCTTCGACTTCGACAAGCATCAGATCGCAGACGTCCCGCTCGCATTCAAGGCATTGCTTGGACGTCAGGAATCTCAGGTCGCTTGATTCGTGCTGCGGGTTTTTCAGCCTAACGCTACACCCCTGTTTCGAGTAAACTGTGGGCTCTTCCAAGTAACGGACGTGCCCACAGTTTGATCATATTCCGCTACCTCAGTAAGCAAATCCTACAAGTAATGGCAGCAGTCACGCTAATCCTTCTTGCCGTGGCGCTAACCAGCCGTTTCATCCAATATCTTTCTCAGGCAGTGGCTGGGGAGTTGGCATCGGATGTCCTGTTTTTGCTCATGTTTTATAGATTGCCCGATTTCCTGTTGATTATTCTTCCTCTAGCACTCTTTCTCGGCATCTTATTGGCCTATGGCCGGATGTACGCCGACAATGAGATGGTGATTTTGATCGGTAGTGGGTTTAGCCCTAGAAGGCTTTTGTTGGCTACGCTTGGAACTTCGTCGATCGTATTACTAGTTGTGGCCGTGCTCAGTCTGCAGTTGGCGCCCTGGGGAGTACGGAACACCGAACAGTTGAAGCAGAATCAGGATCAGCTTACCGAGTTGGACCTTATAGTTGCAGGACAGTTTCAGAGCTTCGGAGATGGTAGTCGCGTGACCTATGCTGAGCGAATAGATGTGTCAGCGACGGGCGAACGTCAGCTGAAAAATGTCTTCGTCGCGGTTAGTGGCGCTGAGGATGAGGCGGGGCAGAGCAGCCCTCGAATAATTTTTGCCGAGTCGGCGCGACCTGAGATTGACCTTGATACTGGTGCTCGGTTCATGCGCCTGGAGAATGTTTTACAGTATGATGGGGCACCCGGCGCCTTGGATTTCAGTATAGGTCAGTTCGATGTGCAATCTATCCTCTTACCGGATTCGACTAGCATCGAGACTATACTAGAGGAAGAGTCGCTCACCACGATGCAGCTCATTGGCTCGAATTTACCGGAGCACCAAGCCGAATTGCAGTGGCGAATTTCGATATTGCTGCTCATTCCAATTATTACTCTTATTGCCGTCCCCCTCAGCAAGGTCGATCCACGTCAGGGCCGGTACAGCAAGTTGGTGCCTGCGGCTTTTCTGTACGCTGCCTATTTTGTATTATTGCAGTTTTCCAAGGATATGATCGCCTCAGAAAGCCTGCCCGCTTTGGTGGGTATGTGGTGGGTGCATGCTCTCTTCATCGGCATAGCATGGTTGTGCTATCGATTTCCTAGCATCGGTAGATCGTTCGCCCTAGGTGGTTCTAGTTGAGCGCGTTTTTTCATGAGTTGCTAGATCGTAAGTCGTTATCTCACCCGCTAAGGAAAGGTTAGTCTAGCCGCATGGTAAAAATTGATAAGCATATTCGTAACACCGTGCTACTTGCTATGTTGGTTGTCGTGTCGCTTATCATCTCTATTGATCTGATATTCGCCCTCGCCGAAGAAATCGCCGATACCGATGAAAATTACTCGCTAGTGAATGCCCTCAGCTTTATTCTTTTGACACTTCCCACGAGCATCTATGAGTTATTGCCTTTTACCGCACTAGGCGGAGCTCTAATTGGGCTTGGAATATTGGCGTCCAATAATGAGTTGATAGTGTTGCAGACCTCTGGCGTTACCGTATGGAGAATTGTCTGGTCTGTGCTGAAGCCTACAATGCTAATTATGCTATTGAGTCTATTGCTGGGAGAGTTCATCGCGCCTCCGCTTGAGCAACTCGCGCAGAGCAACAAGGCGGTGCAGCAGAGCGGCAATGATTCGATCGGGTCCCAGCAGGGGACGTGGCGCAAAGTCGGTAACGAGTACATTCACATCAATGCTATCGCGCCAGGTGGTGAGCTGCTCTATGGTGTGACGCGTTATAAGGTGGGTGACAATCGCGCTATTGAGTCTAGCAGCTTCGCGGAGACTGCTACCTACATAGCCGATGATAACTCGAGTTACTGGCAGCTTAGCAACGTGAGAGAGAGCAACTTTGAGCCGGGCGCGATTTCTGCTCAGCAATACCTGCAGGAAGACTGGCAGATTGACCTGTCGCCTGAACTGCTCTCGGTGTTGCTGGTGGAGCCAGACCGGCAGTCGATCTCGGGTCTCTATCGATTTGCTAAATTCTTCGATGCCCAGGGGCTGGATTCGGCTACGTATTTCCTCGCATTCTGGAAGAAATTGCTGCAACCGCTTGCGACGCTGGTGTTGGTAATCCTTGCCATATCATTTGTCTTCGGGCCACTGCGGGAATCAACAATGGGCTTTCGGGTGTTTGTGTCGTTAGGTATTGGTTTGGTGTTTACAATCATACAGCGGTTGATGGAACCGGCGAGTTTATTGTATGGATTCAGTCCGTTACTCGCGGTGTTGACGCCTATTTTCCTCTGCGCCTTGCTGGGGCTCTTTTTAATGAGGCGTGTGCGCTGATCACCCTGCTGCAAAATGAATAAATCACACTACTAAATTGTTAGAAATACTGTAAATAGAGAATAATTAATGAATGCTTACTTAGTGTTAGACCTCACGATTCATGACATGGAAAGTTTTACTGAATACGTGGATAAAATTCCTGCCGTAATTAATAAACATGAAGGAAGCTACGCGGTGCAGGGGCAAATACCCACCGTGTTGGAAGGCGATTGGAAACCCGATAGGCTGGTCATTATCGAATTCCCCTCGCGTGACAATGCGAAGGCATTTCTAGCGGACCCAGAAGCCCAAGCATTGTTTGCTATTCGGCATCAGGCGACGACAAGCAAATTATTGCTGGTTGATGGTACGGAGTAATAGTGGAGATGGAACTATGCTAGAAACTAGGGTTGGTACCGGGTCGTGTCTGTGCGGGGCGATTAGTTTCACGGCGAAGAAGATGACAACTAGCGTCGCTGCCTGCCACTGCAACAGTTGTAGAAAATGGGGTGGAAGCGCGTTCATGGAAGTAAATTGCGGCGTTGAAGTGAAATTCAGAGGCTCCCTAGATAAGCTTTCAGTTTTTGATTCCTCAGAATGGGCAGAGAGAGGGTTTTGTTCTGTCTGTGGAAGTCATCTGTTTTACCGCTTAAAAGGTACTCAGGAGCATATGATGCCGGTAGGCCTATTCGATGATGATAGTGAGTTGGTTTTTCAACGGCAGGTGTTTATCGATGAAAAGCCTCAGTATTATCAGTATTCAAATAAGACTGAAGATTTAACTGGCGAGGAGCTCTTTGCTCAGTTCGCACCGCCGCAAGACTAAGAAACTAATAGTGACGGTGGGTGCCGTTGGTAAATTGAAAGGGTGAATCGAAAGGGTGAATCGAAAGGGCTAATCGAAAGGGCTAATCGAAAGGGCGGTGCGATTTGGGCAACACGACGACCTTGCTGCGAGACACCTTGTCGTGCGCCGCATCGCCATTGCTGTCCAGATAGATTGAGAGGTAGCCGAGTCCGAGGAGGAAGAATGCGGGCCAGGCAGCAATATAGCGTATTACGCCCTGCTTGAAATCGATCAGGCCGCCATCGACGGATTCAAGCTTGATTCGCCATGCGATCATGCCTAGAGTCTGGCCGCTCTTTGTCCAGAACCAGATATAGAAGCCACTGCTGCTCGCCACCATGAGGGTAAACAGTATCGCGTCGAGTAAGGGGTCGGTCTGCACGATGCCATCGACTAGCTGATTCGACTCCGTGCCGACAATGAGCTGCAGGCCAAATCCAAGCACCATCCAGAGCGCCGCTACGAGAAAACCATCATAGAGAAGGGCTGCTAGACGCCGCATCAAGCCCGCTCGATGAAGGGGGCTCGATGCTTCGCTTACTAGTTCTGCGTCAGTCAATGGCTGGTAACTCTTGAGATTCTTAAAGTTCTTTAACAGCTTGAATTAATTCACTTGCTGCCTTCTGTCCATCACCGAACAACATCTTCGTGTTGTCCGCAAAGAACAATGGATTTTCAACGCCAGAGAATCCAGTTCCACGCCCGCGTTTGATAACGATTACGTTGTCCGCATCGATAGCATCGAGAATCGGCATGCCGAATAGTGGGCTGCTGCTGTCAGTTTTCGCCGAAGGGTTCACGACATCGTTGGCGCCGATAACTAGCGCCACGGTCGTGTTCTTAAAGTCGGCATTGATATCTTCCATGTCATAAATCATGTCATAGGGTACGCCGGCTTCGGCGAGCAATACGTTCATGTGCCCAGGCATTCGTCCGGCTACAGGGTGAATAGCAAACTTCACGCTGACGCCTTTCTCGGTAAGAATTTGCGTGAGTTCCCAGATCTTGTGCTGCGCCTGAGCCACTGCCATCCCGTATCCGGGGATGATGACAACTTGGCTAGCGAAAGACATAAGGATGCCGGCATCCATAGCCTGAATCTCTTTCATGACGCCTTCGTTGCCGCTAGAGCTTGTTGCGACTACATTTGTTCCGACGCCGGCAAAGAATACATTTGCAACGGAGCGATTCATTGCCTTCGCCATTAGCTGTGTAAGCAGAGAGCCGGCCGAGCCGACAACGATGCCGGCGATGATCATCGCTGCGTTGCCCAGTACGTAGCCTTCGAAACCCACAGCGAGGCCAGTTAAGGCATTAAATAGCGAAATAATAACGGGCATATCCGCGCCACCGACAGGAACGGTTATGAAGACGCCCAACACCAAGGCGAGCAGATAAAAAATGATGATCGTCTCGATACTGTTGGTAAAGTAAATAGCGACAGCAAAGCCTAGGGTTACGATTGCGAGCAGGGCGTTGATGATATGTTGCTTCGGTAGCAATCTGCTGCGATTCAATCGACCGTCCAGCTTGGCCCAGGCGATGATGCTGCCGCTGAATGAGATCGTGCCTATGACGGCGCCGAGGATGCCGAGGATTGCTACATCCGCACCTAGCATGTCGGCTACCGCGGCATTTCCCGTCACGTCGTGTGCGGCCTCGTTGCTCGCCTTGATCAATTCGACGGCGGCGATTGCAGCGGCAGCTCCGCCTCCCATGCCGTTATACATGGCAATCATTTGTGGCATGTCAGTCATGGCGACTTTCTTGCCGCTATACCAGGCATAACCACCGCCTAGAGCTATCGCAATCATTATCAAGGCGATGTTGGTGCTAACCTGATCGCTATCGAGTATTTGCGGCGACATAAAGGTGACTAGGGTCGCGAGCACCATGCCTGCGCCTGCCCAGAGTATTCCGCGTCTAGCGGTAACCGGCGAACTCATTTGTTTGAGGCCCAGAATGAACAGGGCGGCTGCAATTAGATAGGCTGCTTGAATTAACGTTTCCATCTAAGAACCCTCGCCTTCTTTTTTCTTGTCGCTAGGCTTAAACATCTCCAGCATGCGCTCGGTGACCACATAACCACCTACTGCATTGCCCGCGCCTAAGAGGACGGCGAAAAAACCGATGACCTGTTCCGTCGTTGTTTCAGCGATGCCTAGTGCGACCATCGCGCCAACCAAAACAATGCCGTGAACGAAGTTTGATCCTGACATGAGAGGCGTGTGCAGAATTACTGGCACCTTGCTGATTATTTCGTAGCCGGTAAAGCCGGCTAGCATGAATATGTAGATTGCCGCGAGACCTTCTATCATGAGGATGCTCCTTCTAGCTGTTCTTTGATGCCGGGATGGTGAATCTCACCGCCGTGGGTGATMAGGCTAGCGCTGAGAATCTCGTCTTCGAGGTCGATATTGATGGCGCCATCTTGAATTAATAGTTCTAAAAAGTTGAGTAGGTTTTTCGCATACAGTTCGCTGGCATGATTGCCAAGCATGCTAGGTACATTGGCTGGTCCATAGATCTTTACGCCCTTGTAGAGGACAGTCTCGTCAATTTTAGTCAGTTCGCAGTTGCCGCCRCCCTCGGCTGCAAGGTCGACGATAACGGAACCGCCGCGCATTCCCTCGACCATTTCGGTAGTTATGATTAATGGAGAAGGGCGTCCTGGTATCGCTGCCGTGCTCACTACGACATCCGCCGCGGCCACATGCTTGGCAAGAATAGTTTGTTGTTGCTGGCGTTCTTCGTCAGTTAGCTCTCTTGCATAACCGCCGCTGCCTTCTGCTTTGATCTCAATATCGACAAATTTTGCGCCTAACGATTCGACCTGTTCTTTAACGGCGGCTCGAACATCGTAGCCTTCCACTATCGCGCCTAGGCGTCGAGCTGTGGCAATTGCCTGTAGGCCGGCGACACCAGCACCGATAATTAAGACTTTCGAGGGTCTAATTGTACCTGCGGCAGTCGTCAACATGGGGAAGAACTTGCCGAGCAGGTTGCTCGCTAGAAGCACGGCCTTATAGCCGGCAATGGAGGCCTGTGATGAAAGAGCATCCATAGCCTGTGCTCTGGATATTCGCGGTATTAATTCCATCGAGAAGGCGCTGATGTTTTTTGCTTTGAGCTTGTTGAAGCGTTCCAGATCTGAATGTGGGTTGAGGTATCCAATCAGAATCGATCCGTCCCTGAGCTGCTCGATTTGCTCAAGGGTGGCTGGATTCACTGTCAGACAGATATCGGACTTGCTTAGGATTTCAGCGGAAGAAGAGGCAATTTCGGCATTCTCGTAGTAGTCGTCGGTATAGCCTGCAAGCTCTCCGGCGCCGGTTTCCAGAGTTACTTGGATATCCTGTTTCGCCAGTCGATTTACGATATCTGGCACTAATGCGACCCGCTGCTCGCCTTCGCGAACTTCTTTAGGGACACCGATTTTGATCGTCATACTGAGCCTCGGGTGTTCAAATTCTCATGAAGGGCGCAGTATATAACGATCCCCCTCAAGTGCAAGTTAGTGCAAG
>JAESUT010000082.1 GCA_016762995.1 Gammaproteobacteria bacterium | reverse complement strand
CCGATTAGTTTCCAACTCAGCCTCGCGCGGGAGGGAAATGCCGGGGGCAACCTCTATTGTGTGATTGTTTATCTGTCCAGAAAACTGCTGGCTAATCTTGACAGTAAAATCATCCAGCCAGGAACTGGTATTGGCTGAACTGTCTTCGTCGAAAGCACTGCTGAATAGATCGTCGTCGAATGTGAAATCTCCGTTGAACGGCACATCGTCATCGAGTACTAAAGCGTCGTTCTGCGCATTCGCAGAATTTAGTACAGTAAGCAGGGTGGCGACGGCAAGGCCGGCGATTTTCTTTGTTTCTGTCATTCTCAGTGTTTCGATTAATCAATCTGTGCGCGCAATTTTGCCAGCTCGGTCTCTCTGAAAGCGGCATCAGTGAGCGTGCGTTGAGTCAAAAATTCGTCGGGCACATCGATGCCAGTATGCATCTCGAGAAAAGCCATGTTGGAGAGCCGGTTGGTTACAAGGTTCATTATAGTCGTTGATCGTGCCACCCAGAAGCCGTTCATCAGCTCGACTCGCGCTCCTAGCATGCGCTTAATTTCTTTGCCGTACTGGTCGTACATTTCCATTCTAAGCTCGACGAAGCGTTCTTTGTCGATATACAGCACAGTGCGGGAATAGCGAGATTGTCGCGCGCGTTTCTCGTTGGGAATTGTCTCAATTTTCCAGACTTCGCGACCAGATTCCACCGTTTCTTCGAGCAGGTTTATCTCATATTCATCCAGCTTTCCTGTGTCTTGATCTTCGGTTGTGAACTCGGAGCCGAAAAGCGAGCCAGGCTCAGTTTCGTCGTCTGAACTGCCGCTAGCGATTCGCTTTACCCGACCTAAGGCCGATAGGTACAACCAAGTTTCATTGTCTGTCGCGCCGTCGTCATAGATAAAGCTCAGCATGCCAATGCCGCGTTCAGCTGGCGGGTCTAAAAGGATCGCGATTGAACGGCTGTCTTTGAGATCAGGGCCATATCCCTTGCCAACTGATTCCAATGACTTTACCCGCGGTCGCTCGGCGCAAGTAATTTTTCCTTCGCGAACGCCAAACTTGCAGGTTGAAAGTTGCATGCGAGAAAGCGCGGAATTCGAAGTGGCGCGGCGGTTGTCCTCCACCTTCTCCATGATCTCTCTTCCACTAAGATCTTGTGCAATGCTTTGCAGTGGAATTAGAAGCAGGGCCGCTACCAAGCTAATTACTGCCTTGCTTAGAATATTACCTTGCATTTTTATCTCCTGTTTTCATCGTATTCTACGAGTGTACTGTCGTTGCTTTTGAGAAATCGATCTCTTTGTTCACGTTCTTTACGCCAAACGTCGGTTTAAAAGTAATTATCATCGCTGGGATCAAGAACAGATCGCAGAGCAGGGCGAAGAATATTGCGATCGCTCCGAAGAATCCCATTTTGGCCATACCCAAGTGTCCTGAGAAGCTCAAAAGGGCAAAGCTGAGCGCCAAGATCATTGTTGTGAACATTACCGCCTGACCGACGTCGCGAATTGTGCTGATCAACGCCTTACTGATACTTCCCGTACGTGCGAGATCGATTCGGTAGTGAGTCATGAAGTGAATCGTATCGTCTACGGCGATGCCGATGATGATCGGTGCAATTAACAAGGTGTCAGCATCGAGTGGTAGGCCGAGTAGACCCATGAGACCAAAGCTCAACACTGCTGGAATCATATTCGGAATCATCGCGAGCAAGCCGCCCTGAAAGGACCCTAGAGTCACAATCATGATGACGCTGATGATGCCAAGCGCCAGCAGCAGGCTGGCATACTGTGAGCGGGCAAGATCATCTGCCATACGCATCATCATCGCCATGCTGCCGGTAACGGTTACCTGCAATTCTGGGAATTCAGCTTCAAGGCCAGAGAAGGTGTCCGCAATTTCTTCTTCCATTTCTGTAAAGAAGGCTTGGTATTGATAGGACCCCGCATTGTAAGCACTAATCGAAATATGCGACTTGCTGTAATCGTCTGATACGAGTGCGCGGCGATCTTCTGGGTTGGAGCTGTTGAAAAGGTAGAGAAGTTGCGAAACCATTAACTCCGAATCGGGAATTCGGTCAAAGGCAGGGTCGTCATCGTTCATGACCTTGTTGGTTTCTTTCACGATATTCGCCAAGGAATTTGTGCGCGATATTTCGTTCGGGTATCTCGCCTCGATGCGGGTCTGCAATTCATCTACCGCCTGCAAGAGCCTTGGGTTCATCATGCCATCGATGGTATTTGTATTGATGACAATCTCCAGGCTTTGTGAGCCTGCCATGTTCTCATCTACCACGGCGTAGGCGCGTTGAATGGCGGAGCCTTCTCGCGTGAGCTCTGCCATGTTGCTGTCGATGCGAATTTTGCTCATGCCGTACAAACAGGCAATAAAGATGCTGCCGAAGATAGCCATAATGACATAGGGATAGCGTGCTGTTATGCCTGGCACGGCATCGAGGATCGGTTTCTGCCAGTTCACAACCACATAGGTAAGGAGAGTCACCAAGGCTATATAGCTACCCACGGCTAATCCTAAAGTCGCAAATACAGCGGCGAAGTAAACTACGGCTATGCAGAACTTGGTATTTCTCTTCAGGCTATGCCAACGCTTGCCCAGCTTGTCTGCAAAGCTTGCGTCTGCATCGGGATTTCCCGGGTGCCAAAGGTCGAGTAGTATTGGTAGCAGAACGATCGTAAAGAAGAAGGCGAGAAACACGCCTACGGCAGACGTCCATCCGAATACTTGAATCATCGCCAGATCGGAAGTCGCTAAGGCCATAACACCACACATGGTAGTGACGGTAGTTACTAATATGGCTAAGCCAGTTTTGCCATAGGCATGGGAGAGGGCTATGTGATGCTCTTCGCCTTCTCGGCGAAAGGAAAAATAGGCGCTCATAACGTGCACACAGTCTGCAATACCCACGGCGAAAATCAGCATGATCGTAAGTGAGATCATCGTCGTCAAAACAACGCCTGTCCATGCAGGTATCCCCCATGCCCAGGCAATGCTCAATAGAATTGTAACAAGTGGCCAAATAACTGCGCTGAATGAGCGAAACAGAATCCATAGGAGGAGTGTAAAAATCAGTACCAGAATTATACCGAGGACCATCATCTCGCCCAGCATCTCGAGCATGAATTCCATGAGTGGAGGTGTGCCGACTGGAAAGAACTCAAACTGTGCTTCGTACTTCTCGTAGATCGCCCTAGACATGATTTGGAACGAGGTGTAGCCGAGCATGTCTACTGCCTCGAATTCAATTTCCTGCACTTCTATATCTTCATTGAATTCTAGATTGAAGGTCTCATCGTCATTGAATGCACCAAAGCTGTCATCTAGCGATACGTCGATTGCATCGACAGCCGACACGAAACCCTCGACAGGCTTCGTACCAAAATCTGTTTGAATGAGTATGGCGCCGTACTCGGTATTCTCGGAATAGAAGGCAAGCAGATAGTCTTCCTGGGAGAGGGCATTGCCACGGATCAATCCTAGCTCTTCATTACTTTCCGGCAGTGAACTCGGCACTAAGCGATTTGAGAGCAGGCTATCGCCAATGCTTTCCTGATAGCGAAGATTGGCGATAGATTGCACGCGGCGAATATGATTTAGCTCATCCCAGTCAAGCACGATGCCGTTCACTGATTCGGGGTACTGACTTCGGTCCAGTGACTGCCAGTTCCGTAGATCGTCTGTCAGCTGTTGTGCCGCTTCCATAGATTCTCTGGAGAATACATTTCCATCCTTCGCCCGGTACACGAGGAAGATGGACTCGTCACTACCGAACTGTTCACGAAATTCGTCGAGTGCTATGGCAGCTGGGTCGGCTTCATCGAGGAAGCTGTCGGTTGTCATGTCCATTGTAGTTCGGGTAGTGATGCCGTAGACCATGATGGTAGTCATAACAATCAGGCCGGCGAGCACAAAACTCTTGTACTTCAGCACCTTGTAAGGAGCTTGAGCGAACGCATCGCTTAGAGAGAGTAGGATTTTTTCCATGGTTAGAACCCGAGATGTGGTGTGATAGCGCGCGAACTCAGCGAGCAGCTTGTTTAATCTGATTCGTTAGCGGGAGTATTCGTCTTGACCGATTAATAGGTCGGACAGGATTCGATATTGGTTCAAAGAAGGTGATTTTGTTTCTGCACGTATTATCGCGTATTTCGAGGCCATTCACTAGTTGGCCTCTCGTTATTTAGATAGAACCGGAATACATAGATAATAGCCAAAACCGTCAAACCCAATAGATCAATATTACTGAAGGGCTTGAGTATCGCCAATGACGCGTAGGATACTGAAGCCGAGAACTACAGCGTATTTAGTGCGCTGGACGTTGGGAATTAAATATTTATCTAGTGAATAAGGATCATGAATATTAATTCCAGCGATAGAGGCTTTCCTATCGCAGGCAATTATAGACGCCGAAATCTTGTTCTCCACCATCGATGAGGGATTCAGGTACGACAGTGTTTCCACCCATGCGGCCAGCCTCGTTTCGGGCAAGAGTAAGCAGTTCCTCTTGCAGGCGTTCGCCTCCGCGCTGAATTGTCACAATCTTACCTAGGGTTTTGGCTGTCGCGCGACCGATGCGTTCGCAATTGCTGATGCGATCAACAGCCAATAGGCTGACGTTCTCACCCTCGGTAGTAAGCTGCACCCATGTGCAGGCGCTTAGTGTTGTTGCAGCTATCGCTGCCAATAGTAAATTCTTCATGATGTGGCCTTATGCTGCAAGAACTTGCCTTGGTGCAGTGCAAGAGGTGAATTTAATGGAGCCAATGTTTTGGGCGCCGCATTGATTTGATTCTATCAGTAATGGTTCGCTCTGCCGATTGAGCTAGCGCAAGTAACCGTGCTGCTGGGCATGCGGCGACTCGATTATGCTACTATTCATGCCCGTTTCTGCCTGCTATTGAGAGAGCGTTATGGCTGCTTGCGAAAGTGAATTGCTAATCGAGTCGTTGAAGGCCATCGTGGGTCCTGCTGGATACCGCGAGGGTGCGGATATCGAGTTGAAGAACTATCAGGATGCGATGGGTGCTAGATCGATACCTCCGCTCTTATTGCTGCGACCCGATTCCACCGAACAGGTATCAGAGATTCTCAAAGCCTGCCATGGTGCCGGCCAGCCGGTTGCTCCTCAGGGTGGTATGACAGGATTAGTATCCGCGGCCGCGCCGCTAGAAGGTGAAATATCGCTCAGTTTCGAGCGCATGAAGAAAGTGTTGGAGGTAGACCCTTTCACTAGTTCTATGACGGTTGAGGCTGGAGTCGAGTTACAAACTATTCAGGAAAAAGCCGATGCACACGGTTTATTGTTTCCGCTAGACCTTGGGGCTAGGGGCAGCTGCACGATAGGTGGCAATCTCTCAACCAATGCGGGAGGTAATCGGGTAATACGTTATGGTATGACACGCGACCTGGTTGTGGGCTTGGAGGCAGTTCTGGCGGATGGCACGATCATCAATGGATTGCACAAGCTGCGTAAGAACAATACCGGCTACGACCTGAAGCAACTGTTCATCGGTAGTGAAGGCACGCTAGGGGTAATCACCCGAGCCGTACTCAAACTATCTCCAAAACCTAGCAGTCAGGTTGTGGCGATGTGCGCAGTCAGCGATTTTGTGAAGGTTGCGGATCTGTTGGTACACGTGCAGACAGGCCTAGGTGCAAACCTGAGTGCATTCGAAGTCATCTGGAATAACACTTACAAACTTATTGATCAGCATGTGCCCCATGCCACGGTGCCGATGACGGATAACCATGGCTTCTATGTTCTCATTGAGAGCATGGGCTCCCATGCTGAGAAGGACAGTGAGCTTTTTCTCGAGGTCTTGTCGCAGGCGAGTGAAGCAAATTTAATCGAAGAGGTCATCGTAGCTGACTCAGACACGAAGATTAAGAACCTCTGGGCCGTGCGCGATGCGGCGGCTGAGTTAGCTCCCGGCATCGGAGATATGCATACCTACGACGTGAGTCTAAACGTTGATGACATGGGTTACTTCGGCGAAGAAGTTGAGAGAAGGCTCCGTGCTGAATGGCCCGATGCGATACTGGGCTTATTCGGGCACATAGGCGATGGCAATGTGCATATTGTTATTCATGTGGGAGAAGCTACGCGCAGCCTTCATCTTCGGATCGATGAAATTATCTATGGTTTAATACAAGAATTACACGGTGCAGTTTCCGCTGAACACGGCATCGGCTTAATGAAGAAACAGTTTCTACCCTACAGCAAGAGCGAGCCCGAGATTGCACTCATGAAGGCGCTTAAGCACACGATGGACCCGCAGGGAATACTCAATCCGGGCAGGGTGTTTTAAGTGGTAAGTAGCGATAACGCAAAAATGAACATTTTACTGAATAACTAGCATACGCATTGGAGAAAAAAGAAATGACTAGCAATAACTTAACCGGCAAGAATGTAGTAATTATCGGTGGTACAGCAGGTATTGGACTTGCCGCTGCACAGGCAGCTGTAGCTGCAGGCGCCAAGGTTTGGGTAGCAGGGCGCTCGGAAGAGCACATAGAAGCCGCCAAGAAAATTGCCAACGGCAGCTTCGAAGTGCGGCAGGCTGATACGCACGACGCTGCCAGCCTCGAGGTCATATTCAAAGAAGTGGGCACTGTCGATCATCTCGTTTCGGCGGCAGTGGGTGGAGAACGAACTCTCAAGCCTTTTCTCGAGCAAACTGAAGATCAGTTCAAGGCAGCCTACGATAAGCTTTGGGGCTATGCCAAGGTTGTTAGAACTGGCGCTCCTTATCTCGCCAAAGATGGCGCTATAACACTCGTTAGTGGCTCTCCGGCTAGGAAGATTAAGCCTGCCCAGTCTCCATTAAGCTGTGTAGGTGCATCGGTTGAGAATTTGGTGCGCTGCCTTGCAGTAGAGATGGCTCCAGTGCGCGTCAATGTGGTATCACCAGGCACGGTAGATACCGCGATGTTTGATTGGATGGGCGATGAGAAGTCGGATAAGTTGCAAGCGATGACTGCATCTCATTTGATTAAGCGTGCGGGAACATCCGAAGAAGTGGCCCAAGGTATTCTATTCGTTATGCAAAATGCCTTCGTTACTGGCACTACCATCGATGTTGATGGCGGCCGAATATTGAGCTAAGCAATCAAGTTAGACAGCCGAGTTAATGAGCGCAGCGAACAACGAGGCTAGATTAATCATTTGAGAATGAACCTGGTATTGATGCATGAAAGATGAGCGCGAAGCAGTAAAATCTCGTGTAGCCGACCCGGATATGGGGCTGATCGATTCGATCTATGCTCGGCATTCGGTGCGCGGTTATTTGGACAAGGAAGTTCCGCAGGAGGTGATGAATCGAATCTTCGAGATTGCGCAGCAGTCACCGTCGAACTGTAATGTACAGCCATGGAAGGTCTATGTGGCTTCAGGAGAATTAAAAGACCGCCTAAGAAAGCAGATGATTGAGGCGACAGTCGGGGGAGTTGCACCGAACCCCGACTATCCTTATCGGGGTAACTTCGCGGACGAGTACCGCACCCGGCAGGTTGAATGTGCCGTCGCACTGTATTCTAAGATGGGTATAGGTAGGGACGATAAAGAAGGACGCATGCGTGCGGTTCTGCGCAATTTTGAGTTCTTTGACGCGCCGCACATCGTATTTCTTGGGATGCATCCAGACTTTGGAACGACCGTCGCGATTGATGTGGGGATGTTCGCACAGTCCCTCATGTTAAGCATGGTAGCGTTTGGTTTACATAGCTGTCCTATGGGCACGATGCGCAACTACCCTGATATGGTGCGTGAGGCCTTCGAAATCGAAGATGGTACAAAGATTCTATTCGGTATAAGCTTTGGCTACGAGGATCCTACGGTAGATGCAAACGAAACACGGACTACTCGCGACGGTATCTCTGCGAATACAGTGTTCCGGTCTACTTGAGTTCTACTGAGAAAGCACTACTAAAAAAGGCCTGCTAAAAAAGTTCTATTAAAAAAGTACTACTGAATAGGCACTACTAAAAATAACTAAAATACGGGTTAAGAATTCCAATACCATGAGCCTCAAACCTGTCATTCTCTTGTACGATCTAAACAATACCTTAGTCGATGAGGCGGCAGCGCTGATTGGGCATACGGGTTTGTACACCACGATCAACACCTACAATGAAACGAATGCCCGAGAAGCGGTTCACCAATACAATCGCTTGTTCGGTTTGGTTACAAATAAAATTTCTTGTGTGGTGACCGGCTGGAACCCTTATAAGAAGCCTAGAGATCAGTTTCTCTTTCAATTACGCAGTGAAGAGAAGCGCAGTCCGTTTCGCAGCTCTACCCCGGTGATTATTATTACTGAAGATCACCGTCGCGATTTGAAGACATTGGCTTTGGATCCCACCGGCGGCGGTGTTGCGGCCTATATGCACATGGATGATTTTCACGATTCCATCGCAGATACCTTGCACAAGATAGTTTTTGGCGATCGTGCGCAAGAGTTAAACTCGGTGGCCTACGCACAGTTTTCCAGTCAGGAAGATTCGGACTAGTCTCTGTTTTTTTTCACTGCCGAGTTTCTATTCATTATGTCAGCCTACTTTTCATACTCAAAAATACGACTCCTAACTGCACTTTCAAGTGTCTTTGTTTTATTGGGCTGTCAATCAAGTGCACCACCTGAATTTGGGATGGTTGATTGGTACATAGCCAACGGAACAGGGAGTAGTGTGATGTTGAACATTTACGACAAGGTCTGTGGTGAAAACCATTACCGTGTTCGAGTATCTAGGCGGTCGGAAACTGCCATTTCAACATGCGCGAACAAAGCGGGAAATGCTGAAATTCGATACAGTAGAACCTCTGGATACAGTGTCTCGCAAAACCCTGTACGGCATGATGTGATGAGCAGCAATCAATCACTGCTTATTAGCGAATAAAAATGCACGGCAAACGCCGATTCGTTATTCGGGAAATAGGGCTGCAACCCTGGCGGGGTGCAGCCCGTGACATGACTAATGCCAACTCACATTGTTGCCAAGCCTGGGAGGCTTGGCTTTTGTAGTTAATTGGAATAGCTAATGGCAATAGTTAGCGGCATTAACTCATGCAGAAAAAGTTAAGCTTGTTGCCGTCGAGATCGCGAAAATAACCTGCATAGAAGTTATCGCTGCGCGCGCCAGGTGCACCTTCGTCTGTTCCGCCCAATTCGATAGCTTTTGCGTAAAGCTTGTCTACCTTCTCTGTGCTATCAACAGCAATTGCTACCATTACACCGTTACCGACAGACGCAGGATTGCCATCGAAGGGTTTAGTGATTGAGAAGCCGCAGCCAGCCGGATCATTTGACCAGGCAATAAATGTGTCCATTTCCATGAAGCGCTTCGCACCCATTTCTGCGAGCAATGCATCGTAGTATTTCGCTGCTTTTTCCATGTCGTTAGTGCCGACAGTTACATATCCGATCATAGTGATTCCTCTTAGAGTTTTTACTTTCGTTATTGACTAGTAGATACCTACTGGCCTACTTGGATTACACGTTCTTAGTTTTTCAGTTCTTTGTAGCGAAAACAATTACCTGTGTGGTCATTGATTAGCCCCGCAGCCTGCATGAGGGCGTARCAGATCGYGCTGCCGATRAACTTGAARCCGCGTTTCTTGARATCYTTCGCCATTGCATCGCTGATATCGGTTGTAGCAGGCACGTCTTTGSGYGTCTTGCGCTTGCCGTCTAATACCTTGCCGCCGGTGAAAGACCAGATGTAGCTATCGAAGGTACCAAATTCCTTTTGTACTTTTTTAAAGGCAAGTGCATTGCCGCGAATAGAATAGAGTTTCAGGCGGTTACGAATAAGCCCCGTATCCTTGAGCAGCTTCTCGATAGTCTTGTCAGTTATTCTTGCGACCTTGTCTATCTCGAAATTCTTGAAACACTTGCGGTAATGGTCGCGCTTTTTAAGCACCGTGATCCAGCTTAGGCCGGCCTGCTGACCCTCGAGACAGAGAAACTCAAACAGCAGCCTCTCATCATGCACGGGCACTCCCCATTCCTCGTCATGATAGGCGATATACACAGGATCTTCCCCTGGCCACCAGCAGCGATTAGTCATGCATTGCGCTCCTTCAACAAGTCATTACTGTATATAAACACAGTAGTATATGCAACAGTGATTAGCATCATTATGGCAAAAAATTGCGTAGCTTATTGCTGTGGCTAACGCTATTTTGGGTTTACTTCCTACCTGAAGCGGGGACTAAGGAAGCGCCATGGCAACTAACTTAGCTCCATTTTGAAAGTCACTTACTGTCATGACGATGTACTGTTTGCCATCGACCATATAGGTCATAGGCATGCCAGTCGCCGACGCGGGCAATTGGATCTCGGCGATGGTCTCGCCAGTGGCCTTGTCGACAGCATGCAGTAGTGGCGCGCCGCCTGGCCCCTCACCGAAAAACAGTAGAGACTTGGTCAATACCATGCCTGAACGTGTAGGCTTGCCAGTCGCCGGGATATCGATGCCCTGAAGCAGGGGGTGGTTCTTGATGCTTTCTGGCGTATCGCCGTTGACGATCTTCCAGACATGCTCGCCGGTAGTGAGGTCGATAGCAGTAATGCTGCCATAGGGTGGTTTTACCAGGGGAATGCCATCCACCGACGGTGTTCGTCCGCCACCTTGAATGTAGCGCATCGAGGACGCATCTGGCTCGTTGACCAAGGACAATACGCTGGTTGCGGTGCGCGATGAGATATAGATGATCCCCGTTTCTGGGTCGTAGGCAGAGCCTTCCCAGTTTGAGCCGCCTGTTGATGAAGGCAGGTGCAAGGTGCCTAAGGTCCCATCTTTAGGGTGTTGATAGAGCGAGGGTGGTGTATACAGTTCGCTGAAGCGATAGCTCGAGGCTATTTCTGCGGCAAGGGCTGCAATCTCTGGCGTGAAATCAACCAGATCATCTTCCTGAAAGCCCTGCCGGTCATAAGGAGCGGGTAGGATCGGGAATGGTTGTGTGGTTGATACCACCTCTCCCGGCGTATCGCTGTCTGGAACGATACGTTCCTCAACTGGGAATAAAGGCTCGCCAGTTTCGGGGTTGAACATGAACAAATGCGATTGCTTCAGTGTCTGCACAACAGCGGGTGTGCCATTCGGCAGATCGATGATTAGAGGTGCAGAGGGTGTATCCCAGTCCCAGATATCGTGATGGGTTGTCTGAAAGTGCCACTTGCGCTCGCCAGTCTTGTAATCCAGTGCCACGGTTGAGCTTGCGAATAAATTATCCCCGGGGCGATTTGCGCCATAGCGATCACCGGTTGCTGATTCGACAGGCAGATACACTAGGCCGCGTTCGGAATCAGCTGACATCATTGTCCACACGCCTGCATTGCCGGTGTAACTTGCGGAGTCATTTTGCCAAGTCTCAAAGCCGATCTCACCGCGTTCAGGGATAGTCTTGAAGGTCCACAGAAGCTCGCCGCTACGTGCATCGAAAGCGCGTATGTCTCCCTTAACGTTGCTGGCAGAGGGTGGGCGCATGCCTACTTCATGGGCAGCACCAGCGATAACGACATCGCCTACTACTAGTGGCGGGAACGAGAGGCCAATATCCAAATCTTCGCGACCAGCAGCTAGACGCAGCCCGCTTTGCAGATCGATATAGCCGCCGGCACCAAAGGTTGAAATCGGATCGCCGGTAAGTGCATTCAGGGCAACCAAGTAATAGCCGGGTGTAATGGTGAAGATGACATCTTGGCCGCCGGCGTTGTAGTAGGCGAGCCCCTTGCCCGAACCTTTGCGTGGGGCGGCTGCGAAACGTTGTCCCTCTTCAGGACGCCACAGCCATAACATCTGTCCAGTGGCGGCATCGAGGGCGATCACATTGCGGGTAGCACCTACTGTGGCGAATATGCGTCCATTTACCATTATTGGTTGCGACACACTATAAGTCTCAGGGCTAGGACCGAACGGTGTGGAATCGAATGACCAGGCGATTTCTAGATCGACCACATTGCTAGCGTTAATCTGATCTATGCCTGCATAGCGCAGAGACTTCTCGGTGCCGTTAAGGTGAGTCCAAGGTCGGTAGCCGTCATTGTCTTGATTGGTGACAGCTTCAGTAGGATTAATGCTTAAACCAACTAGGTCAGCGACGCTGATTTGGCCGCCGTCTATAGCGACATTGCCGGACTGCAAGATGAAGGCCGTGAGGTCGTAGTATTCGCTGTCCTCGAGAGACCCCGGTGTTTCGGCAGGCATGGTAGAGCGAATCTGTTGGTACAACTCCTGTCCGAGTCGGCCCACCCAACGCGCGCGAAGACGGCCTTCCATCTCCTGAGGTATGTGACAGCGTGAGCACTCGGCGGTGAAAAGTACCTGCCCTCTCTCGACGCTGGCATCTTGAGCGAGGACGGGTGTTAGCTGGAATAGCCCAATGATGAGGGTGGAAAGTGCTGCCGATAGCGGGAAGCTTGCTGCTTTGCGCACGCTAATTCTCCTGAGTAAATCGAGTAGTGGGTGATAAAGATTCGCTGGCAATGGTACCGTGTTTACAGGCTTCATAGTAGAGACCTGTGCTGCCGTTCTATCGCTAACAGAATGATTTAGTTAAGGTAAATAAATAGACTGCTATTTATGAGTGACCAAGTAATAGGCTGCCAAACAAGTGGCGCATTGTAGCCTGCTCAAGCAGCTGCGGATCGCAATTTGTCACGCTTTGAAAGTTTTCCCTGTTGTGGATCAGTATTTTTTTAGTTTGTTGAAATAGAAATGCACTTTGCTCGATCTTTATTAGTACACACAATTCGATGAATTAATTGGATAGCGAAAAAAACAGCAAAGGAACTCGCATGATTGTAAAACTAAGCATGAAATTGAAACTTTTCGCGGTGCTGGCTCTTGCCGGACTGCTATCCGCCTGCATGTCGACATCACCACAGCTGGGACCCGATGCATCTGCTTGGTCGGACTACCTCTCTTGGTACAAGGTCACGCCTCAGGCAGAGACTGGTGACCCGACTGGATTTCTAGGCAGCGTACACGATGGACGCAATGCCTTTCGACAGATTTATGTGAACTCCCTGGGCCAGGGCGTTAACCAAGGCACGCAGAATTTACCCTACCCCGAGGGAACGATTCTGGTGAAGGAGAGTTTTAACAACGAGGCGGCATTGGAAGCAAGGCGCAGCCCCGATCTGACTCTAATGATAAAACTGGCTAGCGGCGAATCACCCGAGACCGGCGATTGGGAATACGTGATGGGTGCAGATGGCACACGACGTGGAACTGGCGATTCGGGCCTAGGCACGTTTTGCAGAGACTGCCACTTGTTTGCTGCAGGGCATGACTACAACTTCATTAATTCGGCGTTTTACGACAAAAATAGATAGAGTCATTATTGAAGCAAAGAATTGAGGCAAACAAAAAGGCGCGGCTACTTAGATACTTAGAAGAGTAGTGGCGCCTTTTTTATGAGACTTCAGAACAAGACTTTTGTTTAAACAGAGTAAGACCTATACTGCGCGCACACTTTAGGAGCGCTAGTATTTCTTCCCCCTCGCTAGATACCACAGCCGCCAAACCCAGCGCCTTCGCTGTATTCTCCATACCTCAATTTCGCTGGCTATTTCTAGGCAACGCGGCCTTCTTCTTTGCCATGCAAGGACAGATGCTTACCCGCACCATCATCGCCTGGGATCTCACCGGCGAGGCGACATCGCTCGCCTATATTAATCTGGTGGTAGCGGTACCGATGATTTTCGCTTCTCTATTGGGCGGCGCGATCACCGACAGGGTAGAACGTAGGCAGCTCGTCATCATCGGCCAGAGCCTAATCATGGCGAATGAGATATTTATTCTCACCATGCTGCTCACCGGGCGTCTAGAATTTTGGCATATGCTCTGCACCGCCTTCGTTGCTGGCTGTGCCTTTCCATTCATCATGCCTGCGCGCATGGCGATTACAGCTACGGTTGTTGGGCCGGAAAAACTACAGAGTGGCATGGCATTTTCCAGTGGCGTGATGAATTTAAGCCGAGTCATCGGGCCTGCAATTATGGGCTTAGTAGTC
>JAESUT010000032.1 GCA_016762995.1 Gammaproteobacteria bacterium | reverse complement strand
TTCCTTAACTGCCGCTCGGCCTTGCGAGGTTGGCATAGTCTAGGTTGAAATTGCCTTACAGTTCTACCTGACTCGTCGGCGGAAGTTCTGAGTGAGGGATGAATAGGCCGGCGCAAAGAGATAGAGTGAGGGCTGGGCTTTGTTATAGATAGTTGCTTGGAGAAGGAGGTGCTTCCAGACATAGGGGCAGGATTGTGCCGGATAGTTTTGCTGTGCGTATCACAGGCGAAGATTGTTCTATAGATCTTCGCCTGTGATAGACTGTAAAAAAAATTATTGGGGGGAAACACCAGTGATCGATACACAGCTTTCTCGGCGTGCATTTTTGAGGTCCGCCAGTGCGGCGGCCAAAAATTCAATTATTCTATTAGGCCTACCGGCAATTCTCGTTTCTTGCGAGAGATCAAAACAAGCAGTTTTAAACAATGAAGAATTTTCTGTGCTTAGCGAAGAAGAGGCGCAAGAGCTTCATGCGGTAGCGGCGCGAATAATCCCCACCGATGAGACGCCAGGTGCAACCGAGGCTGGTGTCATCTACTTCATTGATAACGTGCTCAATGATGACAGAGAGGCGGAACATGAAACGCTGCGCATTGGTCTTAGGGAAATACAGGTTGCGGCAGCACAAAAATTTAATGTGTCCTACTTTCATGAGTTGGAGTTCGAGCAACAGGACCAGCTGCTCACAGAGTTTGAAAACACAGAATTTTTTGGGACCATTCGCTTCCTAACAATTGCTGGCATGTTCTCTCTTCCTGAATACGGTGGCAATCGTGACAAAATTGGGTACGAGCTTATCGGATTCGAAGATCGCCATGCTTGGCAGCCACCTTACGGATTCTATGACGCTGACTATGCACAGAGGGGAGAATAGACATGGCAGAAGCAAATACTCAACCAAGCTACTCGACTCGTGAGGAAGTGGACTTCGTCATTGTTGGCTCCGGCGCAGCCGGTGGCGTTATGGCGAAGGAACTCTCAAACGCGGGATTCTCAGTCGTTGTCTTGGAGCAAGGGCCGCATTTAAAGGCTGCCGATTTTAAGCACGACGAATGGGGCTACGATGTAAACAAAGATCTCACTTGGGGTGCGCGTCAGGGTTATCCGCAGACATTCAGAAAGTCGGTGGATGAAGAGACCGTGACGCGGGAGAGCGTGCTCGACTATGCCCATAATGTCGGTGGAAGTAGCGTGCATTTCTCTGGGAACTTCTGGCGCTTCAGACCCATCGATTTTATGGAGGCGAGTGTTCGCGGCCCAATAGCCGGAACGAACTTTGCGGACTGGCCCATCAGCTATGACGATCTCGAGCCCTATTACACAAAAGTAGACTGGGAAGTGGGCGTATCGGGTTTGGCAGGTCCTTGGGACCCGCCCCGGTCTCGGGAATATCCTTGCCCGCCAATGCCGGTTAAGTCCTCCGATGTTTTATTAGAGCGTGCTGCGAAAAAGATGGGTCTTACGCCGTATCCGGCACCGGTGGCAATTTTGTCACAGCCTCATAATGGTCGCCCTGGTTGTATTCATTGCGGTTTCTGTAACGGCTATGGCTGTGAGGTCAATGCGAAGTCATCCTCTATGGCCTCGATGATTCCTCTGGCTCTCGCTTCAGGCAACTGCGAGTTGCGCACCGGCTGTACGGTATCGCGGGTCAATACCGACGAGAATGGTCGTGCCAACGAAGTGGTTTATTGGGAAGAAGATGGCACTGAGCAAGCGCAACTCGCGAAGGCCGTCGTACTCTGTGCAAATGGAGCGGAAACCCCCAGATTGCTATTGGCATCGGAGTCCGAGCAGCACCCAAATGGATTGGCTAATTCCAGTGGTGTTGTTGGTACAAACCTCATGTTTAATGGCTATTCTAGCGCGATCGGATTGTTCGACGAGCCGGTTAATGCGCATAAGAGCGTGCCAGCTACACGCGTTTTACATGATTTCTATGAGCTTGATCCTAGCCTCGGTTTCTACGGTGGCGGCGGTATCGATGCGCGGCACTTTAGTGCCGGCAGACCAATGAATACCGCGCTTTCAGGTGGCCTTTTTGGCGACACTCCCACTTGGGGTAGTGAGTATAAGAGAAATCTGCAGAAAGAGTTTACTCATACTGCCTCGTTCGATGGGCATACTACGTCCTTGCCGCTGGCTACCAACACTGTGACTCTGGACCCGACTTTGAAGGACAAGTGGGGCCGAGCTGCGATGCGAACTACCTACTCGGACCATCCGGATGACATCGCTACGATGAAATTCTTCTACGACAAGACTATGGAATTATTGGATGCAGCTGGCGCTACGAAGTCTACTGGTTTCTATGCAGAGGATGGCCAGGATGGCAACGTGCATCTTTTAGGTACCTGCCGAATGGGTAACGATCCTAGTAATTCCGTCGTCGACAAGTTCAATAGATCCCACGATGTGGAGAATCTGTTCATGGTCGATGGTAGCTCGCTAGTGACATCCGGTCGCGGGCAGCCCACCATGACTATCATGGCCTTGGCCTTCCGCGCGGCGGACAACATCATTCAGTTTGCGAGACGCGGTGAGATCTAGGTTGCTCGGATAAGACTGAAGAGAAAGCGAAATGAGGGCAGAATTATTTTTTCTGCCCTCATTGATTACGATCTAAGGCAAGAAAGAAAACGCGCGTTACAGTTTTGTAAAAGCCACGCCGAACAAGTTGGGTGCTTAAAATACTGATCGATTAGTTTCTCTTTTGTTTTAATGCAGTTCTGGCAATAATTAGACGAATCCAAGTTGAATTATCATGGCATTTAATAGACGCACTTTCCTTCGGCAGGGCGTCCATTTCACTACGTTGCTGGCGGCAAGCACGTTATCCGCTTCGGCACTGGGTGCAACTCGGCTGGCAAGAGTTTCGGGCGATCCGTTCTATCTGGGTGTGGCCTCAGGCGACCCCAGACCTGACTCTGTGGTTATTTGGACAAGGCTGGCGCGTGAAACATTGGGCAATACTCTCAGCAGAAACGAGCCCGTGTCAGTGGATTATGAGATAGCCGAAACTGCCAACTTCTCAACTATTTATCGCAAAGGAAGTGCAGCGGCTTTGCCGGAGATGGGCTATTCCGTACACGTAGACTTGCAAGGTCTCAGTCCTAGCAAAGAATATTACTATCGCTGGATGATTGGTGGTGAAGTTAGCACTATCGGCAGAACTAAAACTGCACCAGCCATAGACGCTACTCCTGAGAGCTTCCGCTTTGGCTTCGCTTCCTGTCAACAATATGAACATGGCTACTTCACAGCCCTGGACCATATGGCGAAAGAGAATTTCGACTTGATTGTTCACCTAGGTGATTACATTTACGAAGAAACCTGGGGAGCCAACAATGTACGTCACCACAATGCACCAGAAATTTACACACTGGATGATTATCGTGCGCGTTATGAGTTATACAAAAAAGATCCCGACTTGCAGGCTGCTCACGCATCAGCTCCCTGGGCAGTAACCTGGGATGATCATGAAGTTGATGATAATTACGCCAACGATATTGCCGTGGATGAACAATCCCCAGAACAGTTACTAATTCGCCGAGCTGCTGGCTATCAGGCGTTCTATGAATTCATGCCGATACGGTTACCCGCGGGCAGGCAAGGGGCTTCAATGCAAATTTATCGCCCTTTGCAGTTCGGCACCTTAATGGATATTTCAATCCTGGACACACGCCAGTACCGTGATGACCAAGCGTGTAGAGATGGCATGAAGACTAGCTGTGATCAGCATCGAGATCTAAGCAGAACTTTATTGGGAAAAGCTCAGAAAGACTGGTTGTTCAGGCGTCTTCGCGACAGTAAGGCCACCTGGAACGTGATGGCACAACAAGTAATGATGGGGCGTTTGTTGCGGCGCAATGAGCAAAATGAGGAAATGTATTTGATGGATATATGGGATGGTTATCCCGGTGAGCGAGATGACTTGCTGGCAAGACTAAAAGAGGCGGAAACACCTAACCCAATTGTGCTGACAGGAGACATACACAGTAACTGGGCAAACAATATTCTGTCCGATTTCTCCAATGAGAATAGCGAAGTTATTGCAACTGAATTCGTTTGTACTTCAATTTCAGCTGGTGGCGATGGCTCTGATACCTCCAGCACTACCGCGCAAACTCTTTCCGACAACCCTCACATCAAATTCTATAATCGTCAGCGCGGTTATGTCAGCTGTAATCTAAGCAATGATTTATGGCAAACAGACTACAAGGTCTTGGATAAGGTGACTGAGGCTGGTCACCCCATAAGAACCCGTGCGTCGTTTGTAGTGGAAGCGGGAAATCCCGGTGCGCTTGAGGCCTAATATTGTCCGAGGGACGGAATTTAGAATGAACAAATTGAAAATAGCAGGGTTGGCATTCGTATTTCTGTGGTTCATGGGCGGGGGGGTGATGCATTTCATCACTCCCGAATTATTTCTGGCAATCATGCCGCCTGCTGTACCTTACCCTGAAGCGATAGTTGCAATTAGCGGGGTGTTTGAAATACTCGGTGCCCTCGGATTGTTGCTTCAGCGGACCAGACGCATGGCCGGTATTGGTTTATTCGTTCTAACTCTCGCTGTGTCTCCGGCAAATATCTATATGTCACTGAACCCGGAACTTTTCCCGGACGTATCTGAGTTAGCACTTACTATCCGATTGCTAATACAGGTGATGTTACTCGCGTGTATCTGGATCTCGAGCAAGTCAGATGTAAAAAGCGAATAAAAAGAACCCCCTTGAAGTCAGATAAGTAATTGTTGGGGGTCAGAGTAAATATCCAGTAGTTTTAATGTCTGCTATTGCCGGAAGCAGTCACGGAGCGAGCTGGCGCCGACGAGATGAGATAGTGCCTACTAAAAATTGTTATTCCCTTTTATAGGAAGGAGCGGGATCGATGAATAAAATACAGAGTGAGTTGGCAAGAGTTTTGGTTCGAGGGGTTTTTCTCGCTGGCTTATTGACGGCGACTTCGGCAACTGGATGGGCGTCAGAAAAACTGCCAACGGCAAGGCCGGAATCTGTCGGAATTTCCTCTGAGCGTTTAGCTCGAATCGACGAATATTTCCAACGATTTATCGATGACAAGCAGATCGCGGGCGCCGTAACACTAGTCGCTAGGCACGGTAAGGTGGTGCATCACTCGGCGCTCGGTTGGAAGTACCGTGAGCAGGATATTCCAATGACGACCGATACTATCTTCTATCTGGCATCGATGACTAAGCCGATAGTATCAACCGCACTGATGATGCTATTCGAAGAAGGACTATTTCGGCTAGACGATCCTATCTCGGACTGGATACCAGAATATGCCGATCACATGGTATTGGTGAGTGACGGGCCACGCCAACGAAGCGTGCCAGAGGCGCGCCCAGTCACGATTCGCCATGTACTGACCCATACCTCAGGATTGACACTCGATCCAGCAAACTCCGGGCTATCTGCAGAGGAGATGCAGTGGGTAAGTAACAGTGGAAAACCGTTTGCGACGCTCGGTGAACGTGTTGTTCGAGCAGCTATTATCCCTGGCACATTTCATCCGGGTGATCATTGGCTGTATGGAACATCAACTGACTTCGTGGCCGTACTTGTGGAGAAGATTTCTGGCCAATCACTTGACCAGTTTCTACGGGAACGGATCTTTGAACCCCTTGGCATGGTCGACACCTACTACAACATCCCTCGCAGCAAGGTCGAGCGCGTGGCAGCGACCTACACCTTGAACGAAGCAAACGAGGCAGAGTTGCAAATAGCACCGCAGTTCATTGAACCGACCACCTATTTCCCCGGCACGAGTCGACTGAATAGCACATCATCTGACTATATTCGCTTCGCACAGATGATCGCGAACGGTGGAGAGTTAGAGGGCGTTCGACTACTCGGCCGAATGACCGTCGATCTGATGATTAGTAACCATACAGGTGACAAGGATGTTTACGTTCGTGGGCCAGGATACGGTTTTGGTTTGGGCTTCGGCGTACTGCTCGATCCGACAGTTTCATTCGATACTTTGTCTCCCGGCAGCTATGGCTGGGGTGGAGCCCGCGGCACATTGTACTATGCAGATCCGGTCGAAGATTTGATTGGGCTAATGTTCATCCAGCTTCCCGGTCACAGCCCGCTTAACATTCGGCAGAGGTTTACAAACGTGGTGAGTCAGTCGGTCGTGGATAGCGTTGCTGATCAGAAGCCAATCGTGAAAGGCTATGGGATACCCAGATAACTAGTAACGAGCGCTTTTCTTTCTTGTCGCCCTAGTTCGTTCATACGGCCCTAAACAGGGCGGTAAAAGGCAGGGAGCGCTTAGCTCCCTATCAGCCTTGCAGTATCAGTACTGCTCGGCTTGGTTCTTCACGGTGGCATACACCTCAGAAGTACCGTCTTTCTTCATCAGAATCACATCATAGCTATTGAAACGAGCACCCATTTCCATTCCCGGACTGCCCATTGGCATGCCAGGCACGGCTAAACCTAGAGCATTTGCAGGTGGCGATGCTAAAAATTGGCTGATGTATTTGGCAGGGACGTGACCTTCGAACAGATAACCGTCCTTGGATACCGCTGTGTGACAGGATTGCCATTTTGGTAGTACACCAAGCTCCTCTTTAACAGCATAGATATCGCTTGGGTGGAATACAGTAGAGTCGAAACCGCGTTCGTCTATGTGTGCGATCCAGCCGACGCAACAGCCGCAAGTAACTTCTTTGTAGACGTTTAGAGTTATGTCATCTATGGACTGCGCGTGCGCGCTCTCGGTGGCTGAGAGCCCTAAGGTGAATATCAGAGCACATGCTGCTAGCGACGAGAAAACGTGTGATTTCATTGCTTGTTCCTGTTTACTTCGAGCTCATATTAAAGAATAAATCGCGTAACTCAATATTGATCTAAGATAGCATAATCCCCTAGATGGCTACCATTCCCCCTTCATTGCTTCGGTGGCTATTCCTCTCTATGCTGAGCAGATGATTCAGAACGCCCCAGCCTTGACAGTTTCACCCATTGCGGCCAAGAGCAGAATCCAGTCTCTCGATGTACTTCGTGGCTTCGCGCTGCTTGGCATATTGCTGATGAATATTTTGGTGTTCGCCTTTCCTTTTGCCGCCTATACCGACCCGAGAATTGATGGCGCTACCGAGGGAGTAAACTTGGCTGTCTTCGCTGTAATGGATGTGTTGGTTGAGGGCAGCATGCGCGCAATTTTTTCGATGCTATTCGGTGCGGGCATGCTCATCTTTCTTGCCAAGCGCGATATCGAAGTGGACTTGCTGCGCGGGCTCTTCTATAGACGCACAGTATTGTTGGTTTTTTTCGGCTTAGTGAATGCCTATATTTTCATCTGGCCCGGCGATATTCTCTACACCTATGGCATGGCAGGATTGCTGCTGTATTTCTTTCGTGATTTTTCAGCAGTGCGTTTGACGAAGTACGCTCTAGCGATTTTTCTATTTCTAGGAATTATTCATATATCTCTGCACATGGATGCTAGGTCGTTGAGAGGCGGTGTGAAAGCAGTTGAATCGTTGCCAGCGGGAACAAGTTTAAGCATTGAGAACGAGCAGACGCTGGCGGATTGGGATGCATTCCTCGAGGAGCAATTTCTTTCTCCTGAACTAATTCAGCTAGAGTATAAGGCAAGGAAGTCCGGTTACATCGACAATGTCATCGCCTATGCGCCATTTAATTTTATGCTGCAAACGGTTGTCTTGCTGTTTAGTACTTTGTGGGATGTGTTAGCCATGATGCTATTGGGGATGGCATTCTTTAAATGGGGATTGCTAGATGCATCGCGAAGCTCACGTGATTATTGGCTGCTCGCTATCGTCGGTATTGGACTTGGTTTGCCGCTGAACTATCTGGAGACGGCGACCTATATTAATAGCGGATACGAGATCTATTGGGCTGGTGGATATCGGCCTAGCTACGATATTGGTCGGCTCTCTCTAGCGGTGGGTTATATCGGAATAATCATGCTAATCAGTAAGCATGCTTTAATGCCTTGGTTCCGCAGAGCCCTTGCTGCCGTAGGGCAACTCGCCCTAAGTAATTATCTAGCACAATCTATTATTTGTAATTTTATTTTTATGGGCTTCGGCCTTGGCTTGTTCGGTGAATTACAGCGCTATCAGGCCTATTTGGTGGTGCTGGCTGTGTGGGTTTTCCAAATTATTTTCAGTCTGATCTGGTTGCAATTCTATCGCTTCGGGCCTGCTGAATGGCTGTGGCGCAGCTTAACCTACAAGCAGTTACAACCGCTTCGCTTAGTTGCGCCCAGCCGCTAGTTTACAGCTACATGGCTAGACCTGAGGTTGTCTTAAAATTTTCAATCACGTACCATTCTCGCCGTCTCCGAAGCTGATGAATCCGCATCGATTAAATAGTGAATACCATGCTGTTGCAGCGCCTACATTTTAATAAAGAAACGATGCTCGAGCTCATGAGAATTGCCATTCCCATGATCGTCTCACAGGGCACGTTTGCTGTGATGATTTTTACCGATCGCTATTTTATGTCGCAGATCGACCCAATTCACATGGCGGCCGCGCTTGGTGGCGGTGTTGCTGCATTTTTCTCGTTCTGTTTCTTCTCTGGTTTGTTTTCCTACGCGAACGCGTTGGCAGCTCAGTATTTGGGTGCTGGCGAGATCGAAAAATGCCCGAAAGTAGTGACGCAGGGATTCATTATGCTAGCTATGAGCGTTCCGGTTCTCATAGCCATTACCTTTCTCGTCGCTGGTATTTTTGAGGGCATGGATCACGATCCCATGCAGGTCGAGTTAGAGCGCAGCTACTACCAGATACTCATGTTGGGCACGGTGGTGACACTGGCGAAGATTTGTATCTCCTCGTATTTCGCCGGTATCGCAAGAACTAAACTGGTGATGATTTGTGATCTGTGCGGCTTAGTACTGAATGTGCCGCTCTGCTACGCCATGGTGTTTGGGGAATTTGGTTTCCCAGAGCTAGGTATCGTCGGCGCTGGCGTATCGACAATCATCGCAACGGCGTTTTCTTTGATGCTTTTTCTTTTTTGCTACTTCCGTAAAGAGCACCGCGAGAAATTCAAGGTCATGGACTCGTTTCACCTCGATAGCGGTATATTGAAGCGTTTCATTCGTCTCGGCTTTCCATCGGGCTTGGAGTTGTTCCTGAATGTTGCTGCATTCAATTTGTTTCTTCTGATGTTTCAGGGCTATGGAATCGTGGAAGGAGCGGCGGCAGCCATCGTCTTTAACTGGGACATCCTCTCGTTTGTGCCAATGGTGGGCTTAAACATAGGCCTAATAGGAATGATAGGCCGCTTTGTGGGAGCGCAGAATATGGAGAGGGCGAATGAGACTATCACCGCCGGCTTCGTGTTGGGTCTGACCTATTCAGCGATATTGGCCTTCATTTACATCACCTTTCGGTTTGCCCTAGTTGAGGTATTTGCGCCGCCGGAGGGCGACTTCAGTGAGATTCTGGAACTGGCCGGGTTTATGATGGTGGGATTGTCTAGCTACGCGATGGCCGATGCGATTATTCAGGTATGTGGCGGTGTATTGCGTGGCGCCGGTGATACTCGCTGGATCATGTATACCTCGGTCAGCTTGCACTGGATCATGCTCGTGGCGCAGTACCTCATAATTCGCGTGTTTGAATGGGGGCCGAAGGCGTCTTGGCTGGCCTTCGTCGTTATGATTCTGGTGATCGCAGTGGTCTTCCTGGCTCGCCTGCGCGGTGGCCGCTGGCGCGATGAGGAAGCGTTGCGGCAGGTGATGGCTGAATAGTTAACACTCCCTGCGATTCTCGGCTTGCAGCATCTTCAGCGAGCAGGTAGCCTGCTATTGTCCATTAATATCAGGCTCCCTAGAGAGTGCTTATGAAGAAAATCCTCGTCAGTCTTAGCTTGCTCATAGCTTTAGCAATTGCATCAACAGCCCAGGTCTATTCCCAGTCGAATAATGGCTATTCTGACGGGCTACTCAATACCAAGAGTGTGTTCTCTCGTGGGCTGGCAGAGGCTATCGGCCAACCTTTTCGCGGCGTAGCCACATCCGATGGGGTTGTAAGCGACCTGTTTCCATTAAAATCTACTGGCGCGCCCACAGCAACGATTGTGTCGGCGGCATCTAGCTTTCTCGGCACGCTTAGCGATGCAGAGTTGAGCAGGACACACTACGCGGTCGATGATCCCGAGTGGCGAAACTGGTCTAATGTGGACGTGGGGATTTTTTCGCGACACGGCGTGAGTCTCGAAGAGATGTCCGAACAACAAAAGACGGCCGCATGGAATTTGCTGCGCGCATCGCTTAGCGCAGAAGGCTTAGCGCAGGTTCAAGACATCATGAAGACCGAGCAATCGTTGCTTGAATTAAACAGCGAGCCAATTCGTTACGGCGAAGAGAAATATTATTTCACTATTATGGGTAATCCATCCACCGTCGAACCCTGGGGTTGGCAGCTAGACGGCCATCATCTGATCATCAATTTCTTCGTGCTGGGCGATCAGGTTGTCATGACGCCAGCTTTTTGGGGTGGCGAGCCGGTGTTTACCGAGCGGGGCAAGTACACGGGCAATCGAATAATGCAGGACGAGCAAGATCAGGGGCTCGCCTTTATGCAATCATTGGAGATGAGTCAGCAGGCTGTTGCGACTATCGATCCCAACAAGACTCGCAACAATCAACTAGCTGCTGCCAATGAAGACAACCTTACTCTCGACTTCGAAGGGCTGCGCGGCAGTGAAATGAGTACCGCGCAGAAGTCGCAACTACTAAGCGTTATACGTGTTTATATCGCGAACCTTCGAGAACCCCACGCCAATATTACAATGAACGAGATTGGTCAGCATATCGATGACACCTATTTTGCGTGGATCGGGAATGCCGAAGATGACGCGATCTTCTACTACCGTATACATAGCCCGGTAATCTTGATCGAGTTCGATCATCAGAATCCGGTTGGTACGGCTCAAATAAATACACCTGGCACGCCTACTCGCGACCATATTCATACTATTGTACGAACGCCGAATGGAAACGACTACGGGAAAGACCTATTGGCGCAGCACCTTGCAGCACACCCACACTAAGAGTTTTGAATTCGAGTTAAGCGAGACAGAGGAAGCAGCATGACATTGGCTACGGATGATTTGCAGAGAATTTTGGTCCGAGGTGTTGCAATCATCTCTCTCGCTGGCTTGCCACTGGCGTCGAGTATTGCGCAATCGCCAAACGCATTTGGTATCCCCACAGAGAAGATTAGTAATCCTGCTGCTAGCGTCGTGGCTGTGCCTGGTTCGCGTGGACAGGGCTGGCTAGGTCAGGGTCGTTCAGAAGTGATTGCTCGCCACGGCATGGTTGCAACCAGCGACCCGATCGCCGCACAGGCAGGTCTGGAAATTTTGCGAAACGGAGGCAATGCGATCGATGCTGCCGTAGCCGCTGCCGCGGTTCTCGATGTCACCTCACAGAATGATACCGGTATAGCGGGAGACCTGTTTGCTTTGGTTTGGAGTGCGCAGGATAAGAAGTTGTATGCACTGAACTCTGCAGGTTGGGCGCCGGCTGGATGGACGCCTGAGTATTTTAAAGAAACACTAGGGGTAGAGCGTGTGCCCGGCAATGGCGTCAATGCGGCGACGGTACCCGGTGCGATCAGTGGCTACGATGCCTTATTAACTCGCTTCGGGACACTGGGTTTCAAGGAGACATTTGCTAGAGCGGTACAGGTCGCCGATGAGGGTTGGGGGCAGGCCGAGCGAAGGCATCAGGATATTGGTTCTGTCGTTGAGAAGCTGCGCGGCGACTCTGACTCCGCTGAGACCTTTCTCAATGACGGTGAGGTACCACCACTGTATAGCATCATCCGTAATCCTCAGTTGGCAGATGCGCTGCGGCTCATTCAGGAGCAGGGCAGAGATGCTTTCTATAAAGGGCCTATAGCCGATGCGATCGTGGCGAAGATGCAGGTCGATGGCGGTGTGATGACACACGCCGACCTGGCCGAGTTCGAGTCCGAATGGATTGAGCCACTAAGCACAAATTATCATGGCTACGATGTTTTTCAGCTGCCACCTCCGGGACAGGGTTTTGCCGCACTAGAGATGCTCAACATATTGGAAGTCTGCGCGCCGGTGCACGACGTCGACTTGTCCGCGCTGGGCCCATCAAACCCAAACTATTGGCACTTCCTTGTCGAGGCGAAGAAACTCGCCTACTCGGACCTGCAAGCCTATAACGGCGACCCTCTGTTCTCTGATATTCCAGTGGATAGGCTGCTATCGAAAAGCTATGCGGCGACTCTCTGCGATCGTATCGACATGGATGTGGCAGCCGAACCGTCAATCAAGGGCGGCTTGAATGGCGGCACAATCTATCTAACCACGGCCGATCGCTGGGGAAACATGGTTTCTCTCATACACAGCATCTTTTCGGTTTACGGTAGTGGGGCGACAATACCGCCGTATGGAATGATGCTACACAACCGTGGCGTTGCCTTCTCGTTAGAAGAGGGGCACCCGAACGAGGTCGCGCCGCGTAAGCGACCCTTTCATTCCATCATCGCGGGCTTCGTTATGCAAAACAATGAACCTCTAATGACGTTCGGTAATATGGGAGGCTCCGTGCAACCCGAGACGCATGTTCAACACATGATAAATGTTATAGATAATGGCATGAATATTCAGATGACCACCGACGCTGCGCGTTTTACTCATAGCCAGAACAGCAATACACTCTCTCTCGAGGACAATCTTTACAGTCTCGTAGGTCGAGCGCTGCAGGCGAAAGGTCACAATGTCCGCTCGGTAAATGGTGGAAGAGTAGGTGGGTATCAGGGAATTTTATTTAGTAAAGATTCCACACTGCCCGAGCCTGTCTTCGATCAGCAAAGCATTGATCAGGATCATCCGGTGAATGGTGTCTACCGGGCCGGCTCGGATCATCGCAAGGATGGTCAAGCGGTGGGATGGTAGAGGAATTGATTGATTTCATGACAGCAGAAGATTGGCCATTAAAGAAGATTGATAGCAACGGTGGAAAGTCACTGCTTGTTGYGATTGTGTGTTTACTCTTGGCTTCCTGCATCGGGCCYAATATCGAAGACTGGCCTGATTCGATTCCGCAATCTCAGGTATTTAAAATTGCCTACGACGCGGAYSAAGAGAACCAAGACYATCAATCAGAAGCYGAATATCTCCGYTGGGTGTTGAGTTTCTATCAAGGCAATCTTGCTTATCAGTCCGGATGGCAGGACATTCAGGGCTATATCTATGAAGCGCCCGCTCCAGAGGCTGCGCAGGAKYTGCTGMATCGACTKAGTCAGTTAGGTATAGCCATAGGAAGTGAATGGGCCAAGCACAATGATATTCGCCAGATCGACACGCGTATGCTGTCCCTCTGGGGCTCAACCATTCAGCTTGCGCCAGATTTCGATACGCAAGARCAGACGGTAGAAGTCATCGCGGCAGACATTGATCTCTTGCTCAGTGGCAGTCTCAGGAAGCAGGACATTCTTGAAGAGCGTTACGCCGATATTTTAGGAATCGAGACRTTTGGRAGTTTTTAGAGATTCYTAAATTCAYTTGTTTTTACCGAAGTGTTTATTCGTTRAGGAGTCCAATATGAAGCGCCGAGAATTTTTGAAATCATCTCTACATGGCTCCCTCGCAGTCTCGAGTTTGATGTTTCTTCCGGCAGGATTGCTAGCGAGTGAACTGCCCGCTGACATTACACAACTTTCTGCATCAAAGCTCTCCGCTGCAATCCGCGACCGGCAACTTAGCTGTCTCGAAGTTATGCAGGCCTACTTGCAGCGGATCGAACGTTACAACCCCGTTTACAATGCGATAGTTAATCTAGCCGAGCAAGACAGCTTGTTAGATCAGGCTCGTCGCGCAGATGTCGCGTTGGACAAGGGCGAATACTGGGGCTGGATGCATGGCATGCCCCATGCGGTTAAAGACCTTTCTAATGTCGAAGGTATGATCACCACCAGTGGTTCGCGTATCTTTGCGAATCGGGTAGCGACGGCTGATAGCTTGCTCGTCGCCAATGTTAGAAGGCAGGGTGCAATCTTTATAGGCAAGACCAATACGCCAGAGTTTGGTGTTGG
>JAESUT010000031.1 GCA_016762995.1 Gammaproteobacteria bacterium | reverse complement strand
GAGCAGTATTTCCAAACCTCCCCTTAAAAACTGCGCCTAATATTTCTAGTCGAGTCGTTTGCTAAATCGCAAAATTGCCAGCGTAAGCGTTACAGCCGTGAAAATTACTAGCGCAAGCAGTTCATTCAACATTGTGGTGATGTCAGCTCCGCGCAATATGATGCCGCGGATCAGCCGATTGAAATGCGTGAGCGGCAGAAATTCCGCGATAGTCTGAGCAGCAGGAGGCATACCATCGAAGGGAAACATAAACCCCGAGATCAGAATAGATGGAAGAAAGAAGAAGAAGGTCAATTGCATCGCTTGAAACTGCGTTGCCGCGACAGTTGAGACTAAGAGCCCCAGCGACAAATTTGCCGCGATAAAAACCAATGCCGCTACCAATACTTGTATCAGGCTGCCGCGAATAGGCACCTCAAAAAAATACCAGCCCAGCCCCAATATGAGCACTAACTGAATCAAACCGATCAGGATATAGGGGAGAATCTTTCCTAGCATCAACTCCGGCGTCTTAATCGGTGTGTTGATCAATAACTCCAAGTTGCCGCGCTCTTTTTCACGTACGATCGCCACAGCCGTAAACAGCACCATGGTCATAGTGAGTATGACACCCACTAAACCCGGCACGATGTTGACTGCCGAACGTCGCTCCGGATTGTAGTAGTTTCGGACTTCCAGAAGTGCTGCCTGCTGCGGTTGTCTCGCCTGTGAATCAAAACGAAGAGGCAGCGCGGTGAGTTGCCGCGCTACGCCGACGATTATCGGATCTGCTCCATCTACGAGTATTTGAGCCGCCTGGCGATCTCTCTCTAGAACACGCCGGTCAAAATCGTCAGGTATAGCAATACCGATAGAGATCAAGCCGGCGTCTAGTAGCTGCTCCAATTCGAAGACACTCGCTACTCGCTGTTTCATAACGATGACCTGCGAGGCGGAAATATCAGCAATGAACTCCCGTGAGATATGCGTATCTGATTCGTCGACATAGGCTGCGGACAGATTGCGCACATCGGTGTTTATGGCGTAGCCAAACAACATCAATTGGATTAGCGGGATACCCACTATCATGCCGAAAGTGAGTCGGTCGCGGCTCATCTGTAGAAACTCTTTTCGCATGATGGCGAATATACGAGTGAATGAGTTCATGAGGCCGACCCCTTACGCCGCTGCTGTGTGACGGATACGAAAATGTCTTCTAGGTCAGGAAATACCTGCTCGGTCTTTGCCTCGATATTTTCCGCACTCAGCTTGCGGCTCACTAACTGCAAGGGATCGCTAATAGTCTTGGGAATCATTATTCGTAGCTTGATACCTAGTTGGGTAATGCTTGTCATCTCTTCGCTCTTCATCAAGCATAGGCGCGCCTTATTCGGGTCATCCGCTTCTATCTCAATGACATGGGAGTTTATTGATTCCCCCAACTGCCGCGGCGAGCCATCCGCGACCTTTACACCTTCATCAAGAATGGCAAGTCTATGGCAACGCGCCGCCTCGTCCATGTAGTGCGTAGAAACCCAGATCGTTGTGCCCTGCTCCGCCAATTCAAATAGAGTCTCCCAGAAGTCACGGCGGTTCTGCGGGTCAACCGCGCTGGTGGGCTCGTCTAGAAACAGAATCTCTGGTTTATGTAGTGTGGCAGCGGCTAAGGCGAGGCGCTGCTTCTGGCCGCCGCTCAATGTGCCCGAGCGCTGCTTAGCTCTGTCTGCAAGGCTAAACGAGACTAGCAGCTCCGCTACTCGCTGCTTACGCTCTTTACGGGGCACAGCATAGATCTCGCTGATGAACTGCAGGTTTTCTTTAACACTTAAGTCTTCATACAGAGAAAAGCGCTGCGTCATGTAACCGATTTTCTGCTTCAGTGATTCTGATTCCTTTCGGGTATCCAACCCCATCACAGTTGCCGAACCAGAGCTAGGGGTCAGTAATCCGCATAACATTCTTATTGTGGTCGATTTCCCTGAACCGTTTGGCCCCAGAAACCCATAGATAGTGCCCTTCTCTATTTCTAGATCGACATTGTCCACAGCCACTAGCGAGCCGAACTTCATGGTCAGGCCGCTCGCCGTAATTGCTATCTGCTTTTGATTCATAATTACCGCACTCGCCTAGAAGACTGCCTGCACAGGGATGCCATCTGGCAGCCTGTCCGGCAATGTAGGTAGGCTTACTTCCGCCACATAGGACAGTCGCGTACGGTCTCTCTCATTCAATGCAAAATAGGGAGTAAATGTCGCCTCCGACTCAATGCGCCTAACCGTACCGGTAAGTGTACCCGGCAGGCCATCAACCGCTATCTGCAGTTGTGAGCCCCGTCTTATCTGCACTCGCATCGGTTCTGGAATGTAGAGCCTCGCATAGGGCTGCTCGCCACTCAGTAACACGGCTACTACGTCGCCAACTCTTGGCCGCTCGCCCGTCTCGAATAGCAACGAGTCAACAATACCCCCAGTAGTAGATGTGATAAGCAATCGCTGTTTGTTAAGTTGCAGGCTTGCTAATTGTGCGCTTGCTTGGGCCAACTGCCCATTTGTCTGCTCTATCTGTTCCGGTCGTGTTCCTGCTTGCAGTTCCGCTAGCTGCGCGCTGACCAATGCTATTCTTGCTCCAGCTGCCTTCAAAAAGTTCTCTGCCGAATCGATCGATTCGACTGAGGTTAAATTCCGTTCGCGCAARCCGGCAAGGCGCTCCAATTCATTTGCGCGATAGTCATGTTCGATCTGTGCCCCATGCAGGTTCGCCTTCGCTGCATCGATCGTCTCCGTCCGCGGGCCGCTCAGCTGCTCGGCCAGTACTGCCTCGATACGCCGAATATTGGCCTGCGACTCTTCGATTTGAAGATCAATTCGCGCCGTATCCTGACGCAATACAGTCGTACCTGCTTGGATGCTATCGCCCTCGTCAACGTCTATGGAGGTAATTACTTCCGAGTATTCGGCAACGAGCTCGATGCGGTCTGATTCCAATTGTCCCACCGCTTGCAGAGGTGGCTCTTCGCAAGCTGTTAGTACAGTTAGGAGTGCCAGTACAAAGAATATTTTTAGTTCAATCATGACCCCGTCCCTTCGGTGACCTGTTGTTTTTGATTCACAACCCCATTCATGAAAAGAGCAACGTTGTGTTCAGCCAATTTATTAGCCATAGATTCATCGATCTTCATGCCGAAAACGCGCTCAATCATCGGCGCTGCAAGAAAGGGAAAGATAGCCATTCCCATGAGGGACATGAGGGTTAGCTCAGGATTTAGTCCTTCTCGGTAGTTTCCATCTTCAACTTCCTGACCAATTGCATGCAGTAACTTTGGCGCGATCATCTTGCTGAACCGCTGCAATACTTCCTCCTTGGTTTCTCCTTCGCTGAACAAGATTTCACGCACTATGAAGTTTGGCCACCAAGGATTTTCCGCCAACAACAAACAATAGCTGTGACTAAAGTCGGCGATCGAAAATTCCGAACTGTCGCTCAAACTCCTCATCTTTTCATCTAAGGACTCGAACAACTCATCCACCATCGCTAGGTACAGCCCCTTCTTGCCCCCGAAGTAATAGTTCACCATGGCCCCATTCACCCCTGCGCTGCTCGCTATCTCGCGCAGTGATACCGCCTTAAAGTCTCTCTTCAGAAAATGGTCACGGGCGGATTCCAGCAAATCCCTGCGAACTTTCTCCGAGTCTCGTCCCGATGGTCTGCCTAGCGATGCGCTCTTGGTGGTCGATTGCTTCATTTTCTGATCTCTTGCCAACGTAATATTTAATTAAACGATTAATTAATAAATCTGTCAACTTTACTTTCGACTTCAACGTGGAAAAGGATGAGGTTTTCATAGAGCCTATTCGACCCCCCACACAACCCGGCACACCGGGCTTCTCCAGCTATGCTCCCCTTTCACGGCAATACAGTCATGCTACACTTGCCCGATCTAGTTGAGGTAAGACATGTTTGTACTTGTTTTCGGATTAATACTGTTCTTTGCTCCTCATTTACTTCGGGAGTTTGGGCTGCGGCAGCCATTGAAGGATGCGCTACCCTCCCAGGGCGCCTACATGGGTCTGTATAGCCTCGTTTCTCTGGCGGGTCTCGGGCTGATCATCTGGGGTAAATCACTCTCGCCCTTTCAGATGATCTGGCAGCCAATCTACGAATGGCGCTCACTGAGCGTTATGTTAATGATTCCAGCCTCGATCTGCGTCGTTGCTGGTAACGTGCCCCTGTCTTACCTGCGCAAATTTCTACGCAATCCTATGTTGGTTGGCATTCTGCTCTGGAGCCTTTCCCATCTGTGGTCTAACGGCGATCTCGCATCGATGCTCTTGTTTGGCAGCTTCGCAATTTTCTCGAGTGTGAAAATTTTCACAATGCGCAGCGTGGTAGACGTCGATTCAAAATCGCCCGTATTTATCTGGGACATTATCTCTCTCTTGGTCGGTCTCGGTTTGTATGTCGGAATAGGTCTCTACCACGGAGAACTTTTTGGCGTTGGAGTCAGCTTTGCATAAGACCTGTTTACCCAGAATTTTGACACTAGCCTTTGCCACTTATTCCTCCATTTTTTTATTGGCAAGTGCGAGCGCCCAAGAAGATCTATCATTACATTGGGATGGTATTTGGATAGCCGAAGGCACGCTTTTCAGCATCAATGTGACAATCGAAAATGAAGAATTTAAGGTAGGCCAAGTAGAATCTCTCGGCTTCGAATGGAGCAGTAATAATGGAAAGTTGGACGGCAACGTCGTAACTGTAGAAATAGAATATGCCGGTGTGACAGGGTTGATCCAAGCCGAAATTGTGAACCCGGACACAGCGGTCGCCTTTGCGGCGACCTGCTTGCCAGACTTCATGGTGGTATGCATGCTTTCTAAAGGCCGTCAGGCAGTCTTCAGAAAGGTAGCAGAGAACGCCGAAAACTAGGGTGCCTCTTATTACCTCTATGGCACCCTAAGCCTTATATTTCAGTTACAGATTTAACGATCTTAGTCACGATACCGTAGTCGACCGCCTCGGTTGCACTCATCCAAAAATCTCGATCGGTGTCTTGCTCTACTCGCTCGAGTGGCTGCCCTGTCTCATCGGCTATCAACTGATTGATACGAGCCCGCATCTTAACGATCTCCTGAGCCTGAATAGCAATATCTGTCGCGTCTCCGCGCGAGCCACCAGAGGGCTGATGAACTAGAAAACGTGTATTCGGCAATGAGAAGCGATTTTCCTTAGACGCAGCTAGATAAATAGTCGTCGCTGCACTTGCAACCCATCCCGTACCGATAACCTTCACCGTCGGCTTAATGAATTTGATTATGTCATAGACTACATCGCCCGATTCAACGTGCCCACCTGGCGAGCTGATGTAAATTGAGATCGGCTCGTCATTGTCCGCCGCTAGAGCTAGTAGTTTCTCGGTGACGCTTTTCGCGAGCTTGTCATTGATCTCGCCAAAGATTGTAATGGCCCGTGACTTGAATAGCTTCTCGTCAATGAATCCCGACTTGCCGGATGATTTATCTTGTTTTTTATCTGCTGCGGGAGAATTCACTTCCATTAAAAACCTCGTCTGACTATTGGGTAATAGGTCGAAATACGTCAATTAAACATTAATGCTACTAAGGGCAGATTCTAACAGGCTTGCTGCTTGCTGCGTAGGTAGGCGATCACTTTCCAAAGATCGTTATCACCTTCAGGAAAATTTGAGCCGAAACCCACCATGCGCGTACCGACTACGCCGCTGGTAACTGTATTGAAGATATCCTGATCCGTGGACCCATGATTCCACTGGCAGTCGAAGAGAAACGAAGCATCGAGCGCAGCCGTAGGCTCCATAGTATGACAGAAGCTTGCACAGGAGCCTTCAAATATAGCCTGCCCTCTAGCTACAGCTGCGGCATCCGCCATGAATGCTTGCACCTCTGCAGTGTCCGCCAATTCGGGCTCGACCGGCTGTTCGCTACAAGCGATCAGGGTCATTGCGGCTGCCAAATAAATCAGTATACGAACCACTAACTGTCCTCAAAATTTAGAGAGTTAACTTATCCTACCTAAAGCTGTGAATCAGTCCATCTCCATGCTCACACTTTAGCCGTTAATTAGCAAAATTAGGACTGAATCGGCCCCTCTGTCACGGGAGTTGTCTCTGGCCCCAGGGGCTTGAATGTTGCGAGCAGCTGCGGCAGCAAGGTGAGCGAGCCGACTAGCGCAACCAGCATGGCGAGGCTGGTCAGCAGACCAAACACGATAGTTGGAATAAAGTTAGACAGAGCAAGAATTGAGAAACCCGCCACAATCGTCATCGATGTGAAGTACATCGCACGCCCAATACTGTTGTGGCAAAAGTACATCGTGTCACGGTAATTTCCAATGCGAGGAAATTCACGTTTGAAGCGGTGCATGTAATGGATCGTGTTGTCGACACCTATGCCAACTGATATCGACGCAATTGTAATCGTCATAATATCCAGAGGAATACCGACCCAACCCATTATGCCCAGCACAAAGGCTGCAGCGATCGCGTTAGGGATAATACAGATCAGCGCGATCATAAAGGATCTAAACAAGACCAGAAACATCAGCATGATCGCCAGCATAACAACACCGAGCGTTAGTATCTGCGATTGAAAAAGACTCTGCAGTACATTGTTGTACATCACAAGTATGCCGGTCAAATGAACATCTTCATCGGCAAATCCAAACTCGGATTCTATGCCCGCTTCGATACGTTGCAGCAATTCGTTTCGATTCAAATTCTCCGCGGACTCGATTACCCGCACATTAAATCGAAGCTGGTTATCGTCGATCGATATGAACGGGTTCAATACCGTGTTTTTTAAGGTTTCCGGAATACGGTTGTAGAGCACTGCCCATAGCAATCCATCTATGGGTTGATCGTCGTTCAATTGTTCGGCGAGCTCTATGACTGCGCCGAAAGAAAGCACCTTTCCGGTCTGCGGATCGTTGTCCAGATACTGGTGGATCGCCTTAATCTGTTCCATCTTCGGCGCCGTAAACCAGTAAGCATCCTCATTGCTGTCGTCGCTATCACCGAATCCGAAGCCGTCATCGAAACCTCCATCGAAGTCATCTTCCACGTCGGGCAGATTCACGACAACATCAAAAGACAGAGTGCCGCCCAGCTTCTCATCGAACAGTGACATACCCTGATAAATTTCAGTGCTCTCTCGAAAATAGTCGATGAAGCTGTTCTCAACTCGAATTTGTGAAAGCCCGATACCGCTAATGAGCGCTACGCCGAGATAGATATACAAGATTTTGTTGTCTAGTTTTGCGGTAACGTCAGCCAGGGCGGTAGTCAAATTAAGACGCAGGTTTGACGAGATTTGCGACTCATCTTTCTTGATAATGCTGAGAATCGCTGGGAAGAGAGTGAAAGCAACAAGCAAAGCCGTTGCCACCCCCATCATCATCATCCAGCCGAAAGTAATGATCGGTAAGATGCCGCTGACTATCAGCGAGCCAAACGCTACCGCTGTAGTAAGTGCCGTGTACAAACAAGGCCTGAACATACTCAGTATAGAATGACGAAGTAATTTGTCGTGATTGGTATAGTGCCGAGTCGCTCTCAGCTCACGATAGCGAACAGTAAGGTGTACGGTTAGCGATATAGTTATTATCAATAGCAAAGAAATGAAGTTGGATGACACGACAGTTACGCGCCAGTCCATAAACCCCAGAACTCCCACCATGATAACGCCGGCAACGGCACAACAAGCCAGAGGCAGAGCTACCCAACGCACCTTGCGGAAAATAAGGCCAAGCGCAAAGATAATAAGAAGGACTACCGCGAAGCTGAAGCTACTTAAGTCGCTCTGTACGAAAGTGACGAGATCATCGGCAATCATCGGCGCGCCGCCGAGATAAATCTGAGCGCCGCCCCTATAGCGCTCCAGTGTTTCGCGCACCACACCAATAATCTCATGCTGGCGATCAGCCGCTAAGACGCTATGCACCGCGTAATCCGATTCTACCTGCGCCAGTTCACTGACTTCATCCAAAGAGAGCTCTTCGCCCCGCGACTTGTTACGTAGTTCAGTGCGTCGGCCTATCAATGCACGCGCTGTCTCATCGATAGCGAAGCTAACCAACATACCCGCGGTTTTTCCATCGGGACTGATAACCGCATTTCTAAAAATCGGACTGTTAGTGACTTCTTCGCGTGCCGATACCAGATCTATATCTTGGTCTGCCAGGGTTAGATAGTCTTCCGAAATTCCGGTGAGAGGTGTGTCCTCAAAGATGGGTACATTGAGAATGCTGTCCACCGAATCAACACGTTCTATTGCGAGCAGTTCTTCACTCAATGCACCGAGCTTGTTTAGCTCTTCACGACTGAATAGATCACCTGTAGGTGTATAGGCAATTGTGACTGCTTCTCGAATGCCGTAGCGCACATTAACCTCTCGCGAGAACTCGAGATCTGGATCGTCTTCTAATAGCAGTGAGTCGGCGGAGGCATCAAGCCGAAAATTCTGTGCCTGCCAGCCGAAAAATCCAACGAGCAACAACAGAATAGCGATTACCAGATAGGGTTTAGTGAATACTAGAGAGCTATAGAATCGAGTAACAGATGAGGACATAGTAGGTGATTTAACTACCTTGGAATTGGCCGTGATTGAGCCCCAACTATACGCGGTTCGGTCAATTTATGCGATTTCAATGGTCGCTCGTCCGAAGGCAAAAAGGCCATATTCAGAGGTGATAGAGGCTGCCATCGCTGCCGCATTGAGCCCGTCAGACAGCGAGTTTGTAGGTAAAGTGAGTGACGAATATCGAACTCGACCACATGAATATTAGTTACTGATTATTCTTCGCCGAAAACGGCCTTTAACGCATTGTTTTATAAGTAGTTTATTTTGAGAGAACAGCCGCAGGGTGCTAGCTGCAACTTTCTGTGACATGGTGTCGCACCCTGTAGGATTGAAAATGGAATATTGTTACCATAATTACCAACTGAGTACTGACTAGAGCGGTTGATGAGGATCAAAGCCCCTCTTAATCTGTCAGATAGAATGGYTCAACATACAATTTAGGCCACGGCTGGTTTAAACTACTAGTTACTACCAAGGAGTTGTCATGCTACGTAAATTTTTCATAATTAGCGGCCTGCTAATCGCCTCWTCCGCGGCTCTAGCCGATGAATGGYTGCGCTCTATTCCGGAWTTYGAACTWACGGAYCAYCTGGGAGCAAYACAYACGCTGGACACCTATGCMGAYAATAAATACGTSGTGTTYTACGTACAAGGRGTAGGCTGCCCAATCGCTAGAATCGCACTGCCAAATTATCGTGAAGTGCGTGATGAATACGCTGACGAGGGCATCGAGTTCGTCATGTTCAATGCGAACATCCAGGACAACCTGCCTCGTATCGCCAAGGAAGCCAGGGAATTCGGCATAGATTTTCCGATCATCAAAGATGAAAACCAGACTCTCGCGAAGGCGCTAGGCGTTGAGCGTACCGCTGAGGTATTCATCGTCGACCCACGAACGAAAGAAGTCCTGTATCGCGGCCCAATCAATGACCAGCTGGGTTACGAGACACAGCGCAACAATGCCGACGAGCATTTCCTTAAGGACGCGTTAAACACTGTTCTTGCTGGTGGCACTGTGAATATGGATGACATACCAGACTCGAAGGGTTGCCTGGTTGCTATATTCGACACCTAGTAGATTAAATCGAAGAAAGCGAAACAAAAAAGGGACACAGCGTGTCCCTTTTTTTCGCTCGTGATTTCTCACAAGCTACGCAGCTTCAAGTACTTCTTTAGTTAAAAACAACGTTGCGAATAATCGCTATCATGTCAGTTATTCCCTGACGAAAGTCCGCCTCAGGAACACTCTCGTCATTACCGTGCACTCCGGTAGGCTCACCGGCGCGCGTAATGATTGGATTAAAACCATAACTCACGATACCGAGATCGCGGGTAAAGTGGCTGTCGGTAAACCCTGTGCTCACCGAGGGCAGGACTCTAGAGCCTGGATACAATTCTCGCGTTACATTCTCGATCGCGCTAAACAAGCGAGAGTTCGTCGAAGAGATTGCCGGAGTAAATGCCATAATTACCTCGACCTCTACGCCCGCTGGTGCAATCAACTCTGTAAGGTCGGCGATGAAATCTTCGGCAGGTCTGTCGGGAAGAATACGGCAGTCCAATTCAGCCCAAGCCTCTGGCGGAACCACATTGATCTTGTTAGAGCCACCCATGCGCGTCATCGAACAGGTGTCTCTAGTAAGTGCGTGGTGACCAGGGCGATACGCTTGAAACTCAGGAAGAAACTCTGGGTCCTGAATCGCGGCGCCGATGTTGGCATAGGCCGCCGCCCATTTACCCTCTAACGACAATGCTATGCCGGAAAAATAGGCGTCCACGGGGCCAATGATACGCGCTGGAAAGGGATTAGCACGAAGTATCCCTAACGCATCGACGATACGCGTTACCGAACTAGTCGTTCTTGGCGAGGAGCCGTGACCGGGAACATCGACAGCTTTTAACCGTAGCCATACTGGAACCTTCTGAGTTACTTCAACACCGAAAATAATCTCATCCATGTTACGACTGCCAGAGCCGCCTTCGTTGATCAGCAAGCCTATGCCATCGAATATCTCTCTGCGGTTATCGATCAGCCAGCCAACGCCGAAAGCGCCACCAGCCTCTTCATCGGCACTTGCCAAGAAGACCACGTCTCTATTTAGCGCGCGACCGCTTCGATGTAACGTTAGAAATGCAGCAAGCTGTGAGATACCCGTGCCTTTCATATCCCTAGCGCCGCGGCCCAAGATATAACCGTCGCGAATCTCGCCAGAGAGAGGATCAATCGTCCAGTATTCTGGATCGGCCGGAACCACATCGGTGTGCTGCAACATCATCAAGCCCGGCTGGTCGCCGCCGCTGAGCCTTGCCCAGATATTGCCGCGACCGGGCGCACTTTCCGCCGTCTCGTATTCGATGCCTTCCGCCTCGAATATCGCTGCATAGAAATCAACCGCACGGTATTCGTTGCCGGGTGGGTTAATCGTATCGATCTGAATCAGTTCCTGCAGCCAAGCGACAGATTCATCTTCGATGGTTTGCGCGAATGTTTGGCTAGTAAATATGTAACAGCTTAGCAGTAGTAATACGTTTTTTGTTTTCAAGCAAAGGCTCCCCTGAGTAATGGTGCTCTAAAAATACAGCATTTCTTGCACAGTGGATTGTAGCCCGATGCCGTACTCTAGGGAAAGAACCGATATTTTTTCACGGGACTGATAACGAACAAAATTAACAGAAGAAAACTGGCAGAAGAAAAGCAGGGGGTTAGCGCAGGCAAGGCCACTAAACCTTAATCCTTTTTAGGCAGTAGGCACAGAGGCTATTCAACAAACGCACGCTCGATAACATAGTGCGCCTTGATACCCTGACGCGACTCCTCGAAACCCCAGCCATTCAGAATTTCGCATGTGTCCTTCAACATACTGGGACTACCACAGATCATGAATCTATCGTGTTCGGGGTCAGCTTGTGGCAAACCTATGTCGTTAAACAGCTTTCCCGAAGACATTGCATCAGTCAGGCGACCTTCCGTTCTATACTCCTCGCGAGTAACGCTGGGGTAGTAAATTAATTTCTCTGTTACCTCTTCGCCGAAAAATTCGTTGTTCGGCAAGTCGTGTTGGATGAATTTCTGATACGCCAATTCGGATGCGTAGCGCACGCCGTGAGTCACAATGACCTTGTCGAATTTCTCATAAGTATCTGGATCTTGAATGATACTGATAAAAGGCGCTAGGCCGGTGCCAGTGCTAATTAGGTAAAGGTTGCGACCTTGCAGCAGATGATCGACGACTAGCGTGCCCGTGGGTTTACTGCTAACAAATACTTCATCGCCCACCTGAATGTTTTGCAAGCGAGACGTAAGCGCGCCGTCAGCGACCTTGATGCTTAGGAACTCTAGCTCCTCTTCGTAGTTCGGGCTGGCGATGCTATAGGCGCGCATCAGTGGCTTGCCTTCGACTTCTATGCCCAGCATCAGGAAGTGACCGTTCTCAAATTTCAGCGAGCGGTCTCGTGTTGTCTTGAAACTAAAGAGAGAATCATTCCAATGATGGACATCTGTAACGCTTTGAGTAGAAAGGTTTGCCACTGCTCGCTCCTGCTTCTTAGATAGCCGGCTAAGGTATTTCCTAGGGCCTAGTAGTAAAAATGCTAGTAACACATTGCGCGCAGTGTAGGACTTGTCTACTATATCTGTAAAATTGATTATTTATATATTGGTTATCTGTTTAATAGATATATGATTGAAAAACTATGCGATTTACACTGAAGCAACTGCAGGTATTCCTGGCCGTGGCCCGCTATGAAAATGTCAGCTTAGCTGCCAATGAGCTAGCTATGTCGCAGTCCGCTGCCAGCACGGCACTTAAGGAGCTAGAACACCGTTTTGGCTTGCGCCTGTTCGACAGAATAGGCAAACGTCTACAGCTGAACGAACAGGGCATCGCCCTGCGCTCGAAGGCTGCAGCACTGATCGCAAGGGCAATTGAGCTGGAGAATTCCCTAATCGGCGCCAGCGACATCGGCGAGCTAAAGGTAGGGGCAACGCTAACCATCGGAAATTACCTCGCGATCGGAATCATGGCGGCGTTCATGAAGGAGCACCCGGCTGCTAAGGTTAATCTGAACGTGGAGAACACCGCGTCTATTGCTGCCAAGGTCAAGAATTTCGAATTGGACATCGGCTTGATTGAAGGTGAGCTGCAAGAAGCCGACCTAGATGTAAGCTATTGGCGCGAAGATGAGCTAGCCTTATTCTGCGCCCCCGATCACCCGCTCGCCTCAAAGGCCGAACTTCAGGACGAAGACCTATTGTCGGCAGATTGGATAGTACGTGAGCAGGGCTCTGGAACGCGCCAGGCTTTCGACCGAGCCATGGCTGGAATTCTCTCCAATTTAAAATTGAGGTTGGAGTTACAACACACAGAGGGTATAAAGCGTGCAGTCGAAGCAGGACTGGGCATAGGCTGCCTTTCAAAGATAACGCTAGAAGAAGCTTTCAAGCGCGGCTCACTGGTACCACTTTCCTGCCCCCATAGAAACTGGACCAGAAAGTTTTATTTTATTCTACATCGACAAAAGTTTCTCAGCTTTGGGATAAGAAGCTGGATAGAACACTGCAAGAACACTTAGGATTCATTACTAGCATGTCAATCTTAGTAAGCGATAAAAATACCAAGCCATTCTCGAAACGGGTTGCTGATTTTACAATAGCGAAGCGCAATCTATTAGCAGTGTTGTCCGCTGTTATAAGTTTGTTATTAGCCACAGGGATTGCCCGCACCAGTTTCGACACCTCTTTAGAAGCACTGCTCACAGAAAGCGACCCGTATCTCGACGAGTTATTTTTGATGGACGAAGCGTTTCCGTCGCCATTAGAAGTACGGTTCGCGTTCGTGGCGGATGGATCAGACACGGTTTTCAATAGCGAACTACTCGCAGCGATCGGCGATCTGAAAGACAGCTACTCTGCCATCCCCTTTGCCGATAGGCTCACGACGATTCTGGACTATGTTTCTCCTGAGACACGAAGCAAACTCTTCATAAAGACCCTACGCTCCTATTCAGAAGAAGAGCTAGCTGAGGTTGCCGATACAGCGTTAGCCGATAGATTACTCACCGCCAACCTTCTCTCCGATGATGCCGCACTCACCTTCGCGATAGTCACAACGGATTCAGCAGGCATTTCTGCAGATGATCGCCTAGACATTGCTAATGCCGCACTGCTGCTTCGCGACGAGCTTCGTAGTCGCCACCCTAATGTGCAAATTCTCGCTAACAGCGAGGTGATGCTAGAACAGTCGAGCCAGCAGGCCATGGTAGACGATCTAACCAATCTCATGCCCTTCGTGATCTTAGCCTGTGTTCTGGCCATCTGTTACTGCTTCCGCTCGGCAACTCTTGGCATCTGCATCTTGACCCATGTGCTATTCACATTGCTCTGCACCATAGGTGCCCTGGGCTACCTAGGCTTCTCCTTCAACAGCATCTCGATCATCGCGCCACTGGTTCTGGTGATTGTTGCCGTGGCGAATAGTGTGCATATTATTTCTATCTATAAACAGGCACTGCATAGAGGCACCGAAAAGATCGATGCCATGCGTGAGAGTATCTCGCACAATTTTCAACCCATTTCACTAGCCGCACTCACGACCGCTATTGGTTTCTCGTCCTTAAACATGTGCTCCTCTCCGGCGATTCAAGAATTCGGACAGATAGTT
>JAESUT010000152.1 GCA_016762995.1 Gammaproteobacteria bacterium | reverse complement strand
TAACATGAACACCCCTGGTGCGTTGTTGAACAATGTAATGGGCAAGCCCGATGGCACTCACATCGAGTAGTTGATAAGTTTGGCTTTACACTAGCAAGATGGATGAATTCTTCGTGCCTGAGGCGCGAAGCTAGGTTTTAAGACCGAGGAGTCAGATAATGATCGATGAAACACTAGCCGATGCAGACGAAAGGATGCAGAAGAGCGTCGCTTCGTTAGCTGAAGCCTTTAAGAAGATTCGAACGGGAAGAGCGCATCCTGCTATTTTGGATAGCGTACAAGTCTCTTACTATGGTTCAGATACCCCCTTGAGCCAACTGGCTAGTGTTACGGTGGAAGAAGGTAGATCTCTGATTATCTCCCCTTGGGAAAAACCGATGATCAGCGAGATCGAGAAAGCCATCATGAGATCGGATTTAGGACTGAATCCATCGAATAACGGCGACACAATCCGTGTGCCTATGCCGCCTCTAACGGAAGAGACGCGGAAAGAATATACGAAGCAGGCCAAGGCCGAGGCAGAGAATGCGCGAATCGCGATTCGAAATATTCGTCGGGACGCGAATTCTGACTTTAAAGAGTTCGAAAAAGAAAAAGAAATTAGTGAAGACGAACAGCGTAGAGCCGAAGATAGGGTGCAAAAAATTACCGACAAGTACATCGCGACTATTGAATCTTCATTCCAGGCTAAAGAAGCCGACCTGCTGTCCTTCTGAGACTGCGATTGCGTCGTCAGCTTACTCAATGCGGGCGTCAGGGATGTGGTAACTGTAAATGACACCTGCTAGCAAACCGGAATTGCCTCAGCATATTGCCATCGTTATGGATGGAAATAACCGCTGGGCAAAGGCTAAAGACCTGCCTGTGAGATCTGGTCACCGCTTTGGCGCCGAAGCGGCGCGGGAGATTATTAATTCCTGTCTCGCCCGAGACATTAAATACCTCACCTTATTTGCCTTCAGTAGTGAGAACTGGCTGCGTCCACGGCAAGAAGTACAGGGCTTAATGGCGCTCTTTCTTACCGTCCTCAAACGTAAAGAAATCAATCAAATACACAAGAGAAATGTGCGACTGCAATTCATTGGAAATCGCAGTAGCTTTGCGCAGAAATTGCAAAATAACATGCGTGAGGTGGAAGAGTTGACGCGCAATAATACCGGTATGACGGTGATCGTCGCGGCAGACTACGGTGGGCGCTGGGATATTGCGAATGCCGTGACTGGTATAGTCGAGAAGGTGACCTCTGGAGAGTTGTCAGCGAGCGCAATCGATGTAGATCTAGTGAATCAGTATATCAGTACCAGCGATTATCCGGATCCGGACCTTTGTATCCGCACCGGTGGTGAGCACCGAATTAGCAACTTCCTGCTTTGGCAGTTTGCCTACACCGAGCTCTATTTTACAGACTGTTACTGGCCAGATTTCGACGATGCGCAGTTTCAATTAGCGCTTGATGATTTTGCGCGGCGTCAGCGTCGCTATGGCAGCCATGATGATCAGGGGTATAAAGAGTGACTAGGGCATTAAAGCAACGAGTCATTACCGCTGTATTGCTTCTGGCAGCATTGGTTGCCGCTACGACGCAATTGCCTTCCTTTTACTTTTCGCTCTTCGTTGCAAGTGTGATTCTAATTGCCGCATGGGAATGGGCTGGTTTTGTCAGCGCGGATAGAGACATCGCGAAACTACCCTATCTCGCTAGTATTGCGGCAATGTTGATCGGGTGTTTCTTCTTTTTGGGGATCGCTCCTGAGGCGCAGAATATCGATGGGTTTCGAGCTAGTCTCGTGCTGATTTTGGGTCTGTTTTTCTGGCTGTTATCCTTGTTTTTTTTAGCGGGGTATCCCGGAAACAGCAATCTATGGAACGATGAGTCGAAAATAGCTTTGATGGGTGTGTTGGTGTTAATACCAACCTTCGTTGGTATCGTATTTTTGAAGTATCTCCTGCCTTCGGGGTTTTTGGTTCTAGCGTTAGTGATCTTGGTTGCCGCTGTCGATGTTGGAGCCTATTTCGCCGGAGTGAATTTTGGTTCAAGAAAACTGGCCGCAAACTTGAGCCCGAAAAAATCTTGGGAGGGTGTCTGGGGCGGGGCGGCTGCCTGTTTGTTGGTGGCGACTTTATTCGTCTGGCTAATGCATAACAATCTACAGTCACTATCTGCGTTGCAGGTCGCTGTGCTGCTGGTGTTGTCGGTGGGTATCACGTTCTTCAGCGTAGTAGGTGATCTTATAGAGAGCATGCTCAAGCGCAATTGTGGCATTAAGGACAGCGGCTCGGTGCTACCTGGGCATGGCGGCGTATTGGACAGAGTGGATGGCCTTGTGGCTGCCACGCCTCTGTTTGTGCTTACGATGATGTTAGTTCTTGATAGCGAATTACAGGTGAGCCTCTAAAGTGACGTCTAGTAATCTTAAAATTAGCGTTCTCGGTTCCACAGGCTCGGTTGGCGAAAGTACGCTGGCTGTTATTGATGAGAATCCTTCCTACAAAGTTTTTGCGCTCACCGCTCATCGAAACGCAAAACTGCTCTTTAAACAATGCGAGAAATACAGGCCGCAATTCGCGGTGCTGAGTGAAGCGGCGGCCCCTGAGTTTAATGCACTACTTAGTGGCAGCGATCTCGATACCAAACTGCTGATTGGTGAGTCTGGGTTGATCGAGGTGGCGAGTAATCCGAATGTCGATATTGTGATGGCTGCAATAGTTGGCGCAGCGGGTCTTGAATCGACGCTCGCTGCAGCCTCAAATGGCAAGCGCTTGTTACTTGCTAACAAGGAGTCTCTGGTAATGACTGGAGACTTATTGAAACAGCTGGCAAGGGAATCTGGCGCTGAGATTTTGCCAATCGATAGCGAGCACAATGCAATCTATCAGTGCTTACCGCAAACGAAAAGCAGCGTACACACAGAGGCTAGAACCGGCGTTGAGAAGGTTGTGTTGACGGCATCCGGTGGTCCGTTTCTAAACACACCGATAGAGCAGCTCGAGTCTGTTACGCCTGAACAGGCCTGTCGGCATCCGAAGTGGTCCATGGGCAGAAAGATATCCGTGGACTCCGCGACGATGATGAACAAGGGCTTGGAGTTTATAGAGGCTTGTTATCTCTTCGACCTAGAGCCGTCTCAGGTTGATGTGCTGATTCATCCGCAGAGTATTGTGCACTCAATGGTTCACTATACAGATGGTTCGGTGTTGGCACAGATGGCCAACCCCGATATGCGCGTTCCTATCGCCTATGGATTGGCATGGCCGGAGCGAATTACATCAGGAGTTGCTCCGCTTGACCTGACGGCAGAGGAGCCTCTGCAATTTTTAAAGCCTGATCTTTCTAGATTTCCCTGCCTGCGGCTAGGTATCGAGGCGGCGGGCGAGCGTGGTACGGCGCCGGCGATCCTTAATGCCGCAAACGAGGTAGCGGTTGAAGCATTTTTAGGGGGGCAGATCGGCTTTACGGAAATACCCCTAGTAATAGAGGCAGTTAGGTCACAAATACCTTGTGAACTGGCGCCTAGTCTCGCTATTATTCAAGACATTGATCGACAAGCAAGAAGACTATCTAAAGAATTGATATTAAAGGATTTCTGTCGTGGAGCTAGTGCTTAGACCTAGCGCCGCGGCGAATATTTATGATACTTGAAGTTTTAATAAGCATTATTGCTCTCCTAGTTACCCTTGGCATACTAGTGACAGTCCACGAATTTGGTCATTTCTGGGTTGCCAGGCGCTGCGGCGTGAAGGTGCTTAGATTTTCCATCGGCTTCGGCAAGGCAGTTAAGACTTGGGTAGGTAAAGACGGCGTTGAATACGTTATCGCGCCAATTCCGTTGGGTGGCTACGTTAAGATGCTGGGCCAAGAAGACACAACCGTTGTCGATACAAGTGGCTTGAGCGCGGACCAACGGCAATACTCATTTGCTTGCAAGCCTCTGTGGCAGAAGGTGGCGATCGTGGCCGCAGGGCCTATCGCGAATTTTCTATTGGCCATATTTGTATTCTGGCTGATTAACATCTCCTATGGAGTTTCCGGTATCGCGCCGGTGGTGAGCAACGTAATAGAAGGCTCAATTGCCGAGACGGCAGGGCTAAGAGCGGGTGATGAGATTCTTGCGGTTGATGGCGACGAGACCATCATCTGGCAGCAGGTCACTTTGCAGTTACTTGCGCGACTGGGTGAAACCGGCGAAATAACCCTAACAGTGGATCCTGCGGATTCCAGCCGCACTAGAGAGATACAAGTTCCTATTGATGCCTGGATGGGAGCGGAGACTGCGCCAAATCCAGTTCGCAACCTCGGTATTATTCAATTTGAAATTCCTGCTGATATTGCGGGCATCGTATCCGGCGGTGCTGCCGAGGCAGCGGACCTGCGCAGCGGTGACGAAATTATCTCTGTTGATGGCAGATCAATACGTGGTTGGACGCATTGGGTAGAGGTTATCCGAGCAAGCCCGGAACTCGCGCTTAATGTCGTGGTCCAACGTGGTGGACGCAGTACTGATTTGCTGATAACGCCAGAAAGAGCAACGCTCGATGACGGCACTGTAATCGGCAGCATTGGCGCCTACGTTCAGGAAACAACGTTGGCAGAACTATTGCCTCCGGAGATGCATCGACAGATAAATTTCAACGTGTTATCGGCGATTCAGCCAGCAGTGATGGAGACATGGAATAAGTCGATCTTTGTCTTAGATTCTGTGAAGAAAATGGTCGTCGGGTTGATCTCGGTGAAAAACATAAACGGGCCAATAACTATTGCCCAAGTGGCTGGACAGACAGCTACGTACGGTCTCGATGTCTATCTGGGATTTTTGGCCCTATTGAGTATTTCATTAGGTGTACTTAACTTGCTGCCGATACCAGTTCTTGATGGCGGGCATCTGTTGTATTACGCGATTGAAGCCGTTATTAGGAGACCCGTGCCGGAGAGAATTCAGGCCTTTGGATTGCAACTGGGATTGTTGTTGATATCGGGAATCATGGTTTTAGCTATGTACAACGACGTTAACCGATTGCTGTAAAAAACAGATTGAAAAAACAGATTGAAAAAACAAGTAACTCGCCGCCAAGTAACACAATAAATTGAGAATGCAGCGCAAATGAAAAGACTACTTTTTTGTTTGTTGGTGGCTTTTGGAATTTCCAAGTCCCTCAACGCTCAGGATTTTGTAATAGCCGACATTATCGTCGATGGCTATCAACGAATTTCGCCCGGAATAATTTACAACCTATTACCCGTAGGCATAGGCGATGAAGTTACGCCCAGCATCTCTGCGCAAATCATTCGGGAACTTTCGCAGTCTGAATATTTCGATGAGATTGAAGTGGCGCGCGAAGGCAATGTGCTTATTATTACGGTTTTGGAGAGACCCTCGGTGGCCGAAATTACCATCGAGGGAAATAGCGTTCTAGAGACTGAAGATATTATCGAGAACATGGCGACGGCAGATATTGCCGAGGGTCAAATTTTCACTCGCGCTGCGTTAGAAGTAATCCGCCAAGGAATACAGGACGTGTACTCGTCTCGTGGCCGCTACGGTGCAGCAGTGGACATCGAGGTAGAAGAGCTGCCGAGGAACCGTGTAAGTATCAGCCTGAACATCAATGAGGGCGAAGAATCACGTATACGTCACATCAATATTGTAGGCAATGAAGCTTTCTCCGAGGAAGACTTGCTTGGTCTGTTCGAGCTAGGTACCAAGTCTTGGTACATGTTACTAAGCCGTAAGGATCGCTATTCGCGTGAACAGTTTTCCGGCGACCTAGAGCGCCTAGAATCTTTCTACCTCGATAACGGCTTCGTAGAATTCAATATCGATTCCACACCTATCTCTATCACTCCAAATCGCAAAGAAGTCTATATCACTATTAACCTGACTGAGGGTGACCTGTTTACTATTAACGAGGTTGATCTCGCCGGCGATTTAGTCGATGCAGAGTCTCTTTTGAGGGCCGCGGTATTCGTCCGTCCGGGGCAGATCTATTCGCAGGGACTGGTCACGGGAACTGAAGAAATCATGGTGCAGTTTCTTGGCAACTTAGGCTATGCCTTTGCTGAAGCCACGGGTATACCCGAGGTCAACGAGGAAGATGAGACCGTCGATGTAACATTCTTCATTGAACCGGGCAATCGGACCTATGTAAATCGAATTAACTTCGCAGGCAATATCTCGACTGCCGATGATGTACTACGAAGAGAAATGCGACAGTTGGAGTCTGCTCCGGCATCAAGCCTACAGATTGAGCAATCAAAAATTCGCTTGCAACGACTCGGTTACTTCGAAACCGTCGAAGTAGATACGCTAGAGGTGGCAGGCACGGAAGATCAGATCGATGTCAACTATGACGTTCTGGAGCAAAACTTTGGAGCTATCAGCTTTCAGGTTGGCACCGGTGGAGGCGGCAACTTCTTCATTAGCTCTAGTTTGCAGGCACAAAATTTTCTGGGCACTGGAAAGACCTTAGGTATTGGTATCAACAAGAGCCGCTTTCAGACTGGTCTAAATTTTCAGTATCAGGATCCGTATTTTACGCCTGACGGGGTGAGCAGGGGGTTTAATCTATTTGCTCAGAAGATCGAGTCGCCCTTCAACGTATCTGATTTCAATACTTCTTCCTTCGGAGGCTCCTTGAGTTTCAGTTATCCGTTGAGTGAGATCTCATTGTTGGGGTTTGATCTTGGATACACGCACACAGAGTTGAGTGCGGGACTTGGCTCTGTGCAAGAAATAGTTTCCAGTCCTACTTTCTTCAATGGCGTGGATAAGTTTGTGATTACGCCCGCCAATGGCAATGTTTTTGACGGCCCGGTTACGGATGCGGTATTAGGCGATGTGTCTACGCTAAGTCCACTGCAACTCCAGACGAATATAGATCAAGGCTTCGTTGATAAATTTGGTGACACCTTCGATAACTTTACGCTTACAGGAAACTGGTTTCGTAACACCCTGAATCGTGGGCAGATGGCCACAGATGGCGCGCTTCACAGTGTTGGCTTGGAGGTCACAGTGCCCGGTAGTGACCTGCAATATGCGAGGATCAACTACAACAATGAGATGTACTGGCCGCTTTCTCAGGATCAGCGTTGGGTTGTAGGTTTGCGAACAAATCTAGGATATGGCATCGGATATGGCGATACCGAACAGATGCCCTTCTTTAATAACTACTTTGCAGGTGGTCTAAACTCGAACGGTATCGTGCGTGGATTTGAAGAGAATAGCTTAGGGCCGCGCAGTACACCTGGAGCTAGGTATTTAACCGATTTCGGGCTAACACTAGAGCGTGATGAAAACGGCGAAATCCTGCTCAGAGAGGATGGTTCCGCGGTAGGTCTTAACCGAGATGTAGGCTATACGACAACCGGTCTTTTTGACGATAGCGGCCAACCGGTGCTAGATGCAGACGGTAATCAGGAAATCGGCCTAGCAGTACAAAGTTTCTTTCTAGATAAGGATTTTGACAGTTTTGGTGGTAATATACTGGCCACCGCGACGTTGGAGCTATTATTCCCTATTCCGTTTATGGATGCTTCAAATCGAGTTAGATCTGCTTTCTTTATTGATGCAGGCAATGTGTTTTCGTCGCATTGTACGGAACGGCAGACACTTCTTAATAATTGTACAGATTTCGATCTGGGTGAAATTAGATACTCTGCAGGGATTAGTGTTACTTATTTGTCGCCATTTGGCCCGCTAACATTCTATGTGGCGGCACCATTCGGTAAAGACGACGATGATACGAAGAGTTTTGACTTCACCGTTGGAAATGGTTTTTAGATGGTTTTGAATTGAAGAGTTCGCCGTACACCAGAACTCAAGCAGTCAAGGCCTAGCGTTGCAAGAATCAGTACATGAGGCAGAGGCATGTTTTAGATGCCTTAGTACATTGTGTAGTGTTTAGTAATAAATGATTAGTTGAGCGTATGCTCAATAGTGTTTGTAAGAATTGGAGATATACCGTGAAAATGTTTAAGAGTCTAATTATCTGTTTGAGTTTGGTGCTGGTGTCCCAAGGTGCTGTTGCTCAGGGTGCCAAGATAGGTGTGCTGAATGCATTGCAGGCATTGTTTAATTCAGATGCGGCTCGTGTCGTGCAAGAGGAATTGGAGCAGGAATTTAACCTCGACGAGGTGAGAGCTCAAGAACTTACTGATCAGCTAAATGCGTTGCGTGAAGAATTTCAACAGAACGAAGCTGTTATGAGCGAGCAAGAAATTAGTCGTATGAATGCTAATGCTCAAGACTTGCAAGTTCAGCTACAGCTGATACAAGAAAGAGTGCAATCAGCACTTCAGGCAAAGAATCAGCAGTTTCTTGAAAGCATGCAAGGCGATCTTGCTGAAGCTGTTACCGATGTAGTCGCAGAGGGCGGTTACGATCTGATTCTCAATTCAGATACAGCGCCTTACTTTGCTCCGGTGCTGGATATTACCGCGAAGGTGACTGCAAAACTGAATGAAAACTCGCAGACTGAGCAATAAAGGAAGCCTTGTTATTGGGTTAGTGTCAGGTGACACATAAAACAAGATACACATTGGCGGAGTTGGCCGAATTGCTGGACGCCAAATTAACTGGCGATGGCCAGTGCGAAATAACAGGCTTGGCTACTCTCCAGAATGCCAAGCCTGGCCAGCTGAGCTTCCTCAGCAATCCTTCCTATGCCAGCCAGCTGAAGAGTAGCCAGGCATCTGCGATACTCATCGATGAAAAATTTCTAGATAGCTGCCCAGGCAACAAGCTTGTGACGCGGACCCCCTATGTCTCCTTCGCAAAAGCTACTGCGTTATTCGATAATTCACCCACGCCCCCGACGGGCATCCATGACTCCGCTAGCGTAGACGCGTCTGCCGTTGTCGGCAGCAACGTCAGTATCGCTGCAAATGCCGTAATAGCAGCCAATGTATCCTTGGGTGACGATGTCGTTGTTGGTGCGGGCTGTTATGTCGGCGAGGGTGTGAGTCTAGGTAATGCTTGTAAACTACATAGCAACGTAACGCTCTACCACCGTGTCGTCTTGGGAAAAAACGTAGAAATTCATTCTGGTTCGGTTATCGGTGCTGATGGCTTTGGTTTTGCATTCGATGGCGGCAAGTCTGTTAAAATCCACCAACTCGGCGCTGTTAAAATAGGCGATGACGTTGAGATCGGTGCGGGTAGCACGATAGATCGGGGTGCCCTTGAGGACACTGAGATCGGCAACGGCGTAAAGATCGATAATCAGGTCCAAATCGGCCATAACTGTAAAATCGGTGAACACACTATTATCTGCGGCTGCGCTGGCATTGCGGGCAGCGTAACAATAGGAAAATTCTGTATCATGGGCGGGGGGTCGGGTGTTGTAGGCCATATAACTATTGCTGATAAGGTGCAGGTGAGCGCCATGTCGCTGGTGAGTCAGCCGATTCTGGAGCCGGGTATGTACTCTACTGGTACAATTCAAGCGAAGACCTCGCAGTGGAAGCGCAATGCGCTTCGGTTTCAGCAGCTAGATAGTATTGCTAAGAGACTAAAAGAAATTGAGAATTCAACCGATAAGAAGTAGGTCGATAGGATCTAAACTAGAGCTTCGTTTCAGAAGCCACTGAAATTACAATAAACCCTGCGCGCATTGATCCGCGCACAAGGCTGACTAGAGAACTGCACATGTTAATGAGCATCGAAGACATTAAAGAGTACCTCCCTCAACGCTACCCCTTCCTGCTGGTGGATAGAGTAGTTGAAATGGACCTTGGTAAGTCTATTGTGGCTTACAAGAATGTTACCGTGAACGAGCCTTTTTTCGACGGCCATTTCCCAGGTCAGCCAATTATGCCAGGGGTACTCATCATTGAGGCGTTGGCACAGGCAGCTGGCGTGTTGGGCTTCAAAAGCCAGGAAAAGAAACCTAAGGATGGCTACCTCTATTATTTTGTCGGTGCCGATAATGTGCGCTTACGACGACCGGTAGTGCCAGGCGACTGTCTTACCCTAGCGGCCGAAATCGTTACCAATAGGCGTGGTATCTATAAATTTGCCTGTCGCGCCTCAGTGGGCGAAGAGTTAGTAGGAACAATGACCATATTGTGTGCGGAGAGGAGGGTGGATGTCGATTGATTCCAGTGCCAGGATCGATCCTAAAGCTGAAATAGATTCCGATGTAACGATTGGTCCTTGGACTATTGTTGGGCCTAACGTACAGATTGGATCTGGTACGGTCATCGACTCGCACGTAGTGATTCGTGCTAACACGAAAATCGGCAAAGACAATCGCATATTTCAATTTAGCTCCGTCGGTGAAGATCCCGCGGACAAGAAATTCGAAGGTGAAGAAACTTGGCTAGAAATTGGTGACCGCAATATTTTACGTGAAGGCTCCAATTTTCACCGCGGCACAGGCTTTGGCGGCGGGTACACTCGAGTCGGTAGTGACAACCTATTCATGCCCTATGTGCACATCGCTCACGATTGTATGGTAGGAAACAACACGATATTCGCCAACAATGTGGGAATTTCAGGTCATGTAGAAGTTGATGACTGGGCCATTCTTGGAGGCTATGCCGGTGTAAATCAATTTCTTAAGATTGGCGCTCACGCGATGATCGGTGGCGTGACACATGTCGGTCACGACGTACCTGCCTATATGATCGTAAGCGGCCAGCCAGCAAAGGTTAGAGCAGTTAATACAATCGGTTTGGAGCGTCGCGGTTTCGATAAGCCAACCATCAAGCAAATACGTACTGCATATAAGATCATCTATCTTCGTGGCAACAGCCTTCAGGATGCTTTAGCGGAATTGAAGACCCTGCGCGAAGGTTGTGATGCACTGCAAGTTCTTATCGACTCGCTGGAGAACTCTAAGAAGGGAATACAGCGCTAAGTCTTTCGACTCGGCGGCGTCATTCACCTGGCTTTTAGTAACAGAAGTAGCAAAAGTAACAGAAGCCGCTAATCACGATACCCCAAACTATGAGCAATGCCCCTTTAATCGGAATTGTTGCTGGCGAAAAATCCGGAGACATACTGGGTGCCGGCTTGATTTCCGCCTTGCGTGAGATTTACCCAGATGCGGAGTTTATGGGTGTTGGCGGCCCCGATATGATTGCTCTCGGATTTAATTCGTTTGCAGATATGGAACGAATCTCGGTAATGGGCTTCGTAGAGCCGCTGGGTAGATTGCCAGAACTTTTTGCATTGAAGAAGCGCCTCAGAGAGTTTTTCGCCAAGAGGCGTCCACTTGTCTTTATCGGTATCGATTATCCTGTCTTCAATTTGAAATTAGAAGAAGAGCTAAAACAAAATAACATTAAGACTGTTCATTATGTCAGTCCAAGCCTCTGGGCTTATCGAGAGAAAAGAATTCACAAGGTGAAGCGCGCAGTAGATTTAATGCTGACTTTGTTTCCCTTTGAGACGGCTGTGTACACTCAACACGGTGTTGACGTTAAATGTGTAGGCCATCCGTTAGCAGATACCATTGGYTTTGAAGATAAGAAGTTATCATCGCGTGAGCGCTTCGACCTCCATTCAGATGACTCWRTAGTAGCCTTGATGCCAGGTAGTCGYAGCGGCGAAATYAAACGCCTTGCRCCGGTATTYCTSGCRGCAGCTTTGGARGCTTTACAAGACTGTCCGAAACTAAAATTTCYGRTTCCGTATAGTAGTAACGCGAACAAAGCGCAGATCGATGCGCTGCTGCGAGAAGAATCCATAATTCAGGGTGAGCAATTCATCTTGGTCGATGATTCTCATGCAGCAATCAGTGCGGCGGATTTGGTCGTGCTGTCTTCTGGAACCGCCACGTTGGAGGTATTGCTGCTGAGGCGGCCCATGATCGTCGGTTATAAACTTGCGGCAATCACATTTGCCATCGCCTCGCGCATCGTAAAGATTCCATATGTCGCTTTGCCAAATCTCCTCGCGGGGCGGCAGTTGGTGCCTGAATATATTCAGCATGACCTCACCGTGGAAAGAGTACGTGAGGAGATCGTTAGGCATATGACAGGTACGGAGGATCACGGGGCGCTAATGCAGGAGTTTGAACGAATACATAAAAGTCTACGCCTCGATGCCTCCGTTCAGGCAGCACAAGCTATAGCCTCTCTTATAGAGAGACAGTAATCAGCAAATGATGAGAGAACCTGCATTTTCCCCAGCTAGCGAACCTTATACCTTGATAGCGGGTACCGACGAGGTAGGTCGTGGACCACTGGCCTGGGATGTTGTTGCCGCTGCCGTGATACTCGACCCCGCAAAGCCTATCGCCGGCTTAGCTGACTCGAAAAAGTTATCCTACAAGCAGAGGTTGCTGTGTTTCGATGCAATCGTGAAGAATGCTCATTGTTATGCGATAGGTCGAGCATCGGTGCAAGAGATCGAGAGTATCAATATATTGCAGGCCAGTTTGTTGGCAATGAACAGGGCAGTCGAAGGCTTGAAGGTGCGTCCTGAATTCGTTTACGTTGATGGCAACCGCTGTCCTAAATGGGACTATCCTTCGGAGGCTGTAGTGAAGGGGGATTCCTTAGTGCCAAGTATCTCAGCCGCCTCAATTATTGCGAAGGTGACTCGCGACAAGGAGATGCAGGAAATGGAGGCGCAATACCCGGGCTATGGCTTTGCAAGCAATATGGGATATCCCACACCGGCGCATCTAGCCGCCCTTGAAACTCTAGGAATAACGCCTATCCATCGACGCACATTTGCGCCGGTTGCAAGAATCTTAGAGGCGGCGCCAGAGGGGTAATTTTTTGTCCCGTTTTCAACAAAAAAAAGGTATATTGGTGACTTCTTCGCCACTCAATAATTAGTCGATCCTGTAAAATGCATCTCGATATCGATATCAATCACCTAACTTCATTTGCTGCTAAAATCCCGGCCAGAAAATCGCAGTATCATGCATTTTTCTGGTCGACTAAGTTGCACAGGGATGTGCAACCATTGCCCGTCAAGGGCAATGCGAGTGCGGCTAAAGCAAGTGAAATGACATTTTTACGCCAGCTTTTGGCGCACGACAATCTAAAAAAGTCAGGGATGACTTTTTTAGTATCAACTAAATAGTATTGTAAATGTCTGAAAATTTGCCTAATCAGCCCTTCGCGCATCTCAGGCTACACAGCGAATTTTCGATCAATGATGGCATCGTTACCATCAAGCCACTCATCGCGAGGCTTCGCGAATTCTCTATGCCAGCGGTTGCTATTACCGATTTGGCAAACATGTTCTGCCTTATTAAATTTTACAGCGCCTCCCTCAAGGCCGGAATCAAACCCGTCTGTGGCTGTGATGTGTTGGTTGAGAGCGACGACCGCTCGAAACAGACTCGGCTTGTGTTATTGGTCAAGAACGAGGTCGGCTACCTTAGCCTGACTAAACTTATCTCTGAGTTGTACACCGAGAACCCCAGTCAAAGTGAGCCGGTGGTGCGCAAGTCGCAACTGGCGGGCCGCGTCGATGGCTTGATCGCTTTGTCAGGTGCGCAGAACAGTGACATTGGACTCGCATTGCTGGCAGATGAGAAAGACCTAGCGAAGGAGTTACTCAATGAATGGCAGCAGTTGTTCCCGGAAAGCTTCTATCTAGAGTTGCAGCGAGTAGGTCGGCCTGAAGAGGAAGATTATATCGATGCGGCTGTAGCCCTTGCCCTCGAAACGAACACGCCCGTGGTCGCAACGAATGATGTGCGTTTCATGGATCAGAGTGATTTCGATGCACACGAGGTGCGTGTGTGCATCAATGAAAGGCGCACTCTCGATGACTCACGCCGACCGCATAATTACACTGACCAGCAGTATCTAAAAACCGGTTCTGAGATGGCGGAGTTGTTTAGCGATATTCCTGAGGCGCTAGAAAACGCCTGGGAAATCGTGAAACGTTGCAATCTATCGCTGGTATTAGACAAGCCGTGTTTACCGAATTACCCCATACCAGAAGGCATGGACATGGAGGAGTATTTCTCCGAGCTGAGTTCCGACGGACTGCGAGAGAGACTTCGTAGTCTCTATGGGGATGACTACGAGACCAAGGACGTGGAGAAGCCCTACTGGGAGCGGCTGGAGTTCGAACTAGGCGTCATCAATCAAATGGGCTTCGCCGGTTACTTTCTTATCGTGATGGAGTTTATCCAGTGGTCCAAAGACAACGGTATACCGGTAGGGCCAGGCCGCGGCTCGGGTGCAGGTTCCATCGTAGCCTATGCGCTGAGAATCACCGATCTGGACCCACTTAAGTACGACCTGCTGTTCGAGCGTTTCCTTAACCCGGAAAGGGTGTCGATGCCTGACTTCGATGTGGATTTCTGCATGGAGGGCCGCGACCGCGTTATTGCGCATGTGACGGAGTTGTACGGCAAGGATGCGGTATCGCAAATCATTACCTTCGGCACTATGGCGGCGAAGGCCGTGGTGCGTGATGTGGCCCGAGTGCAGGGCAAGCCTTATATGCTGGCCGACAAGCTTTCGAAGTTGATTCCCTTCGAGCCCGGCATAACCCTGAAGAAGGCGTTTGAGGTAGAGCCGCTGTTGGGCGAATTCGTCGATTCTGATGAGGACGCGCAGGAAATTCGAGAGCTCTTCGAGGCTGCTCGTTTAGGAGATACGCGTGCTGGCGACGATTTATGTCGGAGAATGCGTCCGCGTCTTTTTCGCATCGCGTTTGTGTACGTGAAGGATGCCGACGAA
>JAESUT010000030.1 GCA_016762995.1 Gammaproteobacteria bacterium | reverse complement strand
TTGCACCAGATATCATCCCGGGCCGACCTCCAAAAATAGAGGTAATCAAGCCAATGCTGAATGCGGCATAGAGTCCAGTGAGCGGAGAGAGGCCGGCAATCAGTGCAAATGCGATGGCCTCGGGGACTAGTGCAATCGAAACAGTGATTCCTGACAGAACTTCGATTAGGACATTGATTTTTTTCGAGCGGTCGTAAAGATTAAACAGGTATTTCATCTAAGTGTTTGTTGATCCAATAGTGTGCGCCACCTGAAACATTGTGCTTCGAGGGACAGGGTGTCTCTGACTAATTCTATGAATGCTTCAGGGCTCGCCCTTCGGGGCATTTGGGCTGTCCCGATCTCTTCGTTGTTCCTTCTTGACATGCCGGCGCATGCCAGCAAAGAAACGCCTTGATCTCGGAACAGTTCAAAAGCCAGAGGTGCCATAGATTTAATCGGAGGCGCCCTCGTGCTTAAAATCGTTAGGGTAGACTGCGGCCTTTCAGACAGGGAAGTACCACAGGGGCGCGCACTTTACACTATTGAGCAGTTGAAGAGAACAACAAAAGGAGGTAGTAGGGGTAGAAACGGTAGTTTTGCGCCTCAGAATCTGGCAAATTCCATTATCAAATATCTGTTATGCTGCGCTGCCCGTACCGTCAGGCAACTCCAATGAATTCCGTTCCGTTTACAGCTCTATCCCTTCGGCCCGAACTCCAGGCTAGTATTCAGGCGCTTGCCTATGAATCGATGACGCCAGTTCAGGCGCAGGCTCTGCCGCATCTGCTCAGCGGCAAAGACCTGATAGCGCAGGCCAAGACTGGCAGTGGTAAAACAGCGGCTTTTGCAATCGGCCTGCTCAATAAGCTCGACGCGCAGTTATACAGCACGCAGGCGCTAGTGTTGTGTCCTACTAGAGAATTGGCAGAACAGGTGGCGGTAGAGATTCGCAGGCTCGCGAGCGCTATTCCCAACATTAAGCTGCTCACTCTATGCGGTGGCAAACCGATGGGTCCGCAATTGGCCTCTTTGCGTCGTGATCCGCACATAGTTGTAGGAACGCCCGGGCGAATTTTAAAGCATATCGAGAAGCAAACTTTACATCTAGGTGCGGTAGAGACGCTCGTGCTTGATGAGGCTGATCGTATGCTGGACATGGGTTTTCTCGAGGATATTACGCGTATCATTGATACGACCCCAGCCTCTAGACAAACGCTATTGTTCTCTGCGACCTACCCTGAGGGCATCAAGGGAATCAGCGGTAGCGTGCAGCGCGACCCAATTGAAATTCGCGTAGAGGGCAGTCACCACAGTCCAGATATTGAACAGGTCTTCTTCAAGGTGGAGAAAAGCGAGCGGACACAGACGCTATTCAATGTGCTTGCGCACTATCAGCCAGAGTCGACTCTGATATTCTGCAACACTAAACAGCAGTGCCATGACCTGGGCGGAGAGTTACGTCAGCTTGATCTGCATGCGCTGGCCCTGCACGGTGACCTGGAGCAGTTTGAACGAGATCAGGTTCTAGCTCAGTTCGCTGGTAAGAGTAGCTCGATACTTATCGCCACTGATGTGGCTGCACGCGGCCTAGATGTTAAGGAGTTGGCTGCTGTCATTAATTTTGAACTTAGTCGTGACCCTGAGGTGCATATCCACCGTATTGGGCGCACGGCTCGGGCAGGCAGTAAGGGGCTCGCGGTGAGCCTATTCACCTCTTCCGACAAACGGCACTTGCAAGCCATAGAAGAGTACCAAGGATCGGCCGCAAAAATAGTCAGCACGACGACGTTGTCTACACCTGCAAACTTCAAACTCTATCCGCCCATGGTTACACTATTCGTGAACGGAGGACGCAAAGAAAAGGTTAGGGCGGGTGACTTGCTTGGCGCACTAACGGCAAGTGGCGAAATTGCTGGCACTCAGATTGGCAAGATCACGCTGTTCGACAAAATCGCCTACGTTGCCGTCGAGCAGAAAATAGCTAAACAGGCATTGACGATTCTCGCTGAAGGCAAAATAAAAGGCAGGAAATTCAGAGTGCGCAGATTGCGCTAGCTGCATGCAGCTGGTTCCACTTTGTGGCTATTTTGCAATTGCAATCTGAGGTTAAACAAATTGGCCGTTTTTCTCTTATAATGCATGCATGACAAAGATTATTGGGGCACCGTTCCCTTCATTTGTATTTCATTCAAATCGGGCTGTCACAGTCTTCAAGGCGGCGCTAGAACCCTTGGGTGGCCGGGAATATCAACCCCAAGACAGACACATAGATTTACTCTACTTCGATCGATATCAGGGCAAGAGGCCACCAATCGATGTCAGTGTTGGCTTTACCTTGATTGAACGCCAACAGACTATTCCCCTAGACAATAAACTCCACATGGCCAATGCCCTAATTGATGCTGGGATGCACTATCCGCGGGTTTATTTTATCGAAGAAGATGTGCCTAATGAACCCAATACCTTGTGGTATATAAAGGACCCAGTGGGCACCGCCGGTAGAGGAGTCTGCGTAGTGCCGCGCGAGGAAATTGCTAGCAAGTTCGAGTTCGGCGATATTATTCAGGAAGCAGTTCAGGATCTATTGCTCTGTGATGGTAAAAAATTTACTTTGCGTATCTATGCGCTAGTGTATGAAGGAAATGTCTATCTTTTCCAAGACGGAATCGTGATCCTGCATGGAGCTGAATATGACTCAAAAAGTGTGGACCCTAAGGTTCAGTATGACCACGCCGGCTATATGGAAAGGGGAGCTAAAGTAGAGCTTACCCCTTTTAGCGACGCGCCTTTTTATGATGAGACATTGGCAAATATCAAAGTAAGTCTTGGAGCTATATTTGAATCTTTTAGGGAGCAGCTAAAGCGGACAGGGGAAAAAACCTACTGCCTATTTGGTATTGATATGTTGGTAAGAGAAAATAGTATCCCTGTACTGATTGAAATAAATGATAGGCCAAATCTAATACATCCCAACGTTGTAAATGCGCGTGTGAATATTCCAGCTATTCAAGCTATGTACTGTGTCTTGAATCCTGATTGGCGTGATTATCTCCCGAGTGACGCCAAAGAATTTGAGCTTATTGCCTCATTGAAGAATTAACATGCAGTCATTTCACAATACTTTTAGCTGAGCTGAATATCCACTGCTTGTACAGGCGGCACATCAACAAGGCGGTACGTTTACTCTAGCTAGGGTGCTCATCAGTATGCATAAGGCAGCGGTATTGAATGTAAATTGAGACATACAGAACACCTTTCTAAGAATTTAATTTGCAACTTCACCTAGCTTCTATTGCGTAAGAAATATTGCTTATGCGAGCGCTAAATAACTTCCTGGCGCGCTATAGTCCGGGCTCTGCCAGTGTAAAATATTACTGGAACGATCACTAACAATAGGGGAAGAGCGAATACCATCACGCCGCTCCAGCCAATGCTGGCTAATAGAATTCCAGCGCTGAGTGAGCCAAGTGCTTGTAAGCCAAAGACGAGGAAGTCATTGACTGCTTGCACTTTGAATCGCTCTGAGGCGCGGTAGCTTTGAGTTAGTAAGGTGGTGCCGCCAAGAAAGAGAAAATTCCAACCTACACCGAGAAATACAAGAGTACCCCAGTAGTTAATGAACTCGGGTTGGCCCCAGCCAATGAATATGCAAATCAACATTAAAGCGAAGCCCGCCTGAATAATTTTTCTAACACCAAACCATGAGATCAAGAACCCACTGAAGAACGAGGGAACATACATCGCTAGGATATGGCTCTGAATGACCCAAGTTGTATCATCGAGAGAATGATGATCCATTTCGTGCATGCTCAGCGGGGTTGCGGTCATAACCAAACTCATGATGCTATAGCCTACTGCAGCGGAGGCAATGGCCAGAATCAAGGTAGGTTGCTTGAAAATCTCTCCTAGAGGTCTGACGGCGTTAGATTGGTCTTTTTTCTCGAATGTTGTGTTTTGGTAGAACGTGAGCAAGATTAGAAAAGATACCGTTAACATTGCTGCCATGCCTAGAAATGAGCCGACATAGTTGGGAAGTCCCTCGACGACACTGAAGCGTCGGCCAACTTCCGGGCCTAGCAATGCGGCAACGATGCCCGCTAGCATTAGAAAGGACAGACTTTTGGGTATTTGTTCGTTTGGTACTGAATCTGCGACAGCGAAACGAAACTGCTGCAGGAAGGCGATGTAGTTACCAATCATGAAAGAGGCGATACAAAACAGCGTAAACGATTGTTGGTAGATGCCCCAGGCGGCGAAGAGTGCAGCAAAAATGGCGAGTGCAGTACCTGTAAGAAAGCCAGCCTTTCTGCCGACTTTTGACATTAGATAAGACGCGGGTATTGTTGCAGAAGCGATGCCAGAAATTTGTATAGCGATAGGAAGAGTGGCCCAATCAATCGAGGGCGCGATCTGCGCTCCTACAATACCGCCGAGTAATACAAGAATTGGTGCTGCCGTTTGGCCAAAGCATTGCGCGAAGGTCAGAACGATAAGAGTTCTATAATTTTCAAATTTCACTCAGGGGACTCCCGCTCTATTGTTGCCCTGCACGAGAGCTTGATGCCCGCTTCGTAAGTCTAACCTATAAAGGCTGTGTCTTGTTCTGTGGGGAGATGAAAAATCCACATAGCACCGATGCAGTGAGTGCGGAGTTGATTCGGTTTCTGAATTCTGGGAATTGATACGAGGGGCAGAGCAAACATACGGCGATTAAAATTGTATGTTTACTCTGATCAACCACTCTTATTTTTTAAACACTATTCTTCGAGTGAAGGATGCTCATACCCAGTAGGTAACACTTGGTCTGGATCTACACGGACGCTCAAGTAGGTAATCTGATCTTGTATGTTCCTGAACCCATGAGGCACGCCAGCGGGTATGATAACAACATCACCCGCCGAAATGGTTCTTGTCTGGCCATTGATGACGGTGCGGCTACCACTAGGACCGATTAACTCAACAACCGAGATATTATCGGCCGGGAATTCTATGTCTCCGCTTATGTCGCCTCCTGTGACGAGCGTGCCAGAGCCTGATAATACGTAATACACCTCAGTGATGTGATGATGCACAATCGCATTCACCACCTCGCCTTCGGTGCGATTACCTTTGCGTTGTAAAATTCCAACGCCGACATTTACTTCATCGCCGATATCAACCACTCGAATTTGTTGGTCGATGGTCTCTCCCATGTGTTCGAAGACAGTCATGATGTCCGCGCGTGATACATGAGTTGCGGCTGTAGGTCGCTGCGCAAAAAGATTGGGGGATAGAGCGCACAGCAATGTCGCGCTGAGCATAATCTTGAGTGTTCTATTTTTCATGGTTTATCTTCCTTGTGTGCGGTCTTCACTGTTGCTGACTGAATCCAAATTGAATTTCGAGCGTGCAGATTAACTTACTCACGATCTTATCGCCACTCGGGAAGTCATTGCCTAGTCGGGATACGTCGCCTATTAGAAGTGTGCGAGAGCTTATAGATTCGTTGACTGAGCAAGTGCGTTAAAAGGGAGAGATCAAGGTGTGTTGCAGGGTGAGCTAAGCATCTGTAGCGTGCGTGGCCCAAAAAAAAGGTTGTGAGCGGCAATGCTCACAACCTTTTTTGGAGCTCGTGCCGGCCTAGCCAGCCAGCCCAGTGTCCTCTACGCCAAAGCGAAGATTGAACTGATTCAGCGGTAAATTTCTAACCCGTATGCCAGTGGCATCGAATACTGCATTTGCCAACGCCGGTGCGATTCCCGGTGTACCAGGTTCACCAGCTCCTCCCATGGCGTGCCCGCTATTGATGATGTGGGTTTCGATGGTCGGTGCTTTGTCCATGCGCACAGCTTCATAGTCATGGAAGTTGCTCTGCATAACTGCACCGTTCTCGATTGTTATCTCGCCATAGAGTGCAGCTGTTAGGCCATAGATAATGGCTGACTCGACCTGCGCGGTGATGCCATCAGGGGAAATTGCGAAGCCTGCGTCGATTACGGCTACAACTCGATCCACACTCATATCGCCGTCAACAATTGTTACCTCAACAACTTGGGCGACAAGCGTTCCAAACGATTCTTGGAGTGAGATGCCGCGTCCTCGACCTTCTGCGAGTGGGCGATCCCATTGTGCCTCCGTAGCTACTCTCTCAAGCACTGCCAAATGGCGAGGGTGGTTGCTCAGGAGGCTGGCACGATACGCATAAGGATCTTTGCCTGCAGCCACTGCAACTTCATCGATGAAGGACTCAGTGAAAAACCCATGTTGCGAGTGATCCACACTACGCCAGGCTCCGAAGGGAACATGAGTAGGGCTGGCGACATAGCCAATGTTTTGGCTAGGAATTGCATAAGGAATTAGCGGCGCTTCAATCGGCTCGTGTTTATCTACGTAAGTGTTCTCCCATGCTATGGGGTTGCCATCGTTGTCCAATGCGGCACGGAAGCGGCTTTGAACGGCGGGGCGATAAAAGTCTTGGCGAATGTCTTCCTCGCGAGACCAGATGAGTTGTACTGGTCGCCCGGCATGTTGCGCTACAAGCGCTGCCTGAATAGCATAGTCAGGACGCGCTTTGCGTCCGAAACCACCACCCATAAATTGATTATGTAGGGTGACTTTCTCTGCATCGATTTTCAGCGCATCGGCGACGGCTTGTCGGAATCCTAGAGGGTTCTGGCAGCCAATCCATATCTCACAGCGGCCATCTTTAACTTCTGCCGTTGCATTCAAGGGCTCCATACAGGTGTGAGCTAGGTAGGGGACGCGATAATCTGCTGAAATAATGTTTGCTGCGCTATCGAACACACTATCAGCGTCACCGATTGAGGAGTCAGTTTTCCGTTCTTGCGCCGCACTAATGTCCGCATCAAATTGAGCGAAGATCTTATCGCTGGATACAGACTCATTGCCGGCACTGTCCCACTCTATTTCAAGTGCTTTGAGACCTTGTATGGCAGGCCAGTAGCCGTCGGCAAGGACCGCGACTGATCCGCCCGCAGAGAAACCTCCAACCATGTCGTCCGATTCTATGGGTGGCAGTTCAATAACATCAACTACGCCACTTATGGCGCGAGCGGCCTCGTCCTTAGTACTTACTAGAGTGCCCCCAAAAACTGGTGATCGCGTTATGGTTGCATACAGCATGTCGGGTAAGCGTACATCCAATGCAAATTGTGCAGTGCCATCAACTTTGGAAGGGATGTCAAAGCGCTGCACGTGCTGACCCATAATCTTGAACTGGTCTTGCCGTTTCAATTTGGGCGTATATGACGGTGTCATTGTGGCGGCGGCAGCGGCGAACGCGGCGTAAGGTTCATTGCGAGAACTTGCCCTGTGAATGAGGTGGCTTTTTACTGTTTCGATTTCGCCGACAGGAACCTGCCATGCTTCCGCCGCTGCCTGAACTAGCAACTGCCTAGTCGCGGCTCCAGCGATTCGTGATCCCAGTTCTCCAGTAAAGCGAATGCTGCCGCTTCCACCAGTTATTTGTAGATTCAATACATCGGCGATTTGCATCAGGGCGCCATCGATTGATGGAACAATTATGTCTGGGAACTTTGCGCCCGGCATTAAGAACCCTTTGCCTACAGCGTAATTTGCATATTCATCAAGTGCTGGAGCCTCTTCGGCACGCACGAGGTCCCAGTCGGCATCGAGCTCATCCGCCACCATTTGCGCTAGTGAGGTATGGATGCCCTGTCCCATTTCAGAGTGGGGGATAATGGCAGTAACAACATTGTCCGCATCGATTTTAATATAGGCGTGTACGAGGGTTTCGTTCTCACCGGCCATCAATTCATTGAGGCCTTGCGCCCGATTTCCTGGGCGTATTGAAATTCCTACAACGAGACCGGTGCCAGCGATAACGCCTGTGCTTAGAAATGCCCTTCTAGTCCATTTATTCACCGCTCACCTCCAGTGCTTGGTCAGTTGATTCAGAGGTGCTCGCCACTTCGTAATAAGCCGCCGTGCTCTTAATGGCCTGACGGATACGGCCGTACATGCCGCAGCGACAGATATTGCCGCGCATGGCGCTATCGATATCAGCATCACTTGGGTTCGGGTTACTGGCCAATAGTGCCGCCGCAGACATCAATTGTCCCGACTGACAGTAGCCGCATTGCGGAACCTGGTGTTCAATCCATGCACTCTGCAGAGGGTGCAGCTCTTCGCTACTTGGTGCCAGCCCCTCAATCGTTGTTATGTTTTTCCCTTCCACAGCTGAAATAGGCGTACTGCATGACCGAATTGGCTTGCCATCGACATGTACCGTGCAGGCGCCACACTGCGCAATACCGCAACCAAATTTGGTGCCGGTAAGTGCTAATTTTTCCCTGAGGGCCCATAAGAGAGGCGTCGAAGGGTCAATGTCAATTTCCTCCCGAGTGCCATTTACTATTAATACCGCCATTACTCGCTCCTAGAAAGCATTTACTGATTAGATAAAGGAGAACACTGGGGTGCTCTCAACGTTACTCGGCAAGCTAGACTATCGAATAACGCTTTGGCCTTACGTCTACACTACCTCGGAAAATTCTGTAAGCTGGATATGAGAAGCATGCCAATTTTTATACAAAATGACAAAATAGATACAAAATGTCAAGGTGTATGATGAATGTGCAGAAAAACTGAGCTAAACTGCTAGATATGAAACGAGTTAAAGGTAGTAAGTTACAAAAAGATGAAAAGCGTGATGCTGTGTTCGCAGTCGCGGCTGATGTTTTTGCGCAATACGGATTTCGACGAACAGCCATGAACGACATCGCGCAGGCAGCGGGGGTATCTCGGCCCGCTCTCTATCTCATGTTTGATAACAAGGAAGACCTCTTCAGTGGGGTCGTTTTATTCAGGCTTAATCAGGGTATCGACAAGGCTATATCTACATTATCCGGAGGTGGCTCAATAGCGGAGCGCATCACTGCCGCGATACTTGCCTTCGAAAAAATCCTTTATGAGCCAATTGCACAGTCTCCACATGGTGCTGAGTTAATGGATATTAGTAGTAACCTAGGAACCGATCTTATAAAGAAAGGGCAAGCTCGGTTAGAAAAGATCTTGGCGCAAGCACTAGAAGAAGCTCTCTTAAATGGAGAGCTTGCGTCTTCGGACATGCCTATGAAGCCTTTAGCTTTTGTTCACCTGCTTATGTCTTCAATTGGCGGGCTTAAGAAGCAAGCCACTTCCATGGCCGCGTTTAGGCGCCAGATTTCAGAGGTTGCAGCAATTTTTTTCAAATCAATTGATGGTACATCCAAAAAATGAACGTGGCGACAACGGCTGGAACTGTCTCTGATACCATTTAGCTGCGCTTCAATTGATTCAAATTTCTGCCAGAGATTGTGGCGAGAATGACAGTGGATAAGAAGGTGGATAAGGGGCGGCTAGGAGAGTAACACCGACAAAGAATTCGTAGACTTAGCGGGAGCTAGCTTTTATCCTAGCCTCTGCCTCGAGCCACCGAATCAGAGTGACATATGCCTATCAATATCATCAAAATCAGCGCGATTCTCGCCATTTCTTTGCTAGTTGCCTGTAGCGATAACAGCCCGCTCGAATCGACTGCCTCCTCTGTAACTCCACCGGCCATAGCGGACAGCGTAGCCGATGCAGCAACAGTCGTTAACAAGATTCTCCCCAACCCAATTTACCAACACCAGCTCGCCAACGGCCTGAATGTGGTCACAGTGCCCTTTGAAAGCCCGGGTACTGTCGCGTTTTACACAGTGGTCAGGGTCGGCGCCCGCGATGAAGTGGAAGAGGGAGTGACGGGCTTCGCGCACTTCTTCGAGCATATGATGTTCCGCGGCACCGACAAGTATCCGACGGATGCCTATTCAGATGCCTTGAAGTCCGTCGGTGCCTCCGCTAATGCTAATACGTCAAACGATCGCACGGTCTATCACATGACCGGAAATGTGGCGCGTCTGGACTTGATGTTCGAGCTGGAGTCGGATCGGATGATGAATCTTAATTATTCCGAGCACGATTTTAAAACTGAAGCAGGCGCGGTGAAAGGAGAGTACACGAAGAACTTTGCTAGCCCTTATCAGCAGCTGAGTGAAATGACTAGGGACACGGCTTACGACATACATACCTACAAACACACCACGATGGGCTTCTTCGACGACATCGTCGATATGCCGAATCAATACGAGTACTCACTGCAGTTTTTTAAGCGTTTTTATCGGCCGGAATACGCAACCCTTGTTGTCGTCGGCGATGTGACTCCAGAGCGGGTGAATGATCTAGCGGAAACATATTATGGAGACTGGCAGACGGGAAGCTATATATCGAATGTGCCGGTTGAGCCGACTCAATCGGCCACGCGACGCGTGCATTTGCAAAACGGGGCGATTCCTCCTCACATTAGCCTGAATTACAAAGGTCCGGCTTTCAGTGACACTGAGATCGACATGCCGGCATTGGACGTGCTCTCGCAAATTCTGTTTTCGAACACCTCGCCGCTCTACCGAAAGCTTGTGTTGGAAGAACAAAAAGTACGATTTATTGGCGGTGGTGCTGGCGACTCACGCGACCCTAGCCTGTTTAGCATTGATGCCTCGCTGATCGACAAGGCGGATATGCAATATGTGAAAGATGAGATTGTGAATGCGATCGATGCGGTGCGCACAGATGGCGTCGATCTAGCTACGCTGAGCAGTGTGAAGTCGAATCTGAAATATAGCTTCGCGATGAGCATCGACAATCCGGCGGCTATTGCTAATTCTCTGGCTCACTACATCATGCTGACCGGCGAGCCCGAGTCCATTAACAGACTATATGCTCAATATGACAGGGTGAGTGTGGATGACCTGAAAGACGTTGCGGCGAAATACTTCGTCGAGAGCGGTTTAACGATTGCCACTATCAGTGAAGATGATGTCGGAGGAGTGCTCTGATGAATTCACTTCTTAGTGCTAGAAAAACATTTTTCGCTGCACTTTTCTTTTCTGTTTGTGCGGTGTTTTCGCTGCCCACTTTTTCCCAAGAGCTGGTGGAGCTGAAGCTGCCGAACTCCAATAAAGTAGTCATCAAGCTGATGTTTAAGAATGGCTCCATTAGTGATGAGCAGGGCAAGGAGGGCATTAATCAAGCGGTGTCTGAGCTGGTGGTGCAGGGCGGTACGCGCGAGCTGAGCTACAGCGACATACAGGATCGCATCTATCCCATGGCGGCGCGCTATGGCGTCAATTCCGATAAGGAAGTCACCGTGTTCTCCTTCGAAGTGCATCAGGATTATCTGGATGAGTTTTATCCGATTCTAAAAGGCTTAATCTTAACTCCGCGCTTTTCCGAAGATGATTTTTCCCGCGTGATGGTGAATCAGCTGAACTATGTGGATCAGGTGATTCGCGCTTCCTCGGACGAGGACTACAGCAAGGTGGCATTGGAAGATCTGCTGTTTCGCGGAAATAATTACCAGCACATGAAGCAGGGCACGTCAGAAGGAGTCGGTAATATCACTCTTGTTGACGTGAAAGCACACTACCAGCAACTGTTCACCAAAAATAATCTGACAATAGGTATTGCGGGTAACTACAGCGATGGATTCTTGCAACAGTTAGTACGGGACATGGCTACATTACCCGATACTACGCCGCTACTTCCCGAACCGGGTGTGGCAAGAACGCCGAATGGCATCGAGGTAGAGATAGTGGCGAAGGAGGGTGCCTTCGGTTCAGTTATTTTCACCGGCTTTCCGCTGAACCTGACACGTGCCGACGATGATTTTGCCGCATTGATGGTGGCGAATTCCTATCTGGGTGAACACCGTAAGTCCTACTCGCGCTTGTACGAGAAAATCCGTGAACAGCGCTCAATGAATTACGGCGACTACTCGTATATCGAATGGTATGAGAATGGTGGACGAAATATGTTGCCACCTTCTGGCGTGCCGCGCTCGTCGAATTATTTTTCCATGTGGGTACGCCCGGTACAGATTGCCGCACAGTTACGTCAGCAGTATCCCGAGTTGGCAGATATAGAAATCGGTCATGCCCATTTTGCTCTGCGCATGATTGTGAAAGAGCTGGCGGTGCTGGTTGAGAGTGGACTGAGCGCTGAAGATTTCGAGGCGACAAGAGATTTTCTGTTGAGTTATACCAAGCTGTACGCACAGACGCCTTCTTCCCGACTAGGCTACCTAATGGATTCGAAGTTTTACGGCCGTGATGASTATCTGCTCGAGCTGGATCAGTTGCTGAAAATACTGACACTTGAGGATGTGAACCAGGCGATCAGAAAATACTGGCAAACCGGCAACATGTTCGTGACGATAATAACCGACGTCAGTGAGGCGCAGCCACTGGCAGATAGTCTATTGAATAACTTGGCGTCGCCAATGAGTTATTCGAATGTTGTGCGAGATGGTCTTAGYGAGGCTTTGCAACAGGAAGATGCGCTGGTTGCCAATTTCCCTTTGAATATTACTTCGGTCAAAATTGTAGATTCCAAGGATACGTTTCAATAATGGGATTGAAWGTAGACTTCGTTTTTGGAATTCAACGAGTGGAAAGATTGCTCACGCATAGAGTGTGAGGAGCCGTGCTTTCTAAAAGTTTCTACAACTTATGGTGCAGCTAGTATCTATCTGRTGCCTGCAATATTAGACTCATCTTGCTGGCTCGCTAGATATTCTTCGTAGTTACCTTGAAAATCTATCAATTTCTGACCCTTGATTTCAATGATTCTGGTAGCCAATGACGATACAAAYTCTCTATCGTGACTCACAAAAATTAATGTGCCTTCATAATGATCCAGCGCCAGATTCAAGGATTCAATGGCTTCCATGTCTAGGTGATTGGTTGGTTCATCCAGAATCAATACGTTAGGGTCTTGCATCATCAGTTTGCCGAAAAGTAGGCGATTCTTTTCGCCTCCAGAACAGACCTTCACAGATTTTTCAAAGTCTTCTGTGGAAAATAATAACCTACCCAACGTAGCGCGCACGACCTGATCACCGTGGCTTGGTTTGCGCCACTGGCACATCCAATCGAATAAATTCAGCTCACAATCGAAATCACTAGTGTTGTCCTGGGGGCAGTAACCCAAAGTGGCACTTTCTGCCCATTGGATTTTTCCATGGTTTACTGAAAGTTCATTTAATAGGCAGCGAAGGAAGGTGGTTTTACCCGCTCCATTTTCACCAATAATGGCCAGGCGAGTCCCTGCTTCCATTATCATATTTCCGTCCTCGAAAAGAGGCGTATCATCGAAGCCATGACCCATTTTTTCAAGAGTAAGTGCTTGGCGGTGCAGCTTTTTTTCTTGTTTGAATCGAATGTAGGGGCTGACTCGGCTAGAAGGTTTGATTTCTTCTAGTTCAATTTTTTCTATTCTCTTCGCCCTCGAAGTTGCCTGCTTGGCTTTAGATGCATTGGCTGAGAAGCGGCTGACGAAGTGTTTAAGTTCAGTGATCTGGGCGGATTTCTTTGCATTGACTGACTGCAATCTTTCTCGAGCCTGAGTAGAGGCGATCATGAAATTATCGTAATTTCCCGGATACAGACGTAACTCACCGAAATCTATGTCGGCCATATGCGTACATACCGAATTTAAGAAATGTCGATCGTGAGAAATAATCACCATGGTGCATTTGCGATCATCCAACACACCCTCTAGCCAACGAATAGCATTTATGTCGAGGTTGTTGGTAGGCTCATCCAATAGCAGGATGTCGGGGTCTGAGAATAGAGCCTGCGCCAATAGCACTCTTAGTTTCCAGCCTGGGGCTACTTCTTTCATAGGACCAAAATGTAATTCTTCGGCGATGCCTGCGCCCATCAATAATTCGCCAGCACGACTTTCGGCACTATAGCCATCCATCTCCGCAAATTGAATTTCCAGCTCAGCAACCTTCATGCCGTCATCGTCGGACATTTCTGCGAGAGCATAGATGCGATCTCGCTCTTTCTTGATTTCCCACAACTCTGTATGCCCCATGATGACCGTGTCGATCACATTGAAGGCTTCGAAGGCGAATTGATCCTGACTCAACGACCCTATTCGTTCATTAGGTCCGATCGAAACATTGCCTGATGTTGGTGTGAGATTGCCTTCCAAGATCTTCATGAAAGTGGACTTGCCGCAGCCATTGGCGCCGATCAAGCCATAACGGTTACCGTCGCTGAATTTGACCGAAATATTCTCGAATAGGGGTTTGGCACCAAATTGCATTGTGATGTTTGCGGTTGAAATCATGATTTACAAATGGAGTGGTGTGTTAACTCCCCGCAGCAAGCAGCGGGAACTGTTTTTGCATACAAAAGCCTATTCTGTGGCAAGCCACTGAGAATCAACCCTCGCTAGCGATTTAATCGGCGTAATATACCGATTTGATCCTTATCGTCATAGGCTTGAACAACCAAAACCACAGGTTTAACCGCTTTTTGCAACGCTATGTATAAAAAGAGCCCGATGCAGCTGCATCGAACCCCTTACTAAATCCATTTAAAAACTCAGTCCCTTAAACTTATGACTTTCGGCGAACCTTACCGCTAGCAAGACGAATTAGAAGGTCAGCTGAAAACGGACGCGAAGCTCATTGCCATCGTCATTAGATAGATTGTCTTCACCATCTGTATAGTTTAAGCCAAAGCGAACATTTTCGTGGGCATACCAGTTTACACCTACGGTAAACGCCGATGCATCAGTGTTGCCTAACTCAATATCGCTGTGACTGCCGTCGCCATCTTCATAGCGTGCAACTAATTCCCAGGCACCGGATTTTTTTTCTGGCTTGATACGCTTAAATACG
>JAESUT010000081.1 GCA_016762995.1 Gammaproteobacteria bacterium | reverse complement strand
CAGGGTTATTGCTACCCGTGTTTTAAGAAACTTGCACAGTGTGATATGTGTATCGTTAAGCCTGAAACTTGTCACTTTGATCAAGGAACCTGCCGAGACCCTAATTGGGGCGAACGTTTCTGTTTGCAGGACCATATCGTCTACCTGGCGAATTCGTCTGGTTTAAAGGTTGGCATAACACGAGGCACACAGGTACCCACGCGCTGGATCGATCAGGGGGCGACGCAGGCTCTCGCGATTATTAGGGTGCGCACAAGACTTCAATCTGGCGCGGTGGAAGTAATGTTCAAGCAATTTGTTGCTGACAAAACAAATTGGAGGGATATGCTCAAGGGCGAGGCTACCCCGTTGGATATGCATGCCGAGGCAGAGAGGCTGATTGGCAAATGTCAGTCTGATTTAAAAGAGCTAGAAGATAAATTTGGATTCTTCGCAATTAGCGTTCTCAATGGAGTCGATGTGGTATCGATCGACTACCCTGTTGTGAGTTATCCAGAAAAAGTAACGTCACTCAATTTTGATAAAACGCCAATCGTGGAAGGTACGTTGCTAGGCATTAAGGGGCAGTACCTGATTCTCGATTCGGGAGTAATAAATATGCGCCGCTTTGCAGGCTATGAGGTCGCGCTTTATAGCGAGTAAATAGTTAGTAGATAGTTAGTAAAGCAGCACGGTCTTGTGAATTTCACTCGCGCGTATTTGAATTTTAAAACCTAAACAGACAGAGTTGTAGATTATGAAAGACGCTTCGCTCAGAACTACCTATTTGAAAGACTATAGGCCGCCTCCATTTACCATCGAAACCACAGACCTTCAATTCGACCTGTATGAAGATCATGCGACAGTCGTCTCTAGGTTGCTCTTTAAGTGTGACGGTGGCTCTAGCGTCACCGACCTAAGGCTGCATGGACAGCTCTTGACCTTAGAGAAGGTTTTTATTAACGGGCAACTACTAAGCCCCGATCAATACATAACCGACGATGAAAGCCTAACCATCCCGGCACTGGAGAATTTGCTAGGCGCATCATTTGAAGAGTTTCAATTTGAGTGTCACACAAGAATCGAGCCGCAAAACAACACGGCGTTAGAAGGCCTATATAAGTCGAAGAAAATGTTCTGTACGCAGTGCGAGGCAGAGGGTTTTCGTCGCATCACGTATTACCTAGACCGCCCCGACGTCATGTCGAAATTTACAACCACGGTAAGCGCTGAAAAAGCCAAATACCCGGTGCTGCTTTCCAACGGCAACAAACAAGCAAGTGGCGAGGTAGAGGGCGCCCCCGACAGGCATTGGGTAACTTGGGAAGATCCATTCAAGAAGCCTAGCTACCTATTTGCTCTGGTGGCGGGTGACCTTGCGAGCCTTGATGATACTTTTGTAACTAGCAGCGGTCGAGAGATTGAGCTGCGTATATTCGTCGAAGAAAAAGATATCGACAAATGTGACCATGCGATGTTATCGCTGAAAAAATCGATGCGCTGGGATGAGGAAGTCTATGGCCGTGAATACGACCTCGATATATTCATGATCGTCGCTGTCGATGATTTCAATATGGGTGCGATGGAGAACAAGGGCCTAAATGTATTCAATACCTCCTGCGTTCTTGCCAGCCCTAAGACCACGACTGATTTCTCGTTTCAGCGTGTCGAGGCAGTTGTAGCTCACGAATATTTCCACAATTGGTCTGGAAATCGAGTCACCTGCAGAGATTGGTTTCAGCTTAGTTTAAAAGAAGGCTTTACGGTATACCGCGACTCTGAGTTTTCCGCAGATATGGGCTCACATACAGTGAAAAGGGTCGAGGACGTCTCCTTTCTGCAAACCGTGCAGTTCGCTGAAGATGGCGGCCCTATGGCACATTCAGTGCGACCCGATTCCTACATGGAAATATCAAACTTCTATACAGTTACCATTTATGAGAAGGGCGCAGAAGTTGTCCGGATGATCGCCCTGTTGCTCGGGCCTGAGAAATTTAGAGCGGGCAGTGATTTGTACTTTGAGCGGCACGATGGGCAGGCTGTAACTACGGAGGACTTTGTGAAGGCCATGGAGGATGCTAGTGGCATCGACCTAGGTCAGTTTCGTAACTGGTACTCTCAAGCTGGCACACCGGTGGTTTCTATCCGTAGTGAGTTCGATGCGGATAGCAAACGCTATACATTACATGTTCGCCAGTCCTGTCCAGACACGCCAGGACAGTCGGATAAGAAACCACTAGCTATCCCGCTGCGACTGGGCCTACTGGGAAGTGATGGCAAAGACTTGCCGTTGAAGCTGCTCGGTGATGACGACTCTATAGGCGAAACCGATAGGGTGTTTTCCCTGATAGAGGAAGAGCAGCGCCTCGTCTTCGAGGGCCTGGAATCTGAGCCGATACCTTCACTGCTGCGCGGCTTTAGTGCGCCAGTGAGGCTGCAATATGACTACTCTCGCGCCGACTTGTTGTTTCTTATGGTTAACGACAGCGATGGCTTTAATCGTTGGAACGCTTCGCAGTTACTTACTATCGGTCTTATAGACGAGCTGCAGTCTGATTTGGCCGCGGGTAGAGACCTAGCACTTCCGCAGAGCTTGATTGACGCCTATGCCGGTGTTCTCGACTCGACTCTAAGCGATGCTAGTGTGGATAAGGCAATGGTTGCACAGCTGCTTAGTCTTCCGACAGTGGGTTTTCTTATCGAGAGAGCCGAGGTCGCGGATGTTGAGGGCATTCATCTGGTGCGTGAATTTCTATTAAACGGGCTCGCTGTCATGTTCTACTCATCGTTTCTAGATGTGTATATGGATAACATCAGCGATGCCGAATACGCAGCGGATGCTGAATCCATAGCGAGGAGGTCGTTAAAGAATCTAGCGCTATCCTATCTGATGAGAAGCGGGAAAGATGAGGCTGTAAAGGCAGCACAGAAGCAGTTTTCCCAGGCTAGCAATATGACCGATCAATTGTCTGCTCTACGTTGTCTCGTCAATAGTGGTGCTCCAGGGGCTGTCGAGTTAAAGCGCGATGCGCTAGATAGCTTTTATAAACAATGGAGCCATGAGCCATTGGTGGTAGATCAATGGTTCGTAACGCAGGCTGTGTGCCAACTTCCCGGTAGCTTGGCTCAGGTTAAGCAGCTACTTGAGCATGCGGACTTCGATATTCGTAACCCGAACAAAGTGCGATCATTGATTGGTGCATTCTGTGGTCAAAATCATATTGGATTTCATGATGTAAGTGGCGATGGATATGAGTTCTTGGCGGATCAAGTTTTAATCCTCGATAAGCTGAATCCGCAGATAGCCTCACGGCTCCTAACACCTTTGACACGGTGGAGAAAGTTCGGCGCTAAGAGACAGGGGTTAATGCAGGCACAACTTCGGCGGATCAAGGCGCAAGGTGAATTGTCGAAGGATCTATATGAAATAGTAGAGAAGAGCACGATCTGATTCTCCATTATTTAGGAGATAGATCTTGGAAATAGGTCGAGGCGATAAGTAGTAAAGCAATAAAAAAGGTGGCCTAGGCCACCTTTTTTATGCGCGAAAACCAGGTCTTTCTATGCGACATCCTGCACGTTAGTGACGGGAATATTCTTCGCTCGATCTGCCGCCTCCATGAAGTCCGCAATCTCGTGGAAGTTCAGATAACGATAAATGCTATCAGCCATCGTGTCGATGTTGCCCATATAGCTCATGTACTCATCCATAGTTGGAATTTTACCGAGAGCCGCACAGACTGCTGCCAACTCTGAGGATGAGAGGTAAACATTTGCGCCCTGACCGAGCCGGTTGGGAAAGTTGCGTGTCGATGTCGATACTACCGTAGAGTTTGGAGCGACTCGTGCTTGGTTACCCATGCATAGCGAGCAGCCTGGCATCTCGGTTCTGGCTCCCGATACACCGAATATATTGTAGATGCCTTCCTCGCTGAGTTGATGCTCATCCATCTTCGTTGGGGGAGCGATCCAAAGCTTCGTAGGAAGACCGCCATCAACCTGCTTCAAGACTTCGGCAGCCGCTCGGAAGTGGCCGATGTTAGTCATGCAAGATCCGATGAAGACTTCGTCGATTTTAGTACCTTGCACATCGGAGAGTGTCTTCACGTCGTCTGGGTCATTCGGGCAGGCCAGCAATGGCTCGGTAATCTCATTCAGGTCGATCTCGATTACCTTGTAGTATTCCGCATCTGCGTCCGGCTCTAGCAGTTCCGGATTCTCTAACCAGGCTTCCATAGCTTGTGCGCGTCGCTCTAGAGTGCGGGCATCCTGATAGCCATTGTCGATCATCCAGCGCAGTAGCGTGATATTTGACTTGAAGTATTCGATGATTGGTTCTTTGTTGAGGCGAACGCTGCATCCACCTGCCGAGCGTTCAGCGGAGGCATCGGAAAGCTCAAAAGCTTGCTCGATCTTGAGATCAGGTAGACCTTCAATCTCGAGAATGCGTCCGGAGAAAATGTTCTTCTTGCCTTTCTTCTCCAAAGTGAGATCGCCGCTCTTTAGCGCCGTATAAGGAATCGAATTGACTAGGTCGCGTAGCGTAATACCAGACTGCATCTCGCCCTTGAAACGAACCAGTACTGATTCAGGCATATCAAGAGGCATAACACCGGTCGCCGCCGCAAAGGCAACAAGGCCAGAACCGGCGGGGAATGAAATGCCGATAGGGAAGCGTGTATGAGAATCGCCTCCGGTGCCTACCGTATCCGGCAGTAACATGCGGTTTAGCCAGGAGTGGATTATGCCATCACCTGCACGCAGCGAGACACCGCCGCGTGTCTGGATGAAATCCGGGAGCGTGTGTTGCGTTTCAATGTCGACAGGCTTGGGGTAGGCCGCCGTATGACAGAATGATTGCATGACAAGGTCGGCTGAGAAGCCTAGGCAGGCGAGGTCTTTTAATTCGTCGCGGGTCATGGGGCCAGTTGTATCTTGACTGCCTACTGTAGTCATCTTCGGTTCGCAGTAGCTGCCTGGTCGAATACCTTCTACGCCACAAGCCTTGCCTACCATTTTTTGAGCGAGCGTGAAGCCCTTGTCAGATTCCTCTGCAGTAATTGGAATTCGGAATACACTGGAAGGCTCCAAATTCAATTCTTCGCGAGCTCGCTGCGTTAGCCCACGCCCAATAATTAAGGGTATGCGGCCACCGGCTCGAACTTCGTCGAGTAGGACATCTGTCTTTAATTTGAATTCTGAAATCAGCTCGCCGCTTTCATGATTTGTAATGCGGCCCGTGTAAACGTCGATGTCGATGATGTCGCCGGTATTCAGATCGTCGACTACTGTCTCAATTGGCAAGGCGCCTGCATCTTCCATCGTATTGTAGAAAATTGGAGCGATACTGCCCCCTATGCAGATTCCACCATCGCGCTTGTTGGGTATATAGGGCATGTCGTCGCCGATGTGCCATAACACCGAGTTGGTGGCTGATTTACGTGATGAGCCAGTTCCCATTACATCGCCAACCAAGGCAACTGGATGGCCAGTTAGCTCAAGTTCCTTGATCTGTTCTTCGGCATTGGTCACGCCGTCTCTTGGGTTTTTGTACATCGCCTTCGCGTGCAGAGGGATATCCGGGCGGGACCAGGCGTCTTGAGCCGGTGAAAGGTCGTCGGTATTTGTTTCCCCGGGAATTTTATAGACCACGGCAGTAATTTTGTTCGGCAGATCAGGCTTGTCGGTAAACCACTGTGCATCCGCCCAAGACTGTAGAACGCGCTTCGCATCAACGTTACCGGACTTCGCTTTTTCAGCCACGTCATGAAAGGCGTCGAACATCAGTAGGGTATGACAAAGCTCATCGGCAGCAGCCGTGGCTAGAGTGTCTGAATCCAGTAGCTCAACAAGGGTTGAGATGTTGTAGCCACCTAACATGGTGCCCAGTAGTTTAACGGCTAAAAGCTGATCGATAAGCGGAGATTTCGCTTCGCCTTTCGCGAGCGCAGATAGGAAGCCAGCTTTAACATAGGCCGCTTCATCGACGCCGGCTGGTACGCGGTTGGAAAGTAGATCCAGAATGAATTCTTCTTCGCCGGCGGGTGGCGACTTTAAGAGCTCTACAAGTCCTGCAACTTGCTCTGCAGATAGGGGCTTCGGGACTATGCCCTGTTCGGCGCGTTCCGCTACGTGTTTTCTGTAAGCTTCTAACAAAGTTCTATCCTCTTCGATTCAGCGCTGTTAGTGAAATAAATCGATTGCTGTTGTTGTGCGATCGAAGTGATTAACGAGAATCACTTAACAGGGGTGTCATCTTGCAAATGGATTGGGCCGGTCTGCTTATTGCCTGAGATTCCTTGCTAAGAGAAGCTACTAATCATCTAGATTCAGAGCAGGACAGGAGCCTAAAATGTGCGCGTAGTCTACTGTAAATTCAGGTAAAAATCCAGTTGGCAGCGCGCCTGGGCGATGCCTTTTCCAGTGTAATCCGTTAAATATGAATTCTCTTAACCGGGGGTAGTTTGTGCGCGAAGTAATGTTGCAGACAGTTTATAATTGAGTAAATCTTGTTAAAGTCTCTGCCCTCACTCTTCGGCTTACTCATGCCTCAATTACGTTAATACCATGGCCGTTATCAAAACACCTTGTCTCGGCATTTGCTCTACAACCTCCTTTGGGGATGTCGTGTGTCGCGGCTGTAAGCGTTACGCTTTCGAGGTGATCGATTGGAATGGCTACAACGCTGATGCGAAGTTGGCGGTATTGAGCAGAATTGAGAGACTCAATACACAAATCCTAGAGAATAAGCTGCGAATATTCTCGGAAGCTAGTCTCAAGGCAGGGCTGGATCGCTTTCAAATTCCCTACGATGAATCCCTCTCACCTTATTGCTGGCTGCAGAACCTACTGAAGAAGGGGCACGGCCGTATGGAGAAACTGGAGGACTACGGTGTCTACGCCCTCGGGAACTATGCGTTCATGCCGCTGCCAGAATTGTGCGAGATAATAGAGAACGATCTGCTATTACTCAGTGAGGCGCATCACGCGCGCTATTTTGCTCCAAGAAAACGCGGCCACAAAAGTAGCTCATAGCGCAGATATCAGAGTGGGAATTTCTCGAGCCGCAGTCCTTTAGCATCTATCTCGACGAACCAGCCATGTTTGTCCCAATCCCCTAGCACAACCCTTTGTGCCTTACTCCCACCCAGTTCCAGTGCATGAACCTGCGGTCGGTGGGTGTGGCCGTGTATCATTAATTTCTGTCCGGTTTCGAGTAAGCGCTGTTCAACAGAGGCGGCATTCACGTCCATAATCGCGTTTTGCTTGGTCGAGGTTGCTTGTTGGCTTTGCTGTCTAGCCTGATTGGCGAATGCACGGCGCTCAAGGAGCGTCTTGCTGAGGAAATCCTGCTGCCAGAATTCTTGGCGCACGGTATTGCGGAATTTTAGGTATTCAACATCGTCCGTACACAGATCATCCCCATGCAGGACTAGGGCGGGCCCGACGGGCGTATCGATAACTGTAGAATCATCGATTAGTGTCGCGCCGCAGCTCGCTGCATAGGTGTCTCCCAGCAAAAAATCACGATTGCCGTGGATGATAAAGATGTCTGCCCCGGCTTCATGAAAGCTACTCAGCGCACTCGCTACCGCCGCGCTGAGTTCGCTGGCATCGTCATCGCCAATCCAGACTTCGAACAAATCACCCAGAATATACAGCGCACCGCAGGCCGCCGCGTTTCTCTTAAGAAACGCAAACAATGCGGCGGTTATATCCGGTCTACCTGGTTCCAGGTGTAGATCGGAGATGAGCAGGATTCTGCTAGACAAGATTAGTCTTCTTCGGTGACTTCGACGGATTCGATGATTATCTCATTGACTGGCACATCTTGATGACCGTCCTGGGATGCTGTCTCACACTCCTTGAGTTTGTTGACCACGTCCATGCCGTCTGTCACTTTGCCGAAAACGGCATAGCCCCAGCCTTGGTCGTTCTTGCCGGTGTGATTCAGGAAGTGATTGTCGCCTACGTTGATGAAAAATTGTGCCGTGGCGGAATGAGGAACTGCAGTTCTTGCCATCGCCAAGGTGCCGATTAGGTTTTTTAACCCATTGTCAGCCTCGTTCTCGATAGGTGTTCCAGAGTCTTTCTGCGTAAGGCCGGGCTCGAAACCACCGCCCTGAATCATGAAGTCATTGATAACACGGTGAAAGATAGTGCCATCGTAGAATCCAGATTTGGCATACTGCAGAAAATTGGCGGCCGAAATGGGTGCCTTATCGAAATCGAGCTCTACGGTAATTGCGCCGTAGTTGGTCTTTATTGTGATCATGTTTACTACCTATTGAGTGAAGCTTAAATCTTACTCCTAAGTCTCCTCCATAAATGGGTGAGATTGAGCAAGGGAGGTGCTAGATAACTAGGTGCATAAATCCAGTGTACTACTTGCCGATGAAACTTTTTGTTATGGCAATGCAGAAGTCGCTATAATAAGCGTTTTACGCGCGCCACGACAGTCTCAGTTTCAGATTGACGTACATAATTCGCAGAGATAGAAGAACCTTCGCAATGACAGATCAAAAATCCGCTAGTACTACTCTTGATGAGGTTGTCGATAGTAGCACTTCGTCTAATTTCATCCGTAACAAGATTGCTCATGATATCAAAGAAAATAAGCACGGCGGGCGCGTGCACACTCGATTTCCGCCAGAGCCGAATGGTTATCTGCATATCGGTCATGCGAAGTCTATCTGCCTCAACTTTGGCATAGCGGCAGAAAATTCAGGCCTGTGTAATCTCCGCTTCGATGACACGAATCCGGAGAAAGAGAGCCAGGAGTATGTCGATGCTATTAAAGACAATATTTCTTGGTTAGGCTTTCAGTGGAATGGCGATGTGCGCTATTCCTCGAATTATTTCGAGCAATTGTACACGTTTGCGGTGCAGCTCATTGAATCAGGCAAGGCATATGTCTGCGACTTAAGTGCAAATGAGGCGCGGGAGTATCGCGGCTCACTGACAGAGCCGGGACGGAACAGCCCGCATCGAGACCGGTCAATAGAAGACAATAGGGACCTCTTCGAGCGTATGCGAGCTGGAGAGTTTGCCGATGGAGCTTGCAGCCTGCGCGCAAAAATCGATATGGCCGCGCCGAATATTACACTGCGAGATCCCGTTTTGTATCGCATTAGGCACATAGAGCACCATCAGACCGGCTCTAAGTGGTGTATCTATCCGACTTATGACTACACGCACTGCCTATCAGATGCGATCGAAGGCATTACGCATTCGCTGTGTACGCTCGAATTTGAGGACCATCGTCCTCTATACGATTGGATATTGCACAGTGTAGATATTGCATCCATCGCGGCGGCTAGCGACCTGGCTGGCACGGAGAGTGACTATGTACTGCCGGAGCAGACCGAATTCGCGAAGCTGAAACTGAATTACACCATTGTGGGCAAACGTCAGCTTAAGGAAATGGTAGAGACGAATCTCGTGGAAGGTTGGGATGATCCACGCTTGCCTACGCTAGCTGGAATGCGTAGGAGAGGCTTTACCGCCAACGCCATCCGAAATTTTTGCGAGAGTGTCGGTGTGGCGCGCAGCGACAGTGTTGTCGATCTCGGTATGTTAGAGCATGCGATTCGAGATGACCTAGACAAGAATAGTCCACGAGCGATGTGTGTGCTGAATCCGGTCACCGTTGTGTTGACGAACCTTGCGGATGAGCACCTAGAAAACCTGAGCATGGCGAACCATCCTAAGAATGAGGAAATGGGACGACGCACAGTGCCTCTGACTAAGCGCGTGGTGATAGATAGATCAGATTTCGAGGCGGTGCCGCCGCAGGGTTTTAAGCGGCTCACTGTAGGTGGTGAGGTGCGTCTGCGTGGTGCCTATGTGATCAAATGTGATGAGGTGATTAAGGATGCGGCTGGAGCTATCACCGAACTGCATTGCAGTGTCGATCTAGATACGCTTGGTAAGAAGCCGCAAGGGCGTAAAGTAAAAGGCGTTATTCACTGGGTATCCGAGGCGAAGGGGGTGCCGTTGAGCGTGCGTTTGTATGATCGACTCTTTAATGTCGAGAATCCGCAAAGCAAAGACATTGAAGACTTTCGTGAATGCCTAAACGAAGATTCATTGATCGAGCTTAGCTCTTGTATAGCAGAGCCATCTATAGTGGAAGAGGGTGCATCACCGCGCTATCAATTCGAGAGAGAGGGCTATTATTGTCTCGATGAGAAGGCGTCATCGGAGAGCGGGCTTGTTTTTAATCGAACCATAACCCTGCGTGATTCATGGTAGGTGATAAGCCTATCTAAGACAGAGCCATAGAAAATAAAAAAAGAGTATCTCGTGCTAAATATTTACAACAGCCTGACACAGACTAAAGAAGAATTTAAACCAATCATTGAGGGCAAGGTAGGCATCTATGTTTGTGGGATAACCACCTACGATTATTTGCACCTCGGTCATGCGCGGATGATGGTGGCGTTTGATGTCGTGACGCGTTATCTACGCGCACGTGGTTATGAGGTCAATTATGTGCGAAATATTACCGACATCGATGACAAGATTTTGAATCGTGCTAGCGAGAATGGTGAATTGTTCTCAGATCTCACCGATCGATTTATCGATGCAATGCATGAGGATGAGGCTGCGTTAGCCGTGCTTCCACCGGACGTGGAGCCGCGGGCGACAGGGCATATTACCGAAATTGTCGACATGATTAAGCTGCTTGTTGAGAAAGACATGGCTTACCGGGCTGACAATGGCGATGTCTATTTCTCAGTCATGAATTTTCCTGACTACGGAAAGCTATCCAAAAAGAAGATGGATGAGCTGCTGGATGGTGCGCGCATCGAAGTAGGCGAGCTTAAGAAAGATCCCAGAGACTTTGTGTTATGGAAGTCATCTGCCGACGACGGTGTTGGCTGGGACTCTCCCTGGGGATATGGCAGGCCTGGCTGGCATATCGAATGCTCGGCCATGTCGACTTGTTGCCTCGGTGACAACTTCGATATTCATGGTGGCGGCTCGGATCTGCTGTTTCCTCATCATGAGAACGAAGTGGCGCAGTCAGAAGCGGCGACCGGCACGAAGTTCGCGAATGTGTGGATGCACAACGGTCCACTGCGTGTCGATAATGAGAAGATGTCGAAGTCGCTGAATAATTTTTTCACCGTGAGGGAGATTTTGAAGGACTACGATGCCGAAGTTGTTCGCCATCTATTGATTGCGAGTCATTACCGTAGCCCGATCAATTATTCTGAGCAGAGCTTGCAGCAGTCTACCAGCGTATTGGAGCGCTTCTATAATTGCTTGAAGGGTTTGGATACTGTGAATGCGAAGTCGCTAACCAATAGCCGCTTCGAGAAGGCGTTCTTCGCGGCGATGGACGATGACTTCAACACACCGGAAGCCTTCAGTGTGCTTTTCGAGATGGTGAAGGAGATCAATAAAAACAAGGAGGCTGATCCCGGCCTTGCGAACCAACTCGGTGCATTGCTGGTACGGCTCGCTAATTTATTAGGTATCTTGCAGAGCACGCCGGAAGAATTCCTGCGCGGCAATGTCGCGACCAACGTGGATGAGCAGGAGGTAGATCAGTTGATTGCGGCACGTAAACAGGCGCGTGCAGACAAGGATTGGGCATTGGCCGACGAAATACGCGACAAATTAGCGGCGATGAAAGTCGTCGTGGAAGACGGGGCTGACGGCAGTAGCTGGAGGATCGAGCGCTAGTCAACTTGCGTTGGCTATCTGAAGCGCCCGAAGCATCGTGTCTTTAGCCGAAAACCAATGGAATCAGGCATTGACTGGTACCATTGACGTGAGTATTATTCCGTCCTCTCGAAAACGAAGCGTTTTCGAGAATTTAGGACCCATTATCGGGGTATAGCGCAGTCTGGTAGCGCGCTTGCTTTGGGAGCAAGATGTCGGGAGTTCGAATCTCTCTACCCCGACCAATTTCATTGGTTCATTTAAGATGAATCAATAATGCGGATTCACGCGATTCCCTGAATACCCGCAGTTTAGCGATCAATGGTGACTGTAGCTCAGTTGGTAGAGCCCTGGACTGTGACTCCGGTGGTCGCGGGTTCGAACCCCGTCAGTCACCCCATTATTCGCCGCTATCTTCTTATTCATTTTTTCTCCAAAGACCTCCGAACTAAAATTGGCCCTCTGAAGGTCTGTTTCTGTAGCCATTTATATAAGTAGTTAAATTACAGATAGTTGATAGAATCTCGCTATGTCAGAGCAAAAAGCCAGAACCATCAATGGCACACCCGTGCCGCTGTCGTCCCTAAATGTGGATTCACCCAGCCTATTGGAAAATTCAAAGACCGGGCTGCTTGCCCGTTTATCCAGAATTTACCGCCGATTGAACGATGTGATGTCGGGTATGTATACCGGAGTAGGCTGCGCTGGAACCCCGCTGGAACATCATCGCTACAGCGATCAGCCAAAGAGCAAGAATGTTAACGATTAGAAGCAATTCCACCCAGACATACACTACCCATGGTCAGCCAGAAGAAATCGCGGATATGGCAGTTTTTCTTGCCGGTCCGAAAAGCCAGTTTATTACCGGTCAGTGTTTCGGTGTAAACGGCGGCAGTGTAATGCATTGAAAGGAAGTTACCTAAATGAGTGATCCGTTTTTCCACCCGGTTTCCGGCTTTGACCTTCCCCGGTTCGCCGGAATTCCAACTTTCATGCGGCTGCCTCACGTCGACCTAGACAATCCAAAACTCAAGGATGTTCAGATCGGCATCATCGGCACACCATGGGACAGTGGTACAACCAACCGACCCGGCCCCCGCCATGGTCCGCGGCAACTTCGCGACATGTCAACGATGATCCGCGCCCAAAACGGAGCTACCGGCATTCGTCCATTCGAGCTGGTCAATTGCGCTGATCTTGGAGATGTAGCTCCGAATCCGGTCGGGCTCGAAGACAGCATGAGACGAATTACGGCATTTTATGATCGTGTGATCGACGCAGGGGTAGTGCCTCTTTCAGCTGGCGGCGACCACCTGTGTTCGTTGCCAATTTTGCGGTCGATTGGCAAGGCCGGCCCCGTCGGTATGATACATTTTGACAGCCACACGGACTTGTTCAATAGCTATTTTGGCGGCACCCTATACACTCATGGCACGCCGTTTCGCCGCGCGATAGAAGAAGAATTGCTCGATCCGAAACGGGTTGTACAAATTGGCATTCGGGGCACCACCTATGATAACGAGGATCGTGATTTTGCCAACAGTGTCGGTGTGCGCGTTATCGCCATTGAAGAATTTCATAAGCGCGGTGTTGAGGATGTAATGGCCGAAGCAAAAGAGATTGTCGGGGACAAGGAGACCTACGTCTCATACGATATCGATTTTGTTGACCCAGCCTTTGCTCCGGGTACCGGTACGCCCGAAGTTGGCGGGCCGAATTCGTTTCAGGCCTTACAAGTTGCCCGCTTGCTGGACGGCGTGAATATCGTCGGAGCCGATCTTGTTGAAGTCTCACCCCCATTTGATGCTAGTGGCGCAACGGCCTTCCTAGGGGTTTCAATCATGTTCGAAATGCTATGCAACATGGCGCAAGGGATTTCGCCAGAACAATAAAACTGCCGTTTGCCAGCGGTTAACAAGTATGGTGGTTGTAGCTAATCACCATATTCGCATCGCTTTCAAAGTTCTGAAGCAACTAGGCAAATGACCAGTTTGACAGGTTGAGTTTACTGTGTAGGCTTTAGTATATACCTGCCGCTTGTTTTCGCTGTAGGCACAGTACGTATTAAACCATCATTGGTGACTGCGCAGGGAATTGGCGCTTTGTCTACATTGTTAGCACAACCGCCGTTTGTCGACCTACAATCTTTGCAAGTGAACCAAACGTCTGCTTTGCGGAAATCAACTTATATGTTCGCACCCGCAACAAACGGCGGCTATCCGCCCTTATCGACCATGTCTGCTTCCGGCGGTGGGTTCAACTGATGGAGGCAACACACTGTGCGAACTTCTCTGCTGGCCGCCCTTAGAAGGATGTCACAGGTCGTTTGTCGTTGGTATAGTTCTGCATTAGAAATGATTGAGAGGCTCTGTGGCGTCCTAAGAGTGCCCATTGAGTAGTTCTTGAAGGGTGTGGTGGCCCCATATAAAATAAAAAGCGCAGAGCGGCTAGATAAAATGATGCTGAGGTAGGACGATCATTTTGTCTGCGATACTCATTTCAGCGATTTTTGACTCCTTCATAGACATCCCTTCAAGGGAGAAGCCATTAAGTTTACCGGTCTTTACATCGTACCACAGAGCCTCATCAGGGATGTGAACACCGGCTAAATACTCCTGACAATCAGGACAATTATTTGCAGTTTTAAACAATTATTCTCGGTAAAATTCCACGAGAGATATTTTAAACAGCATTTTGGGCTCTTCCGAGTGTCAATTTTAGGAGGTGCGAGTACGATCAAACCCGCTATTTACGTTAACTTTTGGATGATGAAAGGCAATGTTTGTTTAATGAATAACTAAAGAACCGACCATTTCTTGGACTAGCCCCTTGGGGGGTCTACGAGCATGCTCAAAAATAATATGGAGTCAAAGCAGTGGCTTAACTTTTTCACAGTCTACGAGACATTCAGGTCCAGTGCTAAATTTGGACCCCCCGAAGGGGGAGTATGTAAAAATACCTCCAAAATAGACCTATTTTGGACCCCAGTACGAAATGTTACTTAACATCCTCCGAAAAATCGTATTGCAACTTATTGGTGTGGAAKGTTTTACGTTGTTTTCGTACTTCGTTTGGGTATTTACGTTGTCCTTTTGGTCGAATTGACCCCAAAACAGGTACGAAAAACTACCAAAAACCCCAAAACGAGTTAGAAAGTGAACCCTGGCGAATACATCAAGCGCTACAAAATAGAAGAAGCTGAGTAGGTTGACTGCTTTCTAACACTCAGAATAAAAAAGGAAAAGTCTCCTGTGAAGACTCAACCATTAGCTATAGACGAGATAAAATCATTCAAAAAACT
>JAESUT010000151.1 GCA_016762995.1 Gammaproteobacteria bacterium | reverse complement strand
CGATAGATTTGAATGTCTATCGAATCGCCAGGTTTTTTGTTGCGAACCTCCATCATGATGTTCTGGCCATCGATTACGGATGTCTCCTCAACCATAGTGATGACATCGCCGGGTAAAATGCCTGCTCGCTCCGCCGCTCCGCCTTCATCGACGCTCTCCACTAACATGCCACGGATATTGTCTATGCCGAAGAAAAGCTGGCTCGATTGGGCATTCAATGCTTCACCGGTAATCACGCCCAGATAACCTGCATTGGTCTCGATAGCTTGATCCGCCATCTCCTGAAATGCAGAGATGGCGTGACTCGCCGGAGTGGCGAAACCGATACCTTCGAAGTTGCCCGACTCTGAAAATATAGAGGAATTTATGCCTACGAGTTCTCCTCGGGAATTAATAAGAGCGCCGCCGGAGTTGCCTGGATTGATAGCCGCATCAGTTTGAATGATGCCAGGAGTATTCTCTGARTTTTCAGTTAGCGCGCTGATAATYCCCTGYGAAACTGACTGGCCGATGTTACGCGGGTAACCAATAGCGAATACGATATCGCCTACTTCTAGAGAAGCTTCATCGCCTATCTTAATAGGGGTCAGGTTGTCCATATTGATATGCAGGACGGCCAGGTCGCTAGCCTCATCCCAAGCCACGACCATGGCCGAAATTTTTCGCCCATCGTTGAGCGTGACTTCCGCATCAAACGCATCGAAAAGAGTGTCGACAACGTGAAGGTTGGTCAAAATGAATCCGCTCTCACTGACAATAACGCCAGAGCCGAGGCTGGCTCTCTCGCCAAGGTACAAGTTCACTCGGTCTTCTGAGGTTCGCTCAATAGATTCGACATTGACGTTTGTTGCGTTGATTGCGACGACGGCAGGCGCGGCWAGAGCGATCGCTTCAGAGAAAGATAGAGGAGCGATGCTTGTGGATTCGCCAATTTCGACAGGCAGTGGTTGATTGCTGATTTTCTCGATCTGCCGGTATTGCAGAATCACCAGTCCTAATAAAATGCCACAGACTACCGGCCAGCTTATATATTTGAGTAGATTGCCTGCGCTGCTCATCGTCATGCCGCCTTGAATTTTAATGCCTTGTTCGATTCGAAGCCGAATTTGATCGACATAACACTGTGTTATTATTGCCGAGCGAGACCAATATACAGCGTTGCCAAGGTGGATTCCAATGTCAGTTAGCCTGATTGAGCTTGAACTTGAATTAAAACTAGTGCTCCGGCCTGAACAGTTCAAAGACTACTGCCCGAATGGGCTGCAGGTAGAAGGGCGGGGGAAAATATCAAAACTGGTAACTGGAGTTACTGCCTGTCAGGGGCTGATCGATGCGGCCAATGATGCGGGTGCCGACGCCTTGTTGGTGCACCATGGCTATTTTTGGCGTGGTGAAGATCAATCAATAACAGGCATTAAGAAGTCGCGCATTGAGGCCCTGCTAAAACATGACTTGAGTCTACTAGCCTATCACTTACCCTTGGATGTACATCGAGAATATGGCAACAACGTGCAACTGGCGAAGGTGTTAGGGATAAAAATTGATGGAGAGCTAGGGAAGCAAAATAATCACCCTATCGGACTCACTGGTACTATCGATCAAGACACAAACTTTGAATCACTAAAAACCCTGATAGCAGGAAAACTCGATCGGCAACCGCTCGCCATAGAAGGGAAGTCTAAGACAATAAAATCCATTGCTTGGTGCACGGGTGCGGCGCAAAATTATATCGAGCTGGCGGTCGCCGCTGGTGTTGATGCATACATAACTGGAGAGGTTTCTGAGCCTACGGTACATATTGCCAGAGAGTCGGGAATCCATTTCTTTGCGGCGGGGCATCATGCTACCGAGCGCTATGGAGTTCAAGCCATAGGGAACTATCTAGCTTCGAAGTTCGGTTTGGATCATCAGTTCATTGATATCGATAATCCGGTATGACTTTGAGCGCTGGGGCGACTTAGAAGGAGGAGTTTTAAATAATCTCTTCGTCACGCATAAGCTTCAGAACTTTTTCTAGGCACTCATCTACAGACAAGACTGCAGTGTCCAGCTCAAGCTGCACGGTTTCTGGTGCGCTATAGGGGAAAGATAGCCCAGGTATGTCTGAAGATTTAGCTCCCTCGGCCGCCGCATACAGTCCGCTGGGATCTCTTTGAATACAAGTCTCCATGGGCGGGTTTAAGTAAACAATGTAGCAGTTGTCTTTGCCAATCACGCTGATCGCATGCTCTCTAGAATCGGTGTTCGGTGCCACGAAAGAGGCGCAGCAAATCACCCCTGAATCGTTTAAAAATCTAGCTATATGGGCGCTACGTCTTAAGTTTTCTGCGCGGCCTTCTGCATCGTGTGACAGGTCTTTGCTGATGCCGAGCCGCATTGTTTTTCCATCAAGTACGGTGCTAACACGCCCGCGGTCAAACAGTTTTCTTTCCAAACCATGGGCGAGGGTGGACTTGCCTGAGCCGGAGACGCCAATGAACATGATGGTGGCTGGTTTCTGCCCGTAGCGCGCCGCGCGTTCTTCTTTGGTTACAATAATGTTGTGAGATTCATGGAGCTTGTGGCGTGGCTGTTGTTCGCAGTCAATCATGCCAGCTCCGACAGTCACATTGCTAAGTCGATCAATTACAATAAAGCTGCCAGTTGTGCGGTTGTCTTTATAGCTATCGAAACAAACCGTCTCGTCGAGGTTGATTTCAGTTAGGCCAATTTCGTTTAGCTCCAAACCCGGTGCAGGAACTTTCTCAAGCGTGTTCACATCGATGCGGTTGTGTATCGTGTTGAGCCTGCCGCTTACGGTCTTACTGCCCAGCTTAAAGTCGAAGACATTACCTGGTAGTAGGGGCGTCTCCGCCATCCAAACGATGGTCGCATCAAAACTGGTGCCGCTTGTTGGAATGTTATCAGGGTGCGCAAGAATGTCGCCTCGGCTGACATCTATCTCATCTTCCAGCGTTAGAGTTACTGCCATCTCATTATGAGCAAGTTCTAGCTCTTCGTCATAAGTCACGATCGATTTTATACGGCTTGTTTTTCTCGAGGGGAGGACAATAACTTCGTCGCCTTTACGGACAACGCCGGAAGCGACGGTGCCGCAGAAACCTCTGAAATTCAAATTGGGTCGGTTGACGTATTGCACAGGAAAACGGAAATCGGAATAGTTCTTGTCGCCGGTAATCTCGATGGTCTCTAGAAGCGGCATTAAGGCGCCACCGTCATACCACGGCATCTGCTCGCTTGGGTTCACTACATTGTCGCCGGTCAGTGCAGACATTGGAATGAAATGAAGGTTTGGGGAATCAAGATTTTCGCTGAACTTTACATAGTCGGCTTTTATATCATTGAAAACACTCATCTTGAAGTCTACTAGGTCCATCTTGTTGATGGCTACGATGATGTGTTTGATGCCGAGCAAGGATGCGATGAAGCTGTGTCGGCGGGTTTGAACTTGAACTCCGTGGCGGGCATCGATCAAGATGATGGCGAGATCGCATGTTGATGCGCCGGTCGCCATATTTCTGGTGTACTGTTCATGACCTGGAGTGTCGGCAATGATGAATTTTCTCTTTGCTGTAGAGAAATACCGGTAGGCTACATCGATAGTTATGCCTTGCTCGCGCTCTGCTTGCAAACCATCCACAAGCAGTGCGAGGTCTATCTTTCCTCCTGTGGTGCCAGACTTGACGCTATCTGCTTCGATCGCTGCAAGCTGGTCTTCATAGATCATCTTCGAGTCGTGAAGCAGACGACCGATTAGTGTGCTCTTGCCGTCATCCACGCTGCCACAAGTTAACAAGCGCAGCAGTTCTTTACGCTCGTGCTGAGCTAGGTACGCGCTAATGTCTGTGCTAATTAGTTCGGATTGGTGTGACATATTTTTCTAATTCTAGTTCCGTTGTATTTTCTGATTCGTGCGTTGGTATTAATTAGGCGGTCTTAACAAGAAGGTTCTGGCTAGAAATAGCCCCGCCGTTTCTTGTCTTCCATGGAGCCGCTCTTGTCCGAGTCGATGAGCCGACCCTGTCTTTCGGAGGTCGTAGCCAATAACATTTCCTGAATTATCTCAGGCAGAGTTGTCGCTGTGGAGTCGACAGCGCCTGAGAGTGGGTAGCAGCCTAGCGTGCGAAAGCGCACAGTCTTAATTTCTACCTTCTGGCCCTCTTCGATCGGCATGCGATCATCATCAACTAGAATGTCTACGCCATCGATATTGACAACTGGTCTTGGTTTGGCAAAGTACAGGGGCACGATATCGATATCGTTCAAATAGATGTACTGCCAGATGTCTAGCTCGGTCCAGTTAGAAAGTGGAAAGACTCGAATGCTCTCGCCTTTATTAATTCTTCCATTATAAATATTCCAGAGCTCTGGTCTTTGATTCTTCGGATCCCAGACATGATTTTTGTCGCGAAAAGAGAAGACTCTTTCCTTGGCGCGTGACTTTTCTTCGTCGCGTCTGGCACCTCCGAAGGCGGCATCGAACTTATGTTTATTCAACGCCTGTTTTAGAGCCTGCGTCTTCATGATGTCGGTGTGTTTCTCACTACCATGGGTGAACGGGCCTACGCCTGCATCAACGCCTTCCTGATTGATATGTACAATAATGTCTAACCCGAGTTTCTCAATTTGTTGATCGCGAAAGGCAATCATTTCCTTAAACTTCCATGTCGTATCCACATGCATTAATGGAAAAGGGAGCTTGCCGGGATAGAAGGCCTTTAGTGCTAGGTGCAACATGACCGCAGAATCTTTTCCTACGGAGTACAGCATCACCGGTTTATCGAATTCGGCGGCAACCTCGCGCATGATGTGAATGCTCTCGGCTTCGAGTTGTTTGAGGTGAGTCAGATTGTATTCAGGCATAAGTAACTAACTCATAAGTGCAGAGATTAGCGATACGTATCGATAGTATCGATAGTCTCGATAGTCAAGTGGGTTGGGTAGGGCTTAGTGTTTAGGTGTATTCGGAGCTTCTTCTTCGTTATGGGGAACAGGCTTATTTATGCCAAACTCTTCGGAGAGTGCACCTTTCTGGCTAGGGTCCTGCTTTGCCGCGTAGTCTTTCGGAGGGTTCAGTCCGCCGCTAACCTCAGATTTTTCATTGCTCTCGAACACGGCGTCGGAACCTGCTGGAAGTAATTTGCTAGCAACTTCGTTGCTGCACAGGTCTTGGGCACCACTCGCGAGGTGCTGATAAACTTCGCGATAGCTTTCTGTCATATGTTGGACTAGATCTGCTGTCATGCTGAAATGATCGCTCACGTTGTCCCGATAAGTTACGTGGTTGTCTTGAATGTCGCGAATTTGATTCTCTAAATCTTGCACGCGCGATGCACTGCTATTCAAGCGACTGGAGAATACCACTCCAATTACAACTCCTACGATCAGACACGCTATTGCAGTTAACCAAATCATTTAACTAATCGCCTCTTGGATATTTCTCGATGATTGCTTTTCGGCCGAAATTTTTGCCTCTTGCTTAGTTATAGCCAAAGGCGCGTTCGATAAGTATACCTCAGTTCATGGGTTTTTCTTAACAAACTTGCCGTGGGTGGGGAGCCAGGAAGGGGCGTTGGCGGAGTTGATGATGAGGGCTGGGCGAGCGCAGGTAGATGAATAGAGGTTGCCATTCTCAAGCAGAGTCTGGAAACTGAGCGCTTTTTTACAGGCAACGGATAGGCGGGGGATCTCCGTCAATTGACAATCATGGGCCCATTGAAGCGATATCAACTAGATATAGAGAGTAATGCGATAACCGCTGATGATGCGCAGCGTGCATTAGTAGGTCACCTACAGAATTTATATGAGCGGGTTGTGCAGATGGAGTCTAAGGATTCGGGGCCACTACCTTGGTTGAGGCAGCGGTTGTTCGCAAATGGTAAGGCCACCGACTCGATTCAAGGACTCTATATATGGGGGGGAGTGGGGCGCGGCAAGACCTATCTGATGGATGTGTTCTTTGAGAGCCTGCCGGGCGAATCGAAAATGCGCACCCACTTTCACCGTTTCATGCAGAGAGTCCATCGCGACCTAGCATCACTGCAGGGACAAAAAAACCCGCTAGAGAAAGTCGCTGATCAGATAGCGAGGGAGTCTCGTGTCTTATGCTTCGATGAGTTTTTCGTGCGTGATATTGGCGACGCTATGATACTAGCAGGCCTGTTGGAGGCCCTCTTTAAGCGGCAGGTGATCTTGGTTGCAACTTCAAATATTGAGCCCAGCAGCCTATATGAGGACGGCTTGCAACGGCAGCGATTCCTGCCAGCAATCGCGCTCATTAAAGCACACACGCAAACCGTTGAGATTCAAAGTGGGGTGGACTATCGATTGCGAAGCCTCACTCAGGCTACGCTCTACCACTGCCCTATATTGGCGGACACGAAATCTAGGCTGATGGCCTGTTTTCACGAGCTCACGCAGGAGCACGCTCAAGTGCACAAAGGAGCGGAAATTGAGATTCTGGAGCGCCGAATTGGCACGCAGTATTGCAGCAAAGATGTTGTATGGTTCGCCTTTGAGCAGATATGTGAGGGCGCGCGTAGTGCGTTCGACTATGTGGAACTTGCCAAGATCTATCATGCGGTAATTTTATCTGGAGTCCCGCAGATGCAAGAAAGCGCGAGTGATAGCGCGCGGCGCTTCATCAGCCTGGTTGATGAGCTTTACGATAGGAAAGTTAAGCTTGTTATTGCAGCTGAAGTGCCTATTGCCCAACTGTATACCGGTGAAAAGCTTCGATTCGAGTTCGAGCGTACGGAGTCTAGGCTGATTGAGATGCAGTCCGAGGCATATCTTGGAGATCAGCACAGGGCGTAGAGGTTGATTTAGTAGGCACTATCGAAAATAAGGGAGGGCGTCACCCACTAATAAATCGTGATCCAGCCCTAGTCTGGAGACAGCCTGCATTTGGGAGCGAGTGAATCATTCCGCAGCCCATGAAAAATCTACATTCTGGCTCTAAATTCGCTTGAGTATTGGACATCGCTCCGGTAGTATTCGCGCTCCTTAAAGCAAAGCCTAATGACAGAATAATGAAGACTTATAGCGCAAAACCTCGTGAAGTAGACCAGAAATGGCTACTCGTAGATGCCGAAGGCCAGACTCTAGGCCGTATGGCTACTGAAATAGCGACTCGCCTTCGCGGAAAACATAAGCCCGAGTACACGGCTCACATCGATACTGGCGATTTTGTCGTTGTCATTAATGCTGACAAAGTCAGGGTAACTGGCAATAAGGCCAAAGGTAAGATCTATTACTCTCACTCTGGCTTTCCCGGCGCCTTGAAATCAATGCCTTTCGAGAAATTGCTAGATAAAGCGCCGGAACGCATCATCCAATTAGCCGTTAAGGGCATGCTCCCTAGAAGTCCTCTGGGTCGAGCAATGTTTAAGAAACTTAAAGTCTACGCAGGCCCTGGGCACCCACACGGTGCGCAGCAACCACAGACACTTCAACTTTAAAGAGGTTCGCCTAATTCATGTCTAGCACTCAATATTACGGTACAGGCCGTCGCAAGACCTCAACAGCGAGAGTCTTCCTAACTAGCGGCAGCGGTGCGATTACAATAAATAGTCGTACTTTAGACGGTTACTTCGGTCGTGAAGTAGCGCGTATGATCGTCAAGCAGCCACTAGAATTGGTTGAGATGGTTGAGAAATTCGATATTAAGATCACTGTACGTGGCGGTGGTAGCTTCGGTCAGGCCGGTGCTATCAGGCACGGAATCACTCGCGCCCTGATGCAGTATGACGAAGAGTTGAGACCGGTACTGCGTAAGGCAGGCTTCGTAACACGCGATGCGCGTGAAGTTGAGCGTAAAAAGGTCGGTCTACGCAAAGCGCGAAAGAAGCCGCAGTTTTCCAAGCGTTAAGACGTGTGATCCAAAAAACGCCGATTTCGAACACGAAATCGGCGTTTTTTTTTGCCTGCGAAAATATTTTTTTCCTGCTAATTTTCAATAACATAGAATAGGTTTAGACTGCATCCCCGCTTGCTAAAAAGTGCAAAATTGACTAATATTCACGCGCTTTGCCGACCCGCCATGGCGGCATCGCTCAAACTCGCGATCGATGAGTCGCGTATCCCTTGAATTCAGGGGTATTTCAATTTATAAGCTCGTTCTCAAGGAGAATTTTACGGTGACTGACGACAGTAAAAATGCTGGCCGTAGACGGTTTTTAGTGGGATCAACTTCGGTTGTAGGTGCGATTGGAGTTGTTGGGGCCGCGGTCCCTTTTGTCGGATCTTGGAATCCGAGCGCGAAAGCAAAAGCGGCTGGCGCGCCAGTTAGAATAGATATTTCTCGCCTGCAAGATGGCGAGATGTTAGGTCCGATTCCCGCCTGGCGCGGTCGGCCCATATTCATTATCAAGCGTTCGGAAGAAATACTGAGTGCATTGAATGAAGACCCAGATCGATTAACTGATCCCAATTCTGAGGAGCTTGAACAACCTAGCTATGCTCAGAATGAGTTCAGGTCACGCATGCCCGATATCATGGTGTTAGTCGGCTTGTGCCCACATCTTTTTTGTTCACCGACTCCGCATATTGAGTTGAAGCCAGAACCTTTCGACACAGAATGGCGGGGCGGCTTCTTCTGTCCTTGCCACGGTTCGCGTTTCGACCTAGCAGGACGTGTGTACAGTGGTTCGCCTTCCTCCCGCAACATGGAAGTACCACCCCATTCTTTCGAGGGAGATAGCATCCTCGTGATTGGTATTGATGAGGAGAACTCGTAATGACTGATACAAAGAACAACGTAAGTGATTCTGCAAAACCGGGACGAGTTATGGGTGCCATGATTGATCTTGTTGAGTGGACTGATGCAAGACTGCCTATCGTGCGTACGTGGAAAACTCACATGAGTGAGTACTACGCGCCTAAGAATTTTAATTTCTGGTATTTTTTCGGCATACTTTCTATGTTGGTACTAGTCATGCAGTTGCTGACTGGTGTTTGGCTGACCATGAATTACACGCCTAGCGCCGAAGCAGCATTTGCCTCGGTTGAGTACATCATGCGCGACGTGGAATGGGGATGGCTACTACGCTACATGCATTCGACGGGAGCATCGGCATTTTTTATTCTGGTCTACATACACATGTTTCGTGGACTAATGTACGGCTCCTATCAGAAACCGAGAGAATTGATCTGGGTTTTTGGCATGGCTATCTATCTGGTGTTGATGATGGAAGGCTTCATGGGCTACGTACTGCCTTGGGGGCAGCTGTCCTACTGGGGAGCGAACGTTATTGTCTCTCTAGCCGGTGCCATTCCAGTTATCGGAGACGACTTGCTGGTGTGGGTGCGAGGTGACTATCTCATCTCGGGCGCTACGCTGAACCGATTCTTTGCCTTACACGTTGTTGCATTGCCGATCGTATTGATTGCTCTGGTTGTGCTGCATCTACTTGCGCTTCATGAAGTAGGCTCGAACAACCCTGACGGTATCGAAATCAAGAAGAATAAGGGAGCTGATGGCATTCCTAAGGATGGAGTTCCTTTTCACCCGTATTATACGATGTACCATGATTTGCCGGCAGTCGTAGTATTCCTATTCGTGTTCTGTGCGATTGTATTCTTTGCCCCAGAGATGGGGGGTTACTTCTTAGAGGTCTCTAACTTCCAGGAAGCGAACTCGCTGAAGACGCCAGAGCATGTGCCACCTGTTTGGTACTTCACTCCGTTCTATTCCATGCTACGGGCTGTGACTTATCCCTTGTTAGGGATAGATGCGAAGTTCTGGGGAATGCTAGTGATGTTTGGTGCTATCGCAATTCTCTTCGTACTGCCTTGGCTGGATAAGAGCCCGGTAAGATCCATGCGCTATAAGGGCACTTATAGCCGCGTTGCACTGCTGCTCTTCTTGGTATCGTTTTTTATTCTGGGAGTGCTGGGTACTCAGTCGATAAGCCCGGGCAAGACTCTGCTCGCGCAAATTATGACGGTCGTCTACTTCGCGTACTTCTTCGCTATGCCTTGGTATACGCGTAAGGAGAAGACAGCGCAGCCACCGGAGAGAGTGACGGGTCGATTTATCTCTATTCCTCAGCTAATCGGGTCTATTCTACTGCTTATATTCTTGGTCGCCGTACCGTTGATGTTAACCAGTACTGCCTCAGCTGCTGAGGCGAATCTCGATCTTGAGCATGTTGAGACGGACTTCGATGACAAGGGTTCGCTGCAGCGTGGCTTCAAGACCTACATGAACTATTGTGCGAGTTGCCATGAGCTCGGTTATCAACGTTATGCAAGAACTGCCGAAGATCTCGAGATTCCTGAGGAAGTGGTTGTAGAGAATTTGATTTTCGATGGCTCCTTGATCGGTGACCTGATCGTAAATGCTATGGCGAACAAAGACTCTGAAGGTTGGTTTGGCGTAGCGCCGCCCGACCTGACATTGGTAGGCCGTGTGAGAACACCTGATTGGCTTTACAGCTACCTTAAGGGCTTCTACGCAGACGACTCGAAAACCTTTGGTACGAACAATAAGATATTCGCTAACGTCGCCATGCCTAATGTCTTGCATGAACTGCAGGGCGATGTGGTCTGTGATTCCCATGGCGACCCAGACTCTTCGCACTGTACGCTGGAACATATAGAGGGCACTGGTGCGCTTACCCCTGCAGAGTTTGATGCGACTGTCGCCGATTTGGTGAACTTTCTGTACTACGTGGGCGAGCCAATTCGATCCAGACGTCAGGAGATTGGCATTTGGGTTTTAGCATTCCTTAGCGTTCTCTTTGTTCTAACTACGTTAGTAGGAAGAGAGTTTAGTAAGGACTACCATTAACAGGCATTTGTCTAGTGAGGCTGCGCATGGCGCGGCTTCAACGTAGTCGGCAAGAACAGTAAAAACGAATAGATTGAGTTCAAGGGATAGATATGGGTGTTGTAGCAAAAAGATCTTCGATGACGTTTTATTCCGATGGCAAGAGTCACTATAGCCATCGAGTTAGAATCGTTCTAGCAGAGAAGGGCGTGACAGTTGAGACAATTGATGTGGACCCTGACAGCAAGCCCGAGGATTTGGCTTCCCTAAACCCTTACAACACGCTGCCGACTCTCGTGGATAGGGACTTAGTGCTGTATGAAGCGGACATCATGATGGAATATCTTGATGAGCGATTTCCTCATCCACCACTGTTTCCAGTCTACCCAGTTGCACGTGCTGAAAGCAGGCTCTGGATCTACCGCATCAAGCAGGACTGGTGTAGCAAAGTTGATGCCTTAATGGCTGGAAAGGGAACGCCTGCGGCACTCGATAAGGCGCGCAAGGAACTGCGAGAAAGCTTGCTTTCTATTGCACCAATTTTCGGTGAAAAGCCGTTCTTTATGAGTGATGAATTTACTATCGTTGATTGCTGTGTAGCACCAATCCTTTGGCGYCTTCCCATAATGGGCATAGACTTGCCGAAGAATAAAACGACCAAGCCGTTATTGGAATACAGAGATCGCCTGTTCGAGAGGGAATCAATTTTAGAGAGTTTCTCCGAGCAAGAAAAAGAAATGGTCTGAGCTTTACCGAGAGCGAGGAATKCACMATGACCATGAGTTCGAGTAGGCCGCATATAGTWAGGGCGCTCTACGACTGGATCWTAGAGAACGACTGCACTCCCTATATTCTTGTGAACGCCTTTGCTGATGATGTAGAGGTGCCACAGGAACACGTCARGGATGGTCAAATCATCCTCAATATCTCTCCTTCAGCTGTTCAGAGTTTATTTATTCGTGGTGAGGCTATCGATTTTGATGGCCGCTTTGCGGGCATTCCCAAGCGAGTCTATGTGCCAATCTCGGCAGTAATGGGYATCTATGCCAAAGAGAATGGTCAGGGAATGATCTTCGAYCCAGAGGCAAGTCTGCCGAAGCCGCCAAGCCCAGCAGGAAGCGACGATTCGGGGATAAGGAAAGGCGTGGATTCTAAGCCATCCAAGTTAGGAAAGAAGCCCGCGCTCAGAGTCGTTAAGTAAACTGGATTAGTGTTTGCTGCCTAATTGATGTATTCGAACACTTTAACTACTCGGGTCACACCCGATACATTGCGGGCTAAGCGCGCCGCATTGTCACCGTTGCTCTGATCGATCAAGCCCATCAAATATACCGCTCCGTTTTCTGCTATCACTCTAACCTGTCCGGATGGAACGCCACTGTTAGCTAGCATGAGAGTGCGCACCTTGGTCGCTATCCAGGCATCGTTGCTACGTGCAATCAGGCTGATCTTACCGGCGACTTCCAATTCATTGTGGATGCGTTTTATCTTAGAGCTGGCTTGACTCGCAATCTCGCTGGCCTTGTTTTTCAAATCATTCGATGCAACTTGACCGACTAGCAGCACCACGCCGTTGTGGCTGATTACTTTGAAGTGAGCTTTTCGAAATTCTGGTTCCTGTGATTTCATGTTGACGATCACTTTGGTTTCGATAGATTGATCTTCAACGCGGGCTCCTGCAGTTCTCTCCGTCGGGTCCTCAGAAATTCCCTGATCGCCAGTAGTCTCAACCAGAATAGCCGTGCAGGAAGTTAGTAGAAGAGCGGCTACTAAGAATAAATTTCTCTTAAGAGACATTAGTGTCATTATTCGTCACCTCCAAATAATTGAGTATCGATAAAATCACATAGGCAGTGAATAATTACCAAGTGAACTTCTTGTATGCGGGCAGTTCGTTTCGAGGGCACGCATATTTCAATGTCTTGATTTCCAAGCAAGCCCGTCATCGATCCGCCATCGTTACCGCTTAGCACTACCGACAACATTTCTCGTTCCGCGGCAGCTTTCATGGCGGCGGCAACATTGGCAGAATTTCCGCTGGTTGAGATGGCGAGCAATACATCGCCGGGCTGCCCGAGTGCGCTTACCTGTTTTGAGAAGATCTCTTCATAGCTGTAGTCGTTTGCTATTGCGGTCAGGGTTGAGGTATCTGTTGTTAGTGCCATTGCTGGCAGCCCGGGCCGTTCCTTCTCAAATCKATTTAGCAGTTCCGCWGAGAAATGCTGGGCATCACCGGCAGAGCCTCCGTTTCCGCAACTTAATATCTTGCCGTTGTTTAGGAGGCAATTCACCATAGCCTCGCCGGCTTGGTGAATAGGTTCGATCAGTACCTCAAGTGACTGCTGCTTAACGGCAATGCTGTCTTGAAAATGTTGGCCGATTCGGTCTGCTAATTCCATCTAAATGATTACCCTGTGATTCTCTTCGTGAAACAAATTTGTGAAATAAAAAGTATTCTTATATATCGGCMGTTAGCGCGTCAACATTTACTGTTTCRGGACTCTTTCTTTGGCTTTCCTTAAATAAGACTGGCAGTAGCAGGTGAAAGTTTCAGTAAAATGCATTTTTAATCCAATCAAAGCGCAGTTCTGCTGCGTGAGTAGCATCTGTAGAGGCGTGTGTTAGGCCAATGACATCGAAGCGGCAGTTGCTGGATTGTAGTTGTGGGTGAGCTTGCAAGTAGTGCGCTGCTGTAAGGCGAATTTTTTTCTGTTTAACGGCTGTCACGGAGCTTAATGCGCCGCCAAAATTCTCACTGCGACGATAGCGAACCTCTACGAATACCAAGGTGTTGGAATCGGCCATGATTAGATCGATCTCGCCATAGCGTGATCGGTAGTTCTTGCAGAGTAGTCTCAGGCCAAAAGATTTAAGATAACGCGCCGCCTTCGACTCCGCTGCATTGCCAAAGACTTGGCTATTAATGAGTCGTGTAAATTGCACGCGTGCTCCGTCTTCTTCTAACTGGCGAGGACTGCCTTGTCATGAGCAGGGATCAGCTCACTGAATCCGCCGGTTAGAGGTGGATGCAGTACTAGCCTTATCCTTTGGGGTGCAGTAATCGGTGGTAGGGCTTAGTCTGAGGTAACGTCCTGGCTCTCTTGTAATGTGGCTTTTCCATCGATGAAACGAGCAACTTCTAGGCGGCGGTGAATGCGACCGTTGCTGTCCATGCTAAGAATACCGGTAGCGCCCTGCAGTGAGGTGACATCTTCCTCGCTAAACTGCTGCAGGCGAGAATACAGGCGAAAACTATCTATGCCCATTGCTCGGAAGCGTTGCACCGGCCCTTGAGCGGGGCGCAGGCTAGATGCAGCACTGGATTTTAAGGGGTCGTAGTTAGCCAAGATCCAAGGCGCATCGGTAAATACAATACCGTTTAGATCCTGATTCGCGCTTTGATTATCTAGGCCATCATAGATAGAAGGCAGGGAGTAGACGGGTATGTCACCTGCGAAGTAGAAGGCGAGGGTAGGTTTTATTTGTCGACCCTCTCTTGGATTGGCGATTAGAAAAATAAAGTCGATATCGCGCCTACGCCGAGGTGTGAATTCTACGCTAGACCTTGGCAGTAGTTGGACTAGTCGGTCTCTGCGTGACTCGCTGGAATCGATAGCCATCAGCCTCTTAATTACATCAGCGTAGTCATTGTCACCACTGAACGTCGACTGTGAAACTAAGTGGCCGCCCCGGTCTATCCAGCGGTTTGCGAACGCTAGTTGTAGGCGTTCATAGTCGTTAGATTGAGGGGTAATGATCGCGGCATTCCTATGCCCGGCCTGCCAGGCTAATTTGACTGCCTGCTCGATCTCATCTTCGGGGGCGAGCCCAAATTGCGTGAGGTTCGTCGAAATACTGTCATTCTCATCCGCATAATTAAGGGCGAGGGTAGGCACCGGTAGTTCATTGAGTTGTTGCAGCTGATTGACAAGGCGCTTGTAAAGCGGTCCGATTATAAGGTCGGCACCACTGGCAACAGCGGCATCATAGATTGGATACACGGTTGTTTGATTGCTGCTATCGAAGACTGAAATTCTGGGCACATCCCGAGATACGTCGAGTGCGGCATAGTAGGCGCTTAGGAAGCCTTCTTGAATCGCCTTTCCGGCAGAGTCTTGTAATGGGAGTATGAGCGCGATGTGCTTTGGTCGCCGCTCCCAGACCTGTGCTAGCTTTTCTAAGCGCGATGGCAGTTGTTGGGCTGCGGGATGTTGGCTCCATATTCTTTGCCACTGGGTAATGGCATCTAGCTGGGAGCGTATGCTGTACGCCTCGGACGTTACGACGCGAGCAAGCTCAACCCAGCCCCGTGACTGATAGTTATCTGCAGTATTGGCGAAGTTATTGAGCTGTGTTGAGGAGAAGCTGTTAATAGCATCCCAGATCTTATTGTGGACGCTGAGGTTGGCCCTTGGGTTGTTTTGGTTTGCGTTGCCAAGCTGTAGATAGGCAGACAGGGCCTCTTCGTACTGTTCGCTTTCTTGATAGACAGCACCGAGTAGAAGCA
>JAESUT010000029.1 GCA_016762995.1 Gammaproteobacteria bacterium | reverse complement strand
GAGCCATTCGATTCAGCACAGAAGCCGGGTAAATATACCTTCGAACAGAAGGGTATGCACTGGGCTGTAACGGTGGTGGTACTGGCGGTTGTTGCGACTGGTATTCTATTGTTCTTGCAGATCGATACTCCTTTCTGGGATCGTACCAATAGCATGGCTGAAGACACGCTTGGTCTAATGTTCTTGTTGCACGGTCTTTCTACTCTTGCGCTAGTGGCTCTTGTGGCAACACATATCTACTTCGCCCTGAGACCAGAAAAATTGTTCTACACACGTTCTATGGTATCTGGTTGGATTTCGGAAGATGAGATGACGGCAAACCATGACACGAGTCTATGGTCTCCAAAAGAAGCCGACTAAATTACTCCGTATCGCTTTTTGATACGGATCTGAAAACGACTAATGAGTAAAAATGCTGTGATAGAAAATGATATAGAAGCCATAGAATCTGGCTACGAGTTCCTGCTGGCTTTTGCTGCTCAGGGACGACCTGCACAAAAAGAGACGGGGCCTGGCCCACACGCTAGGCCCATCATCGAAGAAATTTCGGCCGGGATGAATAACATCGCGGCTGCCTTTTCTGAGAGTAAGGATGATTTCGAGCAGGTAATCGCAAATGATTGCCGGAATGCTGGAGCTGCTATCCGCTTCATTCTAAATCAAGAAAAAATCGGATCGGAAATCGTGGACAATTTAAATGCGTCCATTCACCTTCGCGCCGTACTGACAGATTTGTTTCTTTATAGCGAAGCCTTGAAGCCGCTCGATACTGCAGAGGCTTCGGCCCCGAGTGCCGCCGGCGGTGTTGAGACTTACGACGCAACTAAGAAGTAACAGTAGATTGTTTTGAAGCTGCTCGCCGGGCTATCAGAATGAAATAACGTAGAAACGGAATCGGACTAGCTCTTGTTCCGTTTTTTGTTTTGTAACGCAGATTAATAAGAGACGCTTCAAATGATCAAATGGCCAGCAAGAATAGAACTCGCGCAGTTGCCTACTCCTATTACAAAGCTGGAAAGATTTTCACAGCGCTTTAAAGATACAACTATTTGGATCAAACGAGACGAGCTTACGGGCACCGAAGTGTCGGGAAACAAAATACGAAAATTAGAATACTGTATTGCTGAAGCCCAGAATCAATCATGTGACACATTGATAACTTGCGGAGGAATTCAATCGAATCATTGCCGAGCAACAGCCGTGCTGGGTGCGCGATTGGGTATGAAAGTACACCTCATCCTTCGCGGTGAGAAGCCCGATGTGTTGGAAGGTAACTTGTTAATGGATTATCTTTGCGGCGCCGAGGTCAGCTATTTGAGTCAGGCACAATGGAGCGGTCATGAAGACTTAGCGAGTGAATTGCAGGCCCGCTGTGTTTCTCAAGGTAAAAAGGCTTTTTTCATTCCAGTTGGAGCCAGCGACGAAGTTGGGCTATGGGGCTATATAAAGGCCAGCGAAGAGTTAAATCAAGACTTCCTCGATCTAAAAATGGAGCCTGAATATATAGTTACCGCTACGGGCTCCGGAGGAACGCAGGCAGGGTTGATTGTTGGTACAGAACTACTAGGTATGAGAAGTCAGGTAGTAGCTTTTAATGTCAGTGATGACGCCGCCTACTTCGAGAAGAAAATTCGTGGTGATGTGATGCTCTGGAAGCAACGGTACAATCAAGAATTCGATGAAAGTAAGATGAAAATAAAAACGGTTGAAGGCTATTTAGGCGCGGGCTATGGCGTTGCAGGCCCCGAAATTTTTGACGGTATAGCCGAGTTAGCCCGCATCGAGGGCATTTTTCTAGACCCAGTCTATACAGGAAAAGCCTTTCATGGCATGGTTGCCGAGCTGGAAAAAGGTGACGCAGGTGCGCTTAGTGGCGCAAAAAACGTGGTATTCATCCACACTGGCGGCCTGTTTGGCGTATTTCCCCAACAGCAAAATTTTCGTTTGGCTTAGCGCGCAGCTGACCGAAAATAGTTAAAACTACGTTTCAATTTCTAGACTGGACATTGCTATGAATAACATCTCTCGAGAACTGCTCATTAAGACGCTGATCGTGGTTAGCTTAGCCTTACCCGGCTATCTCGGGTTTACCGTTATGGCTGCCCCTCAGGATGGGAGTGCATCTAATCAACCTGATGGCGTGGCTGCCGCGAGCTACTCGGTATCGGAATCTGCAAATAATTTAATGGAGAGTAACAATGAAGACCAGCTACTCTCAAATACCCGTCAATTAATAGAAGGCAGTCTACGTTCTGGAGAGGGCTATTTCAGTGCAGATGGCGATCAATTCATCTACCAGAGTGAGACCGCTGGCGACAATCCCTTCTACCAGATCTATGTCTTGAATCTAGCAGATGGCAGCTCACAGAAAGTTTCTCCCGGGATCGGACTCACTACCTGTTCATGGATTCACCCGACTTTGGATCAGGTGATGTTTTCCTCAACACATGAGGACCCAGGTGCGCGCGCTAAGCAGGCCGAGGAGATATCCATACGCGAGAGCGGAATCAGCCGCCCCTATGGCTGGGACTACGACCGTCACTACGATATCTATCAAGCGGACAGCAACGGCAACAACCTAGTCAATCTTACCAACACAGATGGCTATGATGCGGAGGGTTCCTATTCAGCAGATGGTAGCCAGATTCTATTCGCATCAAACCGAGAGGCCTATCAGCGTACGCTGAGTCAGGCCGAGCAGAAATTATTTGACGACGATGCTTCGTATTTCATGGACCTCTATCTCATGGATGCTGATGGTTCGAACGTAAGACAGATAACACATTCTCCTGGCTACGATGGCGGCCCTTTCTTCAGTCCAGACAATAGCAAGATTGTCTGGCGTCGTTTTAATCCAGACGGTAACAGTGCGGAGATTTGGACTATGGATATCGACGGAAGTAATCAGCGTCAATTGACTGCAGATGCGATGGTTTCCTGGGGTCCCTACTATCACCCAAGCGGTGATTACATTATCTATTCCAGTAATATTCTTGGGAATGCGAATTTTGAGCTGTTCATGATAGATCCTCTCGGTACGAATCCTCCAGTTCGTGTAACCAATACTGCGGGCACAGACATTCTTCCGGTGTTCTCACCCAGTGGAGACCAGCTGGCCTGGAGTACAACACGAACCGCTGATGGAACCTCGCAAATTCACATGGGAAACTGGGACCACTCAATAGCTCTAGAATTGTTGGGTTTATAATCCTAGTCGAACTACTTACAGTCTAAGAATGTAATGACAAACAGGATTCTACTAAGCGTGTTGCATCGAACGGTCACTGCCGGTTTAAGTTTGTGCTGCGCACTCTCATTGCTAGGGAGTTCTGTAGCGGCGCAGATTGTCGATGCTAGTGAAAGTGAGCCCGCGCTTGTCCACCATAGTCTTAAGGTGATCCTCGATCCGCAGAATCAATCGCTCATCGTAGAAGACACCGTTACTTTTCCGGATTCGATGCTTGTTTCCTCACTAAATTTCTCGCTGAACAGCAATCTTCGCATCACCAATAATCTCAGACGCCTACAGGCCCTAGCAACCGACTCGCGAGTAGATGTATCGGGGATCAACAATACTGGCGGATTAGCTGCAGCGACGACCGCGTACAGCATCAGTACTGGTCGCAGAAACCCAAATCAGTTAGTACTCATTTATAGCGGCGCGATCTTCGATACTGCCGCGCAGACTAGCAGCGAATATGCGCAGAGCTTCGCCGAAAGCTCGGGCATAATCAGTGAGCAGGGTGTCTATCTAAACAAGGGTAGTGCTTGGGTTGCAGATTTCGGCGGCGACTTAATCAGTTTCGACATTCAGGTAGAGTTTGTCAATTCAGCGAGCAGTTGGACAGCAGTTAGCCAAGGTGATCGCCTTGGAGACAACGGTTGGAGAAGCGATCAGCCCATGGAAGAGGTTTATCTGATCGCGGCCAATTTTACTGAATATTCACAGCGCTCAGATGACGTGGAGGTTCTCGCTTACCTGAGAACAGCCGATCAAGACCTAGCAACAAAATACATGGATGCGACAGGACGTTACCTCGCGTTATATGAGCCGCTGCTAGGCGAATATCCCTATAGCAAATTCGCATTAATCGAAAATTTTTGGGAAACCGGATACGGAATGCCATCGTTTACGCTCCTTGGTGAACAGGTGATTCGCTTTCCTTTCATACTTGAGTCCTCTTATCCCCATGAAATTCTGCATAATTGGTGGGGCAACGGAGTCTATCCTGACTACGAGACAGGAAACTGGAGCGAGGGCCTAACGGCTTATCTTGCCGACCATCTGTTTCGAGAAATGGATGGATTAGGGCATGAGTACCGGAAAGAAATGCTGGCGAGATACAAGAATTATGTCGCCGATGGGGCGGACTTTCCTCTCTCGCAGTTTACCTCACGTAATTCTGCGGCGTCTCAAGCCATTGGCTATGGCAAGACACTTATGCTTTGGCACATGCTCCGAATTCAACTTGGTGATGAATTGTTTGTAGCAGGACTGCGGCAGTTCTTTGAGGATTACAAGTTCAAGCGTGCGACATTCGAAGATATCTCACTGCTTTTTTCTGAGCTTAGTGGATTGGACCTTGATGGCTTCTTTAGCCAGTGGGTTGATCGAACTGGCGCGCCAAAGTTGACTATCTCAGTAGAAGAAGTTATTGGGAATCGTGCTCGAATTATGTTTGCGCAAATTCAGCCAGAAGATCCTTACGTGCTTAGAGTGCCAGTTGCACTCTATTATGAAGGAAGTGATATTCCGGATATCTATGACATCGATATCACTCAACGGCTTGAAGGCGTGATGGCTGATAACTACGATCAATTGCGGGCCGTATTAGTCGATCCTTATTTTGATGTGTTTCGAGAATTAGATAGAGAAGAGACGCCCCCCACTATCGGCGAATTATTTGGCGCCGAGACTATCAGTTTTGTATTGCCGCAAGCGAACCGACAACATTGGGTGAAGATGGCAGAGTCTTTCGCCGTGGGTGTCGATGCGCAAATTGTGAACGCAGAAGACATTGAAGAAATACCGCAAGATCGATCGGTATGGATACTAGGACGCGGTAATCCGTTCGCACAATCTGTATTCGCCGCAAGTGAATTGTATGGGGTAGAGGCGAGTCCAGCTGGGATTCTCATGGGTGGAGACAATGTGGATTTTGCAGACAGAAGCAGCGTGCTAGTTACTCGCCATCCAGCTAATTCAGATTTCGCCCTGGGCTTCATTGATGTAGACCAAATAATAGCGATGTCAGGAATGATTGAGAAGTTGCCTCACTATGGGAAATATTCCTATCTGAGTTTCTTAGGAGATGAACCTACCAACGATGTGAAGGGGGTCTGGTCAAGCCCAGATTCACCCATGCAATGGGTCAAACCGAACCTTCAAACACCGGTAGATTTCGAGAATTTACCGGCGCAGGAACCGCTTGCAGTGCTTCCTTCGAAATACATGATTGATCCGCTTAGAGAACACACGAGTGAGTTAAGCTCTGCAGAATTTCAGGGAAGAGGGCTTGGGACGGACGGTATCAATTTGGCTTCGCAATACATTGCCGAGCAATTTCGAGCCGCTGGACTACAGACGCTTAATGGAACTTACAATCAAGAATGGAGCCAAAGCGTTGCGGGAAAGGGCAATGTTAAGATGGCAAATATCGTCGGTATGATTCCGGGTGTAAATCGCTCGCTTAGTGGTGAGCCTGTAATTATCGGCGCTCACTACGATCACCTGGGGATCGATACACAATCTGGCCGTCATTTCCCCGGTGCAGATGACAACGCCGCGGGTATCGCCGTGTTGATTGAGGTCGCGAGCCAGCTCGCGCGCGCATTCACTCCACAGAGACCGATTCTTTTCGTTGCATTCAGCGGGGAAGAGTCTGGCTTATTAGGCTCTCAATATTTTGTCGATAACCCACCCAGTGGATTCGAGTCTAGAGACTTCTACGCGATGATTAATCTAGATACGGTAGGACGTCTCAATGGGCGAGACCTACAGGTATTCGCTACCGATAGCGCCTATGAATGGCCTTTTATGGCACAAGGCATTGGGTTCACCATCGGCCTAAATTCGACCTTTCCTGCCAACACGATTGCTAGCAGTGATCATGTAAGCTTTCTCAATGCAGGCATACCGGCCATTCATCTATTTGGCGGTGTGCATGAGGATTATCATCAGTTGAGTGACAGTGCAGACAAGCTCGATCTGGCCGGCATGGCTGATGTGGCGCTCTGGTTAGAAGAGGCTGTAATTTATCTTGCTGACAATACTGAGCCGCTGCGTGTGACGCTTGCGAGTTCTCCCGTGAGAGTGCGTTCGAGAGCCGCTGGTGCAAGCGGCGAGCGATCAGCGAGCCTGGGCACTGTGCCAGACTTCGCTTTTTCAGGTTCCGGAGTACGCATAAGCGATGTTACTCCAAGCGGTGCTGCAGAGCAGGCCGGGCTACAGGCCGGGGATATATTGCTTAACTACAACGGGCAGGCCATGACCGATCTGCAAGCCTATTCTAACCTACTGAGAGAATCGGCTCCCGGCGACACCGTACGTTTAGATATTCAGCGGGATGCGCAGCTGCTCACAGTAGAGGCTGTCCTACAGGCGCGTTAGCACTGCGCTTCGTATTCGCTAGCGCAGTGCACTAAAGAGAAATGCTGCAAGCAGGCAGAACACGGATACCGTAACTAGGTGACGACTCATGCCAGATTTTTTTGCGGCCCATTTGTACCTCTCCTCCTCAACGAATAGACAATTTTGAGTTTTCTTAAAAAATTTCACCAGATACTCCTTAGCAATTGACAGTAGATTAGCCTGTATTACAGCGCAGTAATCTGGCAAGCGATGGGCTGAATAAAGGCAAATCACAGGTCAATAATGACGAAACATGGCAGGCGCAGCCTTCGTTAACGGCTAGCGCGAAGGTTAGTCTGTTAGTTGCTGATAGTAATTTGTAACTATTTGTTTCTATTTAGTAATTTAGAAAAATTAGTGCGATATAGTGCGAACCTAAGAACCAATGCTTCTACGTGGTATTGCAGGCCTCAGTGAAACAAGGCCAATCTCAGGTACAAATATGACCAAGTTCCATCCCCGCGTCTGTCTTTGTCTGTTACTCACATTGCTCTCCTGGCCTCTTCTAGCGCAGCAGTCGCTCCCTCAGCTCCCTCAGCTCACTCGGGTTGATGAGAGTGATGCAAATATCAACCTGGATGGGTTTGTCGATGAGGCAATCTGGAAGAGTATTCCCGTCGTTGACGGCATGAGGGTCATCGACCCCGATACGCTAGCGGACACCCCTTACGAGACGCATGTTCGGATGTTCTACACCGAGCGTGGGATCTACATCTCCTCAGTAAACTATCAGCCAGCGGACACTTTGGTGGCGCGCATGACCTCAAGAGATGTGCGCTTAGAGCGCGATGGATTCGTGGTCGGAATTGATGCTTCTGGCGGTGGGCTGTATGGCTATTTCCTGCGTATTAATCTTGGCGATTCAATGACCGATGCTTCATTACTACCTGAGCGGCAGATGAACTTGCAGTGGGATGGTTCTTGGAATGGCCGCACGCAGGCATTGGATGATGGTTGGAGCGTCGAGTATTTCGTACCTTGGTCGATGATGCCTCTGCCGCAAGTTGATGATGTAAGACAGATAGGCTTCTATTTCGAGCGCCAAGTGGGTCATCTGGGCGGCGAAGCTTGGTCAAATCCGGCATTACCGCGGACCGTGAATCAATACCTCTCTGCATTCGAAAAATACGAGCTGAGAGATATCGAGCCTCGTAGACAACTGACGTACTACCCATTTGCCTCGACTGTTGTTGATAATATTTCGAATGAAACGGAATTCAAAGTTGGGTCAGAGATTTTCTGGCGACCCACAACTAATACGCTTCTATCAGCCACGCTGAATCCAGACTTCGGCAATGTGGAATCAGATGATGTGGTGGTCAATTTAACCGCGTTCGAAGTGTTTTTCCCGGAGAAGCGCTCCTTCTTCCTCGAAGGGCAAGATATTTTTAATACATCGCCGCGCACCTCTGGGCGTGGTGGTCCAGGTGGGCCAATCTCATTGCTCAACACGCGCCGCATAGGTGGCTCGGCAATAGTCGATGTGCCTGATGATGTAAATGTGCTGGCAACCGACTTGAGTCGACCTACAGAGTTATTAGGTGCGGTTAAACTTGCGGGCCAGAATGGCAACTGGCGCTACGGAGCATTAATTGCTTCCGAGGACGACACAGAGATTCGCGGCACTCTTGATGACGGCACGAGAATCAATCTGCAAGCCGTGGGGCGAGACTTCACCATAGCGAGAGTATTGTACGAAAATACCGATGCGGGTGGTCGGCGCTCTCTAGGTTGGATGGGTACAGATATTTCCCACCCCGACATTGAGGCGACTGTTAACTCGATAGATGCGCATTATTTTTCCGCAGATAACCGCTGGGTAATCGATGGTCAGGTTATGCACAGTGACGTGCAAGGTGTCACGGGAACCGGCGGCTTCGCTGACGTAAGCTTTCGCCCGCGTCGGGGTGTACAGCATACTCTACGCTCGACCTACATAGACGACACTTTGGATATCAACGATCTAGGGTTTCTGACACGCAACGATCAGATGAACATGGATTACAGCTACTCGAGAACCGAATCGGATATACCGGGGCTGCGTGAACTTTCAACAAGTATATTCTTCACGAATCAATGGAACACGCAGGGTCAGCCAGTAAGGATGGGGCTGTTCTTTAATCGCAACTATACATTTCTCGATAACAATAGATTCAATTACAGCTTTCGCTATTTTCCAGAGCGCATCGATGATCGCTTAGGCAGAGGCACTGGCGACTTTCGCGTTGAAGGGAGGTGGGGTGCAAATTTCGGTTATAGCACGAACCGCGCAGAATCGATTTCCTATAACGTAAATTTGAATCTAGATCAGGATGCGTTGGGGCCGGCTCGAACACGCGGCTCTGCGGGCATTGTGTGGCGCGCTAACGATAGGTTCTCCACAGACTTAAGATTAGACTATACCGACAGGGAGGCGCTACTCGTACACAAGGGCGATGGCAATTACACCAGCTTTGAATCGCATCAATGGTCACCGCGCCTGGAAACAAACTATTTCCTATCAGCCAAGCAACAGTTGCGTTTCACTATGCAGTGGACCGCACTGAAGGCCTTTGAAGATCGCTTCTGGCAGGTTAATCCTAGCTCTAGAGATTTCCTACAGAGTGTTGCYAAYCCAGATTCCACGCCGGATGATTTTGTCATTAGCAGACTCACATTCCAGGCGAGATATCGCTGGGAAATTGCGCCGCTTTCCGACTTGTTCATCGTCTACACGCGGGGTAGTAATTTGCCGCGGGATAATTTTCAGACATTTCAGGATCTCCTCGAACAGTCGTGGAACGATAGAATTGTCGATACGATAGCGATAAAATTGCGCTACCGGCTGGGCTCATAGATTGACGTATACTGTATTTTTGGTGAGCTTTGTACTATATATGGCACTATAAATGGCAGAGCTTGTCGCTTAGACTTACAGTCAATCATTCATCGCCAAGAAAGCATCCAATATTCACAGGCAGGCACTCAGGTAACTTTAATGCATTTTCCCCGTTTCAGTTCTATCGCCGCTAAGGCATTCGGTGTATTACTCATGACAGCAACACTCTATTCCCAGGCGCAGTCACAAAAAATCGTTATCGCTCATCGAGGTGCTAGTGGCTATCTGCCTGAACACACACTAGAGGCCAAGGCGATGGCCTTCGCTATGGGTGCCGACTATATAGAGCAAGATGTGGTGATGACTAAGGACGACCATCTCATCGTGTTGCACGATATCACCCTAGATAGAACTACTGACGTCGCAGAACGTTTTCCAGATCGAATAAGAGATGATGGCCGTTACTATGCGATTGATTTTACTCTTGCGGAAATCAGGCAACTGAGAGCAAGCGAGGGCTTTGATATCGAAGACGGCGAGAAGAAGCAGGGCTATGCCAATCGATTTCCAATGGGAGAATCAATTTTTAGTGTACCCACACTGGCCGAAGAAATTGAACTAATCCAAGGCATGAACAAATCTATGGGTAAGAATGTAGGCATCTACCCGGAAATCAAAGGCCCAGAATTTCACCGCGAGGCGGGAAAAGACATCAGCACAGCAGTCGTCAGAATGCTTAAATCCTACGGCTACACGAGTAAGCAAGACAAAATATTTCTCCAGACATTTAGTTTCGAAGAATTAAAGATCATTCATGATGAGATTCTTCCCGCAGAAGGCATTGAGCTGAATCTCGTGCAGTTGATCGGCGACGCCTCTTCTTATCCATGGATGTTTGAAGAGGACGGTATGGATAAACTGTCGGTATTCGCTGATGGTGTTGGTCCGGAGAAGGGCTTAGTGGTTTCTAGAGATTCGCAGAAGGCAAACATTCAAGTATCTGACTTTGTCGCTAGGGCTCATGCCGCTGGGATGCAAGTTCACCCTTATACTTATCGCTTAGATCCGGGGCAGGTACCAAATTACGCGGATAGCTACGAAGACCTGCTAGAGATTCATTTTTTCCGCGCGGATATTGATGGTGTGTTTACCGACTTCCCTGACCGCGCTGTGGATTTTTTACGTAGCAGATAAGGCTGAGCCATTTAGGCTTGAAATTAGAAGTCGTAGCGGATTCCGAGAAACGCAGCTCTAGGAGCTCCAGCACCTAAGAACACGGGATTGCTTAAGTCTTCGATGATAGGCACTCCCAGTTCGCTCGGATCTTCACCCAGTAAACCAAAGCTCTCGTATTCTCTGTCGAGAAGATTATCTACCTTCGCGAATACTTCCAGTCTTTCACTGAACCTGTAGCGAGCACGGATACTGACAGTCGTATAGCCTGAGACTTCGTCTAGTTGATTGGACTCATCGCCACGTAAAACCTGATTACCATTACTTAGTACGTCGAGCCCGATATTAAGACCATTGATGAAACGGTAGTCGCTGGAAACCTTGAACTGGTGTTGCGGTATGCCGGGAATACGATCACCTGCACGGACTGTTACTTTGCCTTCATCGTCTGCAAATTCATGGTTTGGGCTCAGTGCTTGGAAATTATCTTCAAAGGTCGCATCGATAAAGCTGTAAGCCGCTAGCCAGCTGAATGCGCGCCATTTCCCCTGCAAGCTAGACTCTATGCCCGCTCGTCTCGTTTCATCGACGTTTGCGAAAAGGCCGGTGGAGCGGCCGGTAGTCTGAAATAAGATGTCGTCCTTGTTTACTGTGCGAAACAGTCCTAGCGAGTACGCGATATCGCCTAGGAAACCGCGCGCGCCTAACTCGAAACTTTTTGCAATTACATCATCCAGTGGTGGGTCAGCCAAAAATGCATTGGGTAGACGGCATTCCAGATCCACATCTCTTGGGTCTTCGCCTGCCTCTATTGCGAAAGCCACAGCTTGATCGAAGACCCCCTCATTGCAGGCGAGCTCGATTGGGGTAGGGGCTCGAGAAGATTCGCTATAAGAAGTATACAAAGTATGGCTATCGCTAGCCTGCCAAGTAAGCCCTAGCGAAGGGTTAACTCTAGAATAATTATGACTGCCATTGAGCTCTGGTCTCTCGCCCGATCTATCACGCAATACAACGTCGGTGTAATTCCCGCGCGCAGATAGTGTAAGTGCCACGGTCGAACTCAAGTCCATGGTATTTGTGAAATACAAACTGCTGGACTCAGTTTCTGTATTTATCGAAGTCGCTTCGCTGTCGACAAACGTACCAGTTCCGAGACCCAGGGTTAGTCTAGAAATAGGGTCGAGCTCGGCAAGCTCTAAGACCGAGTTAAAGTTTGACTCGCCTCTGTAATATGCGCCGCCAGCAATGAGCTGTGAGTTGTAACCAAGGAAATTTCCACGAATTGTCCATTGGAAATCGAAACCCCTGCTTTCTTGGGCCCGATTACTAAGGTTATTAATTCCCTCATCAGAAAGAATTCCAGAGCCAGATAGGTCGTCCGAGAAATTCTCCAGATTAAATTCGTCATCAAGGTTGAGCATGGACGCAGTTTGGTTGAGGAAAGCTTCAAGAGCATCGCTATTTGCAAACTGGTTATTGCAGATATCGTCATCAATGAGGCCCAGCTCTTCGAGATCGTCTCTCTCAATTTCCTCGAGCAGTTGTGGCATGCCGCCGAGATTACAGACTGCAAATTCGGAACCATCGCCGTTGAAAGAATCGGTTTTATTTTTTCTGTAGAACATGTTGCCACCGAAGCTGATGTTGGCACTCGCGTCAATCCCAAAGTCAAAGCTAACCATCTGCATGTCATTCTTGGTGATGTCTGGGCCTGTGAAAATCGCCTCTCTATCGAGTGCTAGCAATCCAGTCGGTGCCGCCCCGTTGCCAGTTAGATCTGAAGCACCGTATTGGTAGTTGAGGTTGAGTTGTGTCGAATCTGATCTCCAGCCTACACTGCCATAGAAATTCAATGCATCTGATTCGGAGTTGTCACGCCAGCCATCTTCTTGGAAGCTTTCTAAGTTYGCATAGTATCCGATCGAGCCATTGTTCCCGCCAACCTCGATGTGTGCTGTCGTGCGGCCGAATGAGCCTGAGCTAAYTTCGACGCTATTGCCTGGTGAGCTAAAACCGTCTTTCATATCTATAATCAATGAGCCACCCAAGCTGTTTAGCCCGAACAGTGGATTGGCGCCACCGGAGAGAGTTATTGCTTGTACTGCAGATTGCGGTAAGAGATCCCAATTCACCGCATCGCCCARTGGCTCATTGATGCGCGCCCCGTTTTGATAGACCGCWAAGCCCTGTGCTAAGCCAAGCAGGGGCGAGGCAGTGAAGCCACGGTATTGCAGATCTGGTTGCATGGGGKTGTTCTGTGCATCGTTGAGCGACACGCTGCTGAAGCTCTGTCTGAGAAAGTCTGAGATGTTGAGAGGGTTGGCATTCTCTATATCGGACGCGTTGCGATGCTGCACTGGAAAGGGAATTTTGTTTATATTTATGCCGGCGCCGGTTGGAATTACACCGATGACGAGTACTTCCTCTGCATCCTGTGCAAGAGTCAGCGGACCTGCAGTCTGCAGAATAATGAATAATAAGGTTGATACCGCTGGTTTGCTTCGCATTATATTCTCTATTTAGACTGCTTAACTAGGAACGATTTAACTCGCTGGGTGAATCAGACGCGTGATTATAGCAGAAGCTTACAGCACACTTTCGATCAACCGAGGATRAGGCTTCATGCGGCTCTCAGGAATGACGCAGAAGGCGGCTACTTACCTATTGTGCCAGATTTGATAGACTCCATTGGGATTGAAATCAGCAAGGAATTTAGAAGATGGCGACTGTATTAATAACTGGAACAAACCGGGGCATTGGGCTGGAATTTACCAAGCAGTTTCTCGCTCGCGGTGATCGTGTTATCGCTACGTGTAGAAATATTGACGCGGCAGATGGCTTGAAGCAACTAAGCCGTATTCATGAAGAATTGGGGGCTAAATTAGAGGTTCGGCAGCTTGATGTTGCCTCCCTTGAATCAATGCAGGAGTTTGTGCGGCAATTAGCTGATACGGCGATCGATATTTTCATTAATAACGCGGGGGTTTATGGGCCGCGCAGTAGTAAGTTTGGTGAATTAGAAGCACAGTCCTGGGCTTCGGTGTTGCAGATAAATTCGATTGCACCAATGATACTCAGTCAATTACTTATGCCGAATCTACGGCAGGGTAAAGACAAGAAGATGGTATACCTGACATCCAAGATGGGCTCCATCGATGACAACAGCGGAGGAGGATCTTATATCTATCGCAGCTCTAAGACGGCATTAAATAGCGTGGTAAAGAGCCTAGCTATAGATTTGGCCGAGGAAGGCTTTAGCGCCGCTGTCCTGCATCCCGGCTGGGTACTGACCGACATGGGTGGACCGAATGCCTTGATAGATACCGAAACCAGTGTGGCGGGCATGCTGAAGGTTGTCGATGAGTTAGATCTTCAGTCTTCGGGCAGCTTCTTCAATTATGATGGCAGCATCATTGCTTGGTAGATAAGCCTAGCCAAGCAATGCGCATTTTGTGCATTGCGCTTAGCGTCGATCTTGCAAATATGCTAAGCTCCGGCCCTCTTTCCAGTAGCCACGCACCTGTCTGACATGAGCCTTTACTTACCGCGCCGTATTCTTCTCGCTCTGCTTTTACTTGCCTCGACGCTGTCGAGCCAGCATGCGGCCGCCCATGGTGGTGTTGCCTATGAAGAAGACCTTTGTGTAATCAACATCGACTTCCTACAGGCGCATTTCACGGTTTTTCAGCCGGAGACTAGAGAGTCAGATGAATTCTGTGAAGACATTCCTGACGTCTCGCGTTCGGTTTTCGTCATGGAATATTTGCACAGCTTGTTACCAGAGATGCTCATCGACTTTCGTATTATCCGCGACATTAATGAAGTAGGGCGGTATGCGACTCTAGAAGATGTTCTCGCCATCGAGGATCTTGAGGCGGCGACGGTCTACTACGAGCCCCCGCGCATAGAGCCGGGTGGCTTCTATACGGCAAGCTATGAGTTCGACAGCAAAGGAACTTACATAGGCGTTGTCACGGCGGACCACCCAACAGAAGACAGATACTATACAGCGGTGTTCTATTTTCAGGTCGGTGGCCCCGATTACGGTACTTTGCCGTATTTCTTTGCTTTTTTTCTAGTGCTGCAAACCGGCTACTGGTTAAACAATGGCGGATGGGCTAAATACAAAGCGCGTCTTGCCGTAAAAAATCAGAATAGCTAGCACAACTCAGCCCGCCTCACCTTCACCCTCTATTCTTTTGCTATCAGCACCGCTCTTAACGTTTCAGTGAGTCGAGGTTGCGCCGATAATAAGAGGGAGTAAACTCCATAAGTGTTTCCTGATTTTGGAAAATTAAAATCAATTGAAGTAATAAAATTAGAACAATCATCACTTACGATTGGTGTTGGCAAAATTACACTTCCCATACAATCATTACTTGTAGTACTGATGGAAATATCATTTGGGCAAGTAATAGATGGAGGATTAGTATCTGTAATTTCAATGACTTGATTTCCAACATTGGCTTCGCTCGTACACCATTCTATAACAAACCGTTGCCGAACAAATGTATACCCACCTCCACAAGTTGGAATAGGATTGCCATCTACTATGGTAACGGTTAGATTGCAATCATTTCCAATTGGAATTCCATTAATAGTTGGAAAGCCAGTATTCGTAGGTCCTATATTTGGATTGGAACAATCAATTTCAACTGCTAGAGGAAATTTAACTTGAGTAACATTTAATTTTTTTATAAAAATATTTTGCTCACAGCTATTGGTATTTCCATTGATATC